>JBMSNZ010000103.1:0-8050 GCA_049421965.1 Erythrobacter sp.
CCAAGCCCGAACAGGCCGCGCTTTGCTTCGCGCACTTGTAGGCGATCGGCAAAAGTCAGGTTGCGTTCCCTTTCGGCCGTTTGGATCGCGGCCACAGCCGCCTCGAAACACTTCAACCGCTCGGCATCGTCTGCGATCGCCTGGCAGGCATAGAGTTGTGAAACGACCTGCGGCGTCTGGTACTCGTCGCCATCCTTGGCATGAGCGGATACCGCGGGACCTGCGACCCCCAAAGCTGCGGCGATTGCAAAGAAGGAATATCGACTCTCGTTCATCTTGCGATCTCCGCGCCATGCAATGGGCAAGTCACTTCCGGCGTGTGGTTACCATGCCAGCCTAGCAGCGCCTTCACTGCGAGTCACACCGGCTAAATGGCAGACCGGCCTTCTTGCCTACACCGCCTCGACGATGGTGACATTGGCGACACCGCCGCCCTCGCACATCGTCTGGAGGCCATACCTCTTGCCGTGGCGATGCAGCGCGTGGACCAGCGTTGCCATGAGCTTGGTGCCCGAAGCGCCCAGCGGATGGCCAAGCGCGATCGCACCGCCGTGAACATTGAGCCGGTCCGGATCGGCGCCGGTATGCTTGAGCCAGGCCATCGGCACCGAAGCGAACGCCTCGTTCACTTCGAACAGGTCGATGTCGCCAATCTTCAGGCCCGCTCGCTGCAGCGCACGGTCGGTCGCGAACAGCGGCTCTTCAAGCATGATCACCGGATCGCCTGCAGTAACGGTGAGATTGTGAATCCGCGCCAGCGGGGTCAGATTGTGGCGCTTGAGCGCCTCTTCGCTAACCACCAGTACAGCCGAGGAACCATCGCAGATCTGGCTTGAACTCGCTGCCGTGATTGCGCCATCAGGGCTGAGGAGCTTGACCCCGGCGATGCCTTCGAGCGAGGCATCGAAGCGGATGCCTTCGTCCACCGTGTGCATTTGCGCGCCTTCCGGTGTCTCGATCTCGATCGGCACGATCTCGCGCTCAAAAGCGCCAGCCTGCGTCGCCGAAATCGCCTTCTGGTGGCTCGCAAACGCAAACTCGTCGAGCTGGTCCTTGGTGAAGCCATGCTTCTTGACGATCATTTCGGCGCCCATGAACTGGCTGAAGTTGATGCCGGGGAACTTGGCTTCGAGCCCTGCAGCCTTGCTGTAGAGGCCTTCCTTCATGTGCAGCGTCACGTTCGAGCCCATCGGCACGCGGGTCATGCTTTCGACGCCGCTCGCGATCACCACGTCCTGCGTGCCGCTCAACACCGCTTGCGCGGCGAACTGGATCGCCTGCTGCGATGATCCGCACTGGCGGTCGATCGTCACCGCCGGGGTCGACTGCGGCAGCCGCTTCGAAGCAAGCACGCCCATGCGCCCGACCTGCATCGCCTGTTCGCCGGCCTGCGACACGCAGCCGGTGATGACGTCGTCAATCGCTGCCGGATCGATCCCGCTGCGATCGACAATCGCATCGAGCGATGCCGCGAGCAGATCGACCGGATGCACCCCGGCGAGGCGCCCTCCGCGGCGGCCACCGGCGGTTCTTACGGCTTCAACAATATAGGCTGTCGGCATTTCGGGCTCCTCGCGATTGAATTGGCGGTGGTGTCACCCGGATGGCGCGAGCGGCGGAAGCTGCCGCGGCCACAAGGCGTGAATCACCGGCTTTTGCCCTGCCCTAAGATCAATTCGTGGCAGATTGCAACCGAGCGAAATGGCTAGGCACCGACGAGGCTGGGCGCGGTGATCAAGCAGTGTTGCAACGGTGTTACACCCCTACGGGATTTTTACCCCGGAGCGCGCAAATTCTTCCTTGCCGGGGCGGTTAGGCCTAATCCCGCGCGCAGGGACTGGCTGCCGGGATTCCTTTTGCGTTTTTTGCGCTCCTCCTGGCAGCTTTACCCAAAGGGAAAAGGCCGTTGTTTCCGTCTATGCCGCAAGGCCTGGGTTGGAACTATCTGGGTCGACAACGAGGGGGTCGCCTTGCGCACCCTTCCTTTGATGAGGGTACAAACCAAATGAGAACTTCTACTCAACTGCGACTGAGTGCTGGTTCGCTTGCGATTTCGCTCGCGATGATTGCCTCGCCGGTCCTGGCGCAAGACGCACAGGCCGATGAGGACGCCGAAGCCGAAGATTCGGTGATCGTTGTTACCGGCTCGCTGATTCGCAATCCGAACATCGAAGCCGCTTCGCCGATCAACGTCACCACCGCGGACACGATCGAGCTCAAGCAGGCTTCCAACGCGGAACAGCTGCTGCGCGAAGTTCCGGGCCTCGTCCCGAACCTCGGTTCGAACGTGAACAATGGCTCGGTGGGCTCGTCGCGCGTTGACCTTCGCGGTCTTGGCGCACAGCGCAACCTGGTCCTCCTGAACTCGACCCGCATCGTGCCGTCGAGCACTTTCGGCGCGGTCGACCTCAACAACATTCCTGTCGCTCTGATCGAGCGGGTCGACGTGCTCACCGGCGGTGCGGCATCGACCTACGGCGCCGACGCTGTGACTGGCGTGGTCAACTTCATCACCAAGCAGGATTTTGCCGGCGCCGACCTGTCGGGCAGCTACGGCATCTCGGAACTGGGTGATGCAAAGCAGTGGCGCGTCGACGGCGTGATCGGTGCCAGCTTCGACGATGGCCGCGGCAACGCCGTGCTCGGCGTGGGCTACATGGAATCCGATCCGGTTTATTTCGGCCAGCGCGATATCGGTCAGTGCGTGCTCAACTCGATCACCGGCTTCTGCGGCGGCGACTCGCCGACGGCAACTCCGACTTCGTTCGCCTTCGCGAGCATTGCCGGCAACCGTCAGATTTCGCCCGACGGCAACTCGCTGGTCCCGCAGTACTCGCTGTTCAACTTCAACCCGTACAATATCTACCAGACGCCGTACAAGCGCTACAACGTCTACAGCGAAGCCCACTATGACCTGTCGGACAAGTTCCAGGTCTATGCGCGCGGCATGTTCTCGAAGAACACTGTCGAGCAAATCATCGCTGCATCGGGCGTGTTCGGTGAATCGCTGACCGTTCCGGGCAACAACCCCTACCTGACGGCCGGCATCCGCGACCAGCTGTGCACGATCAACGGCATTGCCCTTGGCACTGCCTGTAACACCAACCCGGCGATCCCGCTGGGCATCGTGTACCGTCGTTCGGTCGAGCTTGGGCCCCGCGTTTCCACCTACACGACGAACATGTTCGACGTGAAGGCAGGCATGGTCTACAACATCACCGACAACATCTCGCTCGATGTGTTCTTCGCGCATGGTGAATCGGAGAACAACCAGGTCCGTTCAGGCTATGTGGCCCGTTCGCGCCTGCAGCAGGCCCTGAATGCCACCAACACCACCACCTGCAACGTCACGACCAACGGCTGCGTTCCGCTCAACCTGTTCGGCCAGCCCGGCAGCATCACGCCTGAGATGGCAGGTTTCATCGGCGGCGTGACGAGCTCGATCATGCAGTATGCGTCGCTTGACCAGAAGAACGCCGTGATCTCGGGTGATGCCGGGTTCGCGTCGCCTTGGGCATCCGAAGACGTTTCGTTCGCCGTGGGTGCTGAAGAACGCAAGTACTTCGCTGCCCAGCGTCCGGACAACCTGGCATCTGTGCCGGGCGAACTGGGCGGCGCCGGTGGTGCGGTCCGTCCGTTCGAAGGCGGCTATCGCGCTCGCGACGTCTTCGCCGAAGTGGCGGTGCCGCTGGTTTCGGACCGTCCGTTCTTCGACGACCTGACGATCGAAGCCGGTATCCGCAAATCCTGGTACAGCGTCGATGCGCCGAACAATCCCAAGTTCAGCGCCACGAGCTGGAAAGTGGGTGGTTCGTGGGCACCGGTTCCGGATGTCAAGTTCCGGGCAAGCTACCAGAAGGCTGTTCGTGCCCCGAACATCGGCGAACTGTTCGCTCCGGTTAACACTGGTCTGACCAACCTGGCGGTCGACCCCTGCTCGGGGACCAAGCCGGTTGGCAACGCTGCGTTGACCGCGGTCTGCCTTGCGCAGGGCGCACCTGCTGCTTCGATCGGGAGCATTCTCGATCCGGCTGCTGGCCAGGCCAACGTGACGGGCGGCGGCAACCCGAACCTTTCGCCGGAAACCTCGAAGTCGTTCACCGTTGGTGCGGTGTTCACGCCGACTTCGTTCCTGCCTGGGTTCTCGATGTCGCTTGACTACTATCGCATCAAGGTGACGGACGCGATCAACGCCCCGCTGCCCGGCGATATCATCAACGCCTGCTTCGCCAGCATCACCGCGGCCTCGGCTACCGATCCGCTTTGCACGAGCATCCGTCGTAACCCGTCGACCGGCCGCCTGAGCGGTTCGCCTGCAACGACCGCTGGCCTTCCTGCCCCGCTGTCGAACGCCGGCGTGCTGTTCACCGACGGTTTCGACCTGGTTGTGAACTACGGGACCGATCTCGGCTTTGCCGATCTCGACCTGAACTTCACCGGCAACTGGACCGACAATTCGTACTTCGATGCGTCGCAGATCAGCACGACCAACGTTTTCCCGAACTGCCCCGGCGTCTACAGCGCCAACTGCGGTATCGCGATCGGTCAGCTGCAGCCTGAACTGAGCTGGACCCAGCGTACGACCCTTGGCTTTGACGGCATCGACCTGTCGCTGCTGTGGCGGCACATCTCGTCGTTCGAGTACCAGCCGGGTCTGCCTGCGCTGTTCAACGGCACGGTCACCGGCGATGCGACGCGCTTCTCGGTTGTCGGCAAGCAGATCAATGCGAACAAGATCGACGCATATGACTACTTCGACTTCACGATGCGCTTCAAGATCACTGAAAATGTGACGCTGACGGGCACCGTGTTCAACCTGTTCGACAAGCAGCCCCCGCTGGTTGGTGGTCAGGCAGGTACGACTTCGGCCAACAGCGGCAACACCTATCCGTCGACCTATGACACCATCGGTCGCCGTTACAGCATGACCGCTCGCCTGTCGTTCTAAGCGACTGGTTGGTCATTCACAGAATTGGGGGCGGGTCCGGTCGGATCCGCCCCTTTTTCTTTGTCTTGAGATAGCCAGCTGGCCGTTTGCGTCGTGGCGAAGTGCGCCACACCCGGTATCTGGCTGATCCGCGCCGAACCGCGTCAGGAATGGATAAGCGGCTCCGGCAGGGACATGGTCAAGCCCGCTGCCTTTGCGACATGTTCCGCCCAAACTAGGACTTTGTCGACCTCGTCTGCATGCGCGCGATACGCCGCATCATAATCCTTGCGTCGCTCATGCGGTCCGAAAGGCGAGCCATCCTTTGAATTCTGCCGCATAGCCCCATTCATTGCAGAGGCCACGTTTTCAGGCTTGAGCGGCAGGCCAAACAGAGCCGATGCAAGGCGTATCGTTTCTTCGGGTTGGCCGAGGAAACTCTCGCTCGACAAGGAACGTACCCGATCCGGAAATCGCTCGACCAGTCTTGCGAACACCGCCTGCTGCATCAGCCAATCAAGTGCGGCAACCTGTAGATCAGTTTGACCCAGCAAGTCATAGTCACTGAATCCCAGCACTTCAGTCCGCCGCTCAGCCCGGCATTTGAGCAGGAGATCTCGCACCCACAGGCGCCCTTCGAGCCCCTTCTTGGCGATAGAGATCAAGAAATCCCTTAGCGGAGCATACATCAATACGGCGCGTGCCTGCGGCCGGATTGCAAGCATCGCCTCAGCCAGGCCATTCACTACAGTGGATGGCTTGAGGATGGATGCAGGATCTCCCGCGAACGGCCTCCCCAGCAATCGCAGGGCATCGTCGACCAATTCCCCGACATCACCGACGGGAGCCCCGCGCAGCCGCCAACCTATCGCATCATTAAGAATGGTGGGCTCGCTAAAGCTGCTTGCCAGGCCCGGCTGGTCAAGCGCTGCCGCAAGGAGCGTAGAGCAGCAGAATCCCGAATGGAAAATGAAATGGACCGGGGCATCACCTGCCTGTTGCCGTGCCTCGGAACGGCTCAGCGGCTGGAACTCGCGGCTCGGCAAGAGCCCATCAATCAAGAATGGAACCGCTGCACGCTCATGCCGCTCATAGCGTACGAACCGAATGGTGTCGTTGCTCTCGTCATATCGATGCGCGAGCCATGCTGGATCGAGGCGGTTGACCATGGTGCGAGAGCTGCGGCGAAATCCTTTTGGGCCGAGACATGCTTGCAAGGCAAAACCCCGACGGTATGAACGAGCAATGAGCAATCAACAGGCATATGTCCAGACCTTGCTGGCTGCGGCCGATCAGGCGCGCAGGGCCGGAGACTGGGCTTCCGAAGCCCGCAACATCGAAGCGGCGCTCACGGCGGAACCTGGCAATCCGGTGGCGCTCAACTTTCGCGGCATGCGGGCGCTTGCCGAAAGGCGCTTTGCCGAGGCGATCAGTGATTTTTCCTCGGCCGCTTCCGCGGACCCCGAGCAGCCGATCCTCTGGGTCAACCTTGCGACCGCTTATCGCGGTGCCGGCGATGACCGAGGCGAACGCACTGCCCTTGAGACCGCACTCTCGAAAGACAGGTTCCACATGGGGGCTCTTGTACGCAAGGCCGAGCTTGAGGAGCGTGCAGGCGCCGCCAAGGATGCAGCGCTGGCCTGGAATGCCGTCCTTCAGGTCGCAAAGACCTTCAACCAGCCAACCGCCGAGCTCGAAGCAGTGATTGCACGTGGGCGTAGCTTCATCGCGAGCCATGCCGACAAGCTTTCGCAGCAATACGACCATACATTCGGCGCTGACCGATCGGATGACCCCGATCTGCGTCGGTTCAACCGTTGCCTCGATATCGTCCTCGGTCGATCAGCAGTGTTCCGGAACGAATGCCAGGGCGTCTATTTCCCTTTCCTTCCCGCCGACGAGTTCTTCGACAAACGCCTGTTTCCCTGGCTCTCCCTGATCGAAGAAAGGACTGACGCAATCAGGCGCGAGGCCTTGGCGCTAGTCGCAGATCCTGGCGAGGCGCTACGCCCATACGTGAAGCTCGACGAAGGTACACCCGAAAGCAAATGGACCAAGCTTGACGGCTCGCTTGATTGGGGTGCCTGCTTTCTTTGGGAATACGGCAAGCCGAACCAGCCCGTACTCGATCGTTGCCCTGCCACCGCCGAAGCGCTCAGCTTGGCACCGGACACGACCATTCCAGGCAAGGCTCCGACCGCATTCTTTTCCATACTGAAGGCAGGCAAGTACATTCCGCCGCACACCGGGGTGACCAATACCCGCGCCATCATCCATCTGCCGCTTGTTGTGCCCGGCAAGTGCCGGTTCCGTGTTGGCTCAGAGATTCGCGAGTGGGTTGAAGGCGAGGCCTTCGCTTTTGACGATACGATTGACCATGAAGCCGTCAACGAAAGCGACAAGGATCGTATCGTCCTTATCTTTGATACCTGGAACCCGCACCTGACAGAACAAGAACGGCAGCTGCTGACAAAATTCTACGCCATGCAGCTCGAGTAAGCGTGGCTTGCGCCTATGCGGAAGTCAGCGATCGAGAAGATAACGAAATGGCTGTAGCTGGCGCTCGAAGTTGCGCCATCGGCCCGACGATCTTGCGTGCACCGGAGCCCGCGCCTGCCAAGCGCTTGGCGTACGGATGACTGGCCCGTCATTTCCATCATCTGAAATCGGTGGCGGCGCGTGATCCAGCCCAAGCCAGGAATGCGCCCGATCGATTTCCGCTTCGCCGTCGAGAACGAAGCGGTCATAATCGAATACCCCGATATCGTCACCGAAGACACGCTCCCAATGGCGCGTGAGCTTTTGGTACTGGCCGATGTAATGCGCAATATCTTCCAGCCGCTCGCTATAGGCGACGCTTTGTGCAAAATTCAGAAAGTAGGTTGATACCATCACATCCAGCGGATTGCGCACGGTGTGCAGGATCCGGGCTGCCGGAAACAGTGTCTTGATCAGGCCGATATGCAGGAAATTGTCAGGGCGTTTGTCTGTTACGTACCGCGCAGAAGGGGCCACGCGCGCGATGGCCTGGCTGTACTCCAGGCGCATCGCCTCTAATGCCGCTTCGCCGATCGAACGAGCAGCTAACGGGTAGGGCTGCAGATACTCCGCCACGAAAGCCGG
>JBMSNZ010000104.1:0-8021 GCA_049421965.1 Erythrobacter sp.
TGGCCGAGCCGGGCTTCAGGTCGGTGGCGCCGGGCAGCGGCGAGATCAGGATGCCGCCGGTTTCCGTTTGCCACCACGTGTCGACGATGGGGCAGCGGCTGTCGCCGACCACGTCGTGGTACCAGCGCCAGGCCTCGGGGTTGATGGGTTCACCCACCGAGCCGAGCAGGCGCAGTGAGGCGCGCGAGGTGCGCTTCACCGGCGCCTCGCCCTCGCGCATCAGCGCGCGGATCGCGGTGGGCGCGGTGTAGAGAATGTTGACCTGGTGCTTGTCGACCACGTCCCAGAAGCGGCCGTGATCGGGGTAGTTGGGCACCCCTTCGAACACGATCCCGGTGGCGCCGTTGATGAGCGGGCCATAGACGATGTAGCTGTGCCCGGTGACCCAGCCGATATCGGCAGTGCACCAGTGGATCTCGCCGGCGCGGTAATCGAACACATATTGGAAGGTGGTTGCCACCCACACGCCATAACCGCCGGTGGTGTGCAGCACGCCCTTGGGCTTCCCGGTCGAACCCGAGGTGTAGAGGATGAACAGCGGGTCTTCCGCATTCATCGGCTCGCACGGGCAATCGGCATCGGAAGCGAGTTCGTGGAACCAGTGGTCGCGCCCCGTGGCCATGGGAATCGCGGTGCCGGTGTGGCGCACCACCAGCACGCCGTCGACCTCGACCCCGTCCTGCGCCAGCGCGGCATCGACATTGGCCTTGAGCGGCACCGGCTTGCCGCCGCGCAGCCCGCTGTCCGCAGTCACCACGAAGCGGCTGCCGCAATCGGTGATCCGGCCGGCCAGCGCATCGGGCGAGAAACCGCCGAACACCACTGAATGGATCGCGCCCAGCCGCGCGCAGGCCAGCATGGCCAGCACGCCCTCGATCACCATCGGCATATAGATCGTGACGCGGTCGCCCTTGCGCACGCCCAGCGCCTTCAGCGCATTGGCCATCTGCACCACTTCGCGGTGCAGTTCGCGATAGCTGAGGCTGCGGCCGGGCGTGGCGGGATCGTCAGGCTCGAAAATCAGCGCAATTGTATCGCCGCGTTCGGCCAAGTGGCGGTCCACCGCATTGTGGCAGAGGTTGAGCGTGCCATCGGCAAACCAGCGGATGTCGACCGGGTCATACGACCATTCACCGCCACGGGTGGGCCGCGCGAACCAGTCAAGCCGCTGCGCCTGCTCCAGCCAGAAGCCATCGGGATCGGCCAGGCTGCGCTGGTACAGTTCCTCGAATTGCGCCCCGGTGCAGTGGGTTGCGTGGTCCTGCTTGGGCCGCAGCACGAACCCGTCCTTCGTCTCGCTCATCTCGATCCTGTTCTTCTAGCTGCGGGCCTTCCGGTGCGCCGCATTTCATCTGCTGCCATTGCGCTGCGCGCATCGCAATGGCCGAAAATGTGCAAGGTCAGATCATGCCGCGCGCGAGATAGTGGTCAACCGGTGCGGGCGGTTCGCCCGTATCGAGCGAGAGCTCGGAAAAGGCCCGTTCCTGCGAAAGGAACACCTTGCCGTTGAGCTCTTCAAGAAAGTGCGTGCGCCCCAGCCGGTCCATCACCGGGCCCTTGACCTCTGACAGGTGCAGCCTGATCCCGCCGTCGCCCAGGCGATGGTTGATCGCTTCGAGGCTTTCGAGGCCCGAAGCGTCGATTTCGTTGACCGCGCTGCACATCAGGATCACATGCCGCAGAGCGGGCCGCTCGGCCACGCGTTCCAGCACATATTCCTCCAGCCAGCGCGCGTTGAGATAGGTCAGGCTTTCATCGATCCGGATCGACAGGACATGCGGCACGGTGAGCACGCTGTGCCGTTCGACATTGCGGAAATGCTCGGTCTCCGGGACGCGGCCGACGATCGCGGCATGCGGCCGGCTGGCACGCCACAGATAGAGCAGCAGGCCGACCAGCACTCCGGCGATCACCCCCAACTCCACCCCTGCGATCAGCGTGATACCGATCGTGGCCAGATGCGCGGCGAAATCGGCCTTCGAATAGCGCCACAGGCGGCCCGGAGTCTTGAGATCGACCAGGCTGATCACTGCGACGATGATGGTCGCAGCAAGGGTCGCCACCGGCAAGTGGAACAGCAGCGGGGTGAGAAACAGCGAGGCAAGCGCGATTCCCGCTGCGGTAAAGGCCCCGGCGGCGGGCGTTTCCGCGCCGGCGTCGAAGTTCACCACTGACCGCGCGAAGCCGCCCGTCACCGGGTATCCGCCGGAAAAGGCGCTGGCGAGATTGGCGGTGCCGAGCCCGATCAGTTCCTGGTCGGGCGCAATCCGCTGGCGCCGCTTGGCCGCGAGCGTCTGAGCCACCGATACGCTCTCGACAAAGCCGATCACCGATATCAGCAGCGCGGGCACCCACAGCTGCGCGATCAGCGCCGGATCCGCTGAAGGCAGCGCAAAGGGCGGCGGGCCTTGCGGAATTGCGCCGACCAGCGCCACGCCATGCGCTTCGAGATCCAGCACGAGCACCGCGACGATGGTCAGCACCACGGCCACCACCGGCCCGGCCTTGGCCAGGATATCGGCGAGGCGCGGGGGTAGCCCGGCCTTGAGCAGCAAGGGCTTGGCGCCTTTGCGCACCCAGAACAGGAAGATCGTGGCCGGCACGCCGATCGCCAGCGTTGCGGGATTGGCCGTGCCCAGCGCAGCGGCGAGCGAACCCAGCATGTCGGGCCAGGTATCGCCTCCGGCGCTCACGCCCAGGATATGTTTCAGCTGGCTGGTCGCGATCAGAACGCCCGAAGCGGTGATGAAACCGCTGATTACCGGATGCGAGAGCAGATTGGCGAGGAAGCCCAGCCGCATCAGCCCCAGCAGCACCAGCATCACGCCCGATAGCGCCGCCAGCGTGATTGCGGCCTCAAGATAGGCCGCGGTGCCCGGCGCCGCTACTGCCCCCGCCGCGCTGGCAGTCATCAGGCTGATCACCGCAACCGGCCCCACAGCCAGCGTGCGGCTGGTGCCGAACAGCGCATAGGCGATCAGCGGCAGGATCGAGGCATAGAGCCCCACCACCGGCGGTAGCCCCGCCAGCAGCGCATAGGCCAGGCTCTGCGGGATCAGCATGATGGTGACGATCAACGCTGCGACCAGGTCACTGGTCAGCGTCGCGCCATTGTAACTGCGAGCCCATTCGAGGATCGGAAGATAGCGGCTGGCGAGGCCCGGCCTGCGCGCTGCGGCCGGGTTGGCGGGGTCGGCTGGTTGGGCCGGTTCCATCCGGGATTCAGCCGGCAGGCTCGATCAGTCGCACCAGTCCCATCCCGGCCAGCATCGCGACGAGGAAGGTTGCGGCCGATCCCGGCGCGATCGCCAGCGCGGCGACGCCCGGCCCCGGGCACAGCCCGGCGATGCCCCAACCAATTCCGAACAGAGCCGATCCGCCGATCAGCCTGGCAGTAAGGTCGGTGCGGGTGGGCAGGGCGAATTTCTCCGCGAACAGCGGATGCGCCATGCGCGGCACGAAGCGCCAGGCGATCGCCATCACCAGCACCGCGCCGCCCATGACGAACGCGAGGGTCGGGTCCCAATTGCCGAACAGGTCGAGGAAGCCGCGCACCCGCGCCGGATCGGTCATTCCGCCCAGCGCAAGCCCGGCGCCGAACAGCGTGCCCGACACGAGCGGCGGCAGGATGCGCGCGATCATGGCAACACCTCGATGCCCAGCGCGTTCATCGCGAACACCGTGGCGATTCCCGCAGCCATGAAGGTGATCGTCGCGACGATCGAACGCTGCGACAGGCGGCTGACGCCGCACACGCCGTGCCCGCTGGTGCAGCCGCTGCCCAGCCGCGTGCCAACTCCCACGAGGAAGCCTGCCAGCAGCAACGGCATGGTGCCGGCAAAGCTCGCGTCGAGCCCGCCGGACAGCGCGGCAACCACGGCGGCGCCCAGCGGCAGGCCGATCAGGAAGGCCCATGCCCCGTCGCGCGAAATGCCGCTGTCGGCAATCCCGGTCGCCCGCGCAGCGATTCCGGATACGCCGGCGATCCGCCCGGCGCCGAGCAGCATCAGCGCGGCGGCAAGGCCGATCAGTATGCCGCCGCCCAGGCCCGCGAGCGGGGCGGCATCGGGAAAGCCGAGGTGCGTCATACCGCGTTCACCGGCAGCTTGAGATAGGTCACGCCATTGTCGTCGGGCGGGGGCAGGTGCCCGGCGCGCATGTTGACCTGCACCGAGGGCAGGATCAGGCGCGGCATGGCGAGTGTGGCATCGCGCGCCTCGCGCATGGCCACGAACTCATCTTCGCTGATGCCGTCATGGGCGTGGATATTGTCCTCGCGCTGGGCCTGGACAGTGGTTTCCCAGACATATTCGCTGCGCCCCTGCGGCAGGTAGTCGTGGCACATGAACAGCCGTGTCTCGGGCGGCAGCGAGAGGATCCGGCGGAGCGAGCGGAACAGCTGGCGCGCATCCCCGCCGGGAAAATCGGCCCGCGCTGTGCCGTAGTCGGGCATGAACATCGTGTCGCCCACGAACACCGCATCGCCGATGGCATAGGCGATGCAGGCCGGCGTGTGGCCCGGCACATGCAGCACCGTCACGGGCAGATTGCCCAGGCTGAAACTGTCGCCATCGCCGAACAGCGCGTCGAAATCGGAACCGTCGCGCCGGAACTCGGCCCCGGCATTGAACAGCTTGCCAAACACCTGCTGCACTGTGGTGATGTGCTCGCCGATCGCGATCCGCCCGCCCAGTTTCTCCTGCAGATAGGGCGCGGCCGAAAGATGATCGGCATGGGCGTGGGGCTCGAGCAGCCACGCGACCTTCAGGCCATTCGCGCCGACATAGTCGATCACCTGGTCGGCGGAGATGTGGCTGGTGCGCCCCGAGGCCGGGTTGAAATCCAGCACCGGATCAATGATCGCCGCGTCGCCTGTCGCCGGATCGTGCACGACATAGGTGACTGTAAAGCTGTCGTGATCGAAGAAGCCCTTGACAATCGGGCGCAATTTCGCGTCGCTCAATGCCCGAGTGATCTGCCCGGCCACTGCGTCGCGATGTGGATCGCTTCCAGTCATGTGAGTTCCGCTCCAGTCCTGTATCTGGATATACGTATTGGCGGCAGCGCTTACAATCGCCGCGCAACAGCGCCGCGCCAACCGGCAAATTATTAAGGCGGTTTGGAAAGTGGCGGAGACGGAGGGATTCGAACCCTCGGTACCCTGATAGAGTACGGTTCCTTAGCAGGGAACTGGTTTCAGCCACTCACCCACGTCTCCGCAAGACGCATGCATTATCGGCTGCGAGCCGCGCGCTATAAGGCGGCGAGCATGGCGCGGCAAGTGACTAGCGCAAAAAACCGCAAGGCGCGCGTCGGACTCGCTTCGCCGCGTTTTCGATTCGGTTCACCGCCGCGCAATTGTCGCCGCGTCACCATGCGATTCTGATGCAATTTTCGAGGGGTCCATCGCAGGGCCGGATAAAGATCATGACGCAAGCATTGTTCCCCAATTTCCGTTCGATCGCGATCGCATTGGCCGCCGGTTTGGCGCTCGCTACCGGCCCGTTGAAGGCGCAGGAACTGCAATCGGTCGATCCTGACGCCGCCTATGACAGTAGCGCGCAGGCCCCGCCACCCGCCAATGCCCCGACCGGCGCGATCGACGGCGATCTGGCTGCCCCGGCACAGGCTGGCGAGACCGGCAATGATCTGGTCGCGTTCGGACCGCAGGAGGCGCCCGCCGCGCCGCCAGCCGAAGGCGCGGCTACGGCCACCGAAACGCCGCCTGCCACAGCTGCTGCTCCGGCACCGGCAGCGGATTCCACCACCTATGCGGAGGAAGACCTGATCGGCGCGGCCGAAGGCGTATTCGGCAAGGGCGCCGAAGGCCTGGCCAAGGTGATCGAGGACCTGCTGCGCGAGCAGGGCGAGCCCAATGCCTATATCACCGGGCGTGAGGCCGGCGGGGCGTTCGCGTTGGGCGTCCGCTACGGTTCGGGCACGCTGCACCACAAGATCGAAGGCAATCGCGAGGTTTACTGGACCGGCCCCTCGATCGGCTTCGATGTCGGCGCAAACGCCGCCAAGACTTTCGTGCTGGTCTACAATCTGCATGACAGCGAGGAACTGTACGAGCGTTTCCCGGCGGGCGAGGGCCAAGCCTATTTCGTGGGCGGGCTGCATGTCAGCTACATGCGCAAGGGCGATATCGTGCTGATTCCGATCCGCGTGGGCGCGGGCCTCAGGCTTGGCGTGAACGCCGGCTACATGAAATTCTCCAAGAAGCAGCGCTGGCTGCCGTTCTGATTCGCGCTTGCTCCACAGGCTGAACGGGCCGCGCGGGAATTCCCTGTTGCGGCCCGGGACGTCTCGTTGCATGGCGCCGCCCATGCTCGAACGACTCACCCCGCAAGCTCCCGATGCGCTGCTGGCGCTGATCAAGCTCCATGCCGCCGATCCGCGTGCCGACAAGATCGACCTGGGCGTCGGCGTCTATCGTACCGGCCAGGGCGACACCCCTGTGTTCGCAGCGGTGAAGGCAGCCGAACGGATCCTGCTCGAGCAGCAGGACAGCAAGTCCTATCTCGGCCCCGAAGGCGACATGGGCTTCGTCCAGGCGCTGATGCCTTATATCTTTGGCGCGGACGCCACGATGGGCGGGCGGATTTCCGGCATGCAGACGCCGGGCGGCACCGGTGCGGTGCGGCTGGCGGTGGCGCTCGCGCGGAAGGCCGGGATCACCCGCGTGCTGGTAGGCAAACCGAGCTGGCCCAACCACGCGCAGATCATGGGCGATATCGATCTCGAGACGCTGTGGTTCAACCATGCCCGCGCGGATGGCACCGCCGATCTCGAGGCGGTAATGGCGGCGATCCGCTCGGCCGGGCCCGATTGCGCTGTGCTGCTGCATGGCGCGTGCCACAATCCCACCGGGATCGATTATACCTCCGAACAGTGGGACGCGATCGCCGATGCCTTTGCGGCAAGCGGTGCTTTCCCCATCATCGACCTGGCCTACCAGGGGCTTGGCCAGGGCATGGAGGAAGATGCCTATGGCATGCGCCGCGTGCTGGCCGCTGTTCCCGAAGCCTTCATCGCTTATAGCTGCGACAAGAACTTCGGCGTCTATCGCGACCGGGTCGGCGCGTTCTATGCCATGACCGCGACACCCGACGGTCTCGACGCGGTGTTCTCCAACGCCAATGCGCTTGCACGCGCCGCGTGGTCGATGCCGCCTGACCATGGTGGGGCGGTGGCGCGGATCGTCCTCGCCGATACCGATCTCACGGCGCTCTGGCTCGACGAACTTTCCCAGATGCGCGAGCGGATGCGCCAGGTGCGCGAGCGGCTGGGTGCGGCGGGCCGCGCAGGCAGCGTGGACCTAGCCCCGCTGGCCAGCCAGAACGGCCTGTTTTCCACGCTGCCGGTTTCGCCTGAGCAGGTGAAGCAGCTGCGCGAGGAGCATGCGATCTACATGGCAGGCTCTGGCCGTATCAACATAGCCGGGTTGACCGCAGGCAATATCGACAAGTTCATCGGCGCACTTGCTGCCGTCACCGGTTGAGATGAACCGCCAGCCGGTCCTCGAAGGGCAGCGGGTCCGCCTGCGGCCGATGACCGAGGCCGATCGCGAGCCGCTATACCAGGTCGCGCGCGACCCGCTGCTGTGGGAACAGCATCCCGCCGCTGACCGCTGGAAGCCCGAAGTGTTCGGCCCGTTCTTCGAGGAAGGCCTCCATTCGGGCGGCGCACTCGTGGTAATCGAACGCGCGAGTGACTGGGTGATCGGTTCGTCCAGCCTTCGCCCCACGCCGCTTGATCCCGCCGCGCTCGAGATCGGCTGGACCTATCTCGCGCGCGATTTCTGGGGCGGCACGATCAATCGCGAGGTCAAGCGGCTGATGCTGGTGCATGCGCTGGAAAGCGTGCCGCGCGTGCTGTTCCGCGTGGGCGAAAGCAACTGGCGCAGCCGCAAGGCGATGGAGAAGATCGGCGGCGCGCTTACCGAGATGGAAGAAGTGTTCGAGCGTGGCGGCCGAATGGTGCGGCACGTGGTCTACGAGATCACGCGCGCGGGCTTC
>JBMSNZ010000105.1:0-8007 GCA_049421965.1 Erythrobacter sp.
TGCCTGCCTGTCCTTCCTCCACTGTCAGCGTGGTGTTTAGCAGAAGCACGCCCTGCCTCGCCCAGCGCTCAAGGCTACCGGTTGTGCGTGGGCGCACACCAAGATCGCTTTCCAGCTCCTGGAAGATGTTGACCAGCGAAGGGGGCAGGCGCACCCCATCGCGCACCGAGAAGGCAAGACCGTGGGCTTGCCCGGCGCCGTGGTAGGGATCCTGCCCGAGGATCACTACCCGAACCTGATCGAGCGGTGTCATCGCCAGCGCTGCCAGCCGCTGCCCTCGCGGCGGGAAGACCCGCTTGCCCGAATCTTCCTCGGCGCGCAGCCAGCCGCCCAGCCGCCGCGCCTCGGGCGTGGCCAGCGCTGGCTCAAGCGCAGCGCGCCAGCTGTCGGGGATTGCCTCTGCCGTCATAGCGCCTGTCTACCCTGCGCAACATCGCCCAGCCACCACCCCTTCCCCTCTTTCCCCAATCGGCCTAAAGCCGCCGCTTATGGCGATACATTTTCATGAAGAGGATCTGCCCGCCGGCGTGCTGGAAGGCACCGGGCCGATCGCGGTCGACACCGAGACCATGGGCCTCATCACCCACCGCGACCGGTTGTGCGTGGTGCAGCTGAGCGACGGCAGCGGCGACGAGCACCTGGTACGGTTCGGGCCAGGAAGCAGCTATGACGCGCCAAGCCTCAAGTCGCTGTTGGCTGACCCCGCCCGCCTGAAGCTGTTCCATTACGCGCGCTTCGATCTCGCCGCGATCGAGCATTATCTCGGTGTCATGGCGGCACCGGTGTTTTGCACGAAGATCGCGAGCAAGCTGACCCGCACCTACACCGACCGGCACGGGCTCAAGATGCTGGTCGAGGAATTGCTGGGCGAAAACCTGTCAAAGGTGCAGCAGTCGAGCGACTGGGGTGGTCCCGCGCTGAGCGATGCCCAACGCGACTATGCGGCCAGCGACGTGCGCTTCCTGCATCGGCTCAAGGCCGAACTGGTCAAGCGGCTCGAACGCGAAGGGCGGATGGAACTGGCGCAGGCCTGCTTCGACTTCCTGCCGACCCGCGCGCGGCTTGACCTCGCAGGCTGGGCAGAACGCGACATTTTCAGCCACGAATAAGCCAAAGGAGCGCGGCCGCGCAGCAGCAATGATGACCGGGCAGCGGATCGAGACGAGCGAAGCGAAGGAACTGCGCAGCAAGCGCCAGCACTTCGCCGCGCCCGGTGGCTCGCATGACCGGCTGGTCCGCTTCCTGGCCCGCGCCCTGCCGATGGGCGTGGGGATCATTGCCGCCCTGATGATCATCACCCCGCTTTCGCCGCGCGGCGAAGTGAGCTTCCTGCTCGATCGCAACAAGGTGGCAATGATCGAGGAACGGCTGGCGGTGAGCAATGCGATGTATCGCGGCGCGGACGACGATGGCCGTCCCTTCTCGCTCACCGCAGGCGAAGCGGTGCAGCGCTCAAGCGCCGAGGGCGTGGTGCGGATGCGTGAACTGATGGCGCAGATCCTGTTAGACGATGGCCCGGCACGGATCAGCGCCGCATCGGGCAGCTACAACATCGAGCGCGAAGTGGTTACGGTTGATGGCGCACTGCGGATGACCGCAGCGGATGGTTATGCCATGACCGCCAACGGCGTGTCGGTCGATCTCGAACGCCACCGCGTGGTAGGCGCAGGCGGGGTGGATGGCGCGGTCCCGGCCGGAACGTTCTCCGGCGATGTGCTCGAAGCCGATCTCGACCGGCGCACCATTTCCCTGAAAGGCAATGCCAGGCTCAGCATGCAGCCGGGCGAACTGAGGATGCCCAGATGAACCGTTCACTTGCCTCCACGGCGCTCCGTTCGTCCGCGCTCGGATTTGCGCTCACCCTGGCCATTGCCGGCGGAATCGGCCTCCACGCCCAGGGCCTGGGCGGGCACGATTCGAATGCGCGGGTCGATTTTCGGGCCGAAGGTCTCGATATCGACGACCGCCAGAACCGCGCCGTACTGTCGGGCGGAGTAGTGGTGAACCAGGCCGGGCTGACTGTACGTGCGCAGCGGATGCTGGTCGACTATAGCGACGCGGAACGGCTCTCGATCTCTCGCATCACGGCTACCGGCGGGGTGAATGTCGCGCGCGGTGGCGAAACCGCCAGCGGCGATGCCGCGGTCTATGATCTTGAACGGCGGATCATCACGCTGGCCGGCAATGTCGAGCTGCGGCGAGGCGGTGATCGGCTGTCAGGCGGGCGGCTGGTGATCGATCTTGCTTCGGGCCGGGCTAGCGTTGACGGGCGCGGAGCCTCGGGCGGGCAAAGCACCGGTGGGCAGGTGAGCGGCAGCTTCAACGTACCACAACGGCGCGGTAACAGCAGCAACCCCGAAGAGCGGTAGCGCGGCTTCAGCGACGCGCGGCAAAGCGCGCGATCTCGGTCAATCCCTGCGCCAGCAGCAATTCGGCCGACTGGCTGTTGCCCAGCAGCTCGCGGTGCAAGCGGATCAGGCGCGGACCGAGCCGCTCGAGCTTGCGGCGATGCCAGCAGGCCAGCTGTTCGCGGATGTCGCGCTCGTCACGGAAGAAGATCCCGAGCCGCGCCTTGGCACCCCGATCTAGCGAATCGAACGATCCGCGCGGGCCGAGCGCTGCGGTAATCTGCGCCAGCTGGGCCGCACGGCGCTCCACCGCCAGCAACACGCCGACCGGGTTAAGCCCGTGCTCGCGCATCCGGCGCAGCTCGCGGTCAAGCCGCGCGCCATCGCCCTTGAGCACGGCGTTAACCAGCGGCATGAATCCGTCTTCCTCGGTGGCGGCCCCCACGGCATCCAGGTCTTCTTTGGTGAGCTGGCGCGGCGATTGCGGCGAAGCATCGCAATAGGTTGCAAGCTTGGTGATTTCCGACTGCGCCAGCCGCACATCGAGTCCTGCCGCACGGGCGATCCGTTCGGCCAGGTCGCCGCCGAGCCGCAATCCCGCTGCGTCAGCCATTTGCCTGACCGAAGCCGAGACCGAAGCAAGGTCGGGTGGCCAGAACATCGCGACCAGCGCATCGCTGCGACTCTCGAGCAGCTTGGCTGTGCGCGACTTGTCGGTCGCTGCGCTTGCCACCACCAGCACCGGCGCGGCTTCGCCCGCCCCTGCCGCGCTGGTCTCGATCAGCACCTGCAGCGCATCATGCGCCTCGTCGCCGTTGGCACGGACATAGATATGGCGCCGGTCGCCGAACAGCGAACTTGAGCGGGCCTCGTCGCCCAGCAGGGCGGGATCCTTGCGCAGGTCAGCTCCCGACAGTTCCACCCGCTCGCCGGGATCGGGCAGCATTTCGACCAGCGCCTGTGCTGCGGCTGCGGCGCCGGCTTCGTCAGGACCGCAGAAGAAGAAAATGCCGCACTGCCCGGCGACACGGCGCGCAGTGGAGGCGAAATCGCGCTGGGTGGCCTTCACACCATCCTCATTCGGGCTGCCCCGCCTCGCGCAGGCGCAAGGCAATGCGTCGCGCCATGCGTTCAGCCACATCGCGGGCAAGGTTCTCGAGCGCGGTCTGCTCTGCCGCGATGGTGGCATATTCGCTGCTCACCACGTCGATCCCGGCATCCGAGCCAGCAGTCGCATCGAGCAGGATCGTGCCGCTGGCCACATCGACCAACTGGTACCGCGCGCGCAGGATGCGGCGTTCGCGGCTGATCGTATCGTCGTTGAGCACACCCAGCGCTTCGAGCGAATCGTCGAGTTGCACTTCAAGGCGATAGCGCGGTGCCGAGCGCTGGCCGGTGACCTGCAGCCGATCGTTCAGCGCATTGCGGACCAGCCAGCCATCCTGCCCAGGAATCGGCGCAACTTCCACTTCGGCCAGCCCTTGCGCCACTGCCTGGCCGCCGCTGCCGGCATACATCGGCTTGAGGCCGCAGGCCGAAAGCGCCGCCAGGGCAAGCAGGGCAAGGATGGCGCGCATCAGGTGACGATATTCACCAATCTGTCGGGCACCACAATGATCTTGCGGATCGGCGCACCGTCGATCGAGCGCTGCACCTTTTCGCTCGCCAGCGCCAGTGCTTCGAGATCTTCTTTCGCGGCGCCCTTGGGCGCGGTGAGTGTGTCGCGCAGCTTGCCCATGTGCTGCACTGCGATGGTCACTTGGTCGTCGACCAGCATGGCGGGATCGATCTCGGGCCACGCCGCATCGGCGATGAGGCCGGTTCCGCCCGCTCGCGCCCAGGCCTCTTCGGCGAGGTGCGGCATCATCGGCCCAACAAGCAGCAGAACGGTGCGGATCGCGAAGTTGCGATCTGAACCGGGCGCGGCCTTTTCCGCTGCTGCGGTCAGTTCGTAGATGCGCGCAACCGCCTTGTTGAAGGAAAGCTCTTCGATATCGCCTGCCACCGCGGCGATGGTGCGATGGGCCTTGCGCGCGAGCGCAAGATCGGCGCCGTCAGCCGCGGGATCAATGCTCTGGAACAGCCGCCACAGCCGCTGCACGAAGCGGCCGCAGCCTTCGATCCCCGCTTCCGACCAGGGCAGGTCGCGTTCGGGCGGGCTATCGGACAGCATGAACCAGCGCACCGCATCGGCCCCGAACCGGTCGATGATCGCATCAGGATCGACCGTGTTCTTCTTCGACTTCGACATCTTGATGACGCGGCCGATCTCTACCGGCGCACCATCCTCGATCAGCGTCGCCCCGTTGCCGGTGCGGTCGACCTCGCCTGGCAGGAAATAGACCGTGCGACCATCAACCGCGCGCGAGTAGGTCTCGTGCGTCACCATGCCCTGCGTAAACAGCGAAGCGAAGGGCTCGGCGAAATCGAGCTGGCCGATGCGCTGCAGCGCACGGGTCCAGAAGCGGGCATAGAGCAGGTGCAGGATCGCATGCTCGATCCCACCGATATACTGTTCGACCGGCAACCACTTTGCCACTTCCTCGCGGTCGAACGGCTTGTCCGCCGGCTGGCTGGCAAAGCGCAGGAAATACCAGCTCGAATCGACGAAGGTGTCGAGAGTGTCGGTCTCGCGCTCGGCCGCCGCGCCACATTTCGGGCAGGTCGTGTGCTTCCAGGTTGGGTGGCGCAGCAGCGGATTGCCCGGGGTCTTGAAGTCGACATCCTCGGGCAGGACAACCGGCAGTTGCGCCTTGGGCACGGGCACCACGCCGCAGGTTCCGCAATGGATAAAGGGGATCGGCGTGCCCCAATATCGCTGGCGGCTGACACCCCAATCGCGCAGGCGCCACACGGTGGTGCCCTTGCCCCAGCCTTCACCCTCGGCCCTGGCATTGACAGCCGCCTTGGCCGTCTCCACGCTCATCCCGTTGAGGAAATCGGAATTGACGCATATGCCGTCACCGGTGTCGGCTTGCGCCAGCGGGGCGTCAGCCTCATCAGGCGAAGCCGCGATCACCCGCAGGATCGGGCAGCCATATTTGCTGGCGAATTCGAAGTCGCGCTCGTCGTGCCCTGGCACGCCCATGATCGCGCCGGTGCCGTAATCCATCAGCACGAAGTTGGCGATGAACACCGGCAGCGGCGACCTCGTGAAAGGATGGCGCGCGGTGAGGCCAGTATCGAAACCCAGCTTCTCGGCAGTTTCGAGTTCGGCGGCGGTGGTGCCGCCCTTCTTGCAGAGTTCGATGAACGCCGCGGCTTCGGTATTGGCCGCGGCCACGCCCTGCGCCACCGGATGGTCGGCCGCAACCGCCACGAAGCTGGCACCGAAGATCGTGTCGGGCCGAGTCGAATAGACCGGCAGCTTGTCGCCGTTCGAAAGATCGAAGCTGAATTCCAGACCGGTCGACTTGCCGATCCAGTTTTCCTGCATCAGCCGAACTTTGTCGGGCCAGTTTTCGAGCGCTCCGAGCCCTTCGAGCAGGTCTTCGGCGAAATCGGTGATTTTGAGGAACCATTGGTCGAGCTTGCGCTTCTCGACTTCCGCCCCCGAACGCCAGCCCTTGCCATCAATCACCTGCTCGTTGGCGAGTACGGTCATGTCAACCGGGTCCCAGTTGACCTCGCTTTGGCGGCGATAGACCAGCCCGGCCTCGTAAAGGTCGAGGAACAGCGCCTGCTCATGGCCGTAATACTCGGGATCGCAAGTGGCGAGCTCGCGCGACCAGTCGAGCGCAAAACCGATCCGCTTCAACTGTGCCTTCATGTTGGCGATGTTTTCGCGGGTCCAGCCGCCGGGGTGCACGCCCTTTTCCATCGCCGCATTCTCGGCCGGCATGCCGAACGCATCCCACCCCATCGGGTGCAACACTTCATAGCCGCGCATCTTCTTGTAGCGCGCCAACACGTCACCCATGGTGTAGTTGCGCACATGGCCCATGTGGATCCGCCCCGAAGGGTAAGGGAACATCTCGAGCACGAAGCTCTTGGGCTTGCTCGAATTGCTGTCGGCGTGGAAGGTGCCGGCTTCTTCCCAGGCGCGTTGCCAGCGGCCGTCGGCCTGGGACGGATCGAAACGCGTATCGGTCATGCTGGTCCCGTTAGGGGGTAATCGATCAGGATGCCATCGTCTGGCGGCGGATTTCGCGGGCCTTGGTGAGGATGATGTCCTCAAGCCGCTGGACCGTGGCCGCCTGCACCGGGGCATCTACCCAGCCACCGCCCTGCGCGACCTGGCGGCTCGCCGCAACGCGTAGCGCATCGGCGCGCAAATCCTGGTCGAGGATGGTGACGGTGACCTTGACCCGCTCGTTCGGATTCGAGGGGTTGGCGTACCAGTCGGTCACGATCACGCCGCCCGCGCTGTCAGCCTGCAGCAGCGGCGCGAAGCTGACGGTTTCCAGCGCGGCGCGCCAGAGATAGGAATTCACTCCGATGGTGTTGATCTGGGCAGCAGCCAAATCGGCCTGCGGGCGCTCGCGGCCGCCACAGGCGGCAAGTGCGGCCAGCGCCGCGCAAACAAGGGCGATGCGGGCAGGGCGGCGGGTGGCAGACACGGTCAGGATCATCGTCGCAATCGTCCTCAAACGGGTGCGGCCAGCGAAGGCCGCTTCATCATCAGGCTCTATAGCCCGCCCTGCGCGCGCGACAAGGCGGTTAAGCCCATGCCGAAGCGTGCGATACCCGCTTTTCTGCGCCGCGCGCGGCTTTACGCATGCTGAACGCAGCCGCCCCGCGCGCCGCGGATGTGTGCGCAAAGCAACACAAGATTGCCGTAACGTCGGCTAGCACTTTCCATGCATTGCGCTGGCGCCGGATATAGTCCTATCATTCTCGTTCAATTGGGGTGAGTCGAGCGCTGCCAGGACATATCGGTCAGCAAAGGTTCATCGTGGTTGATTTTAGGTAAACCGGAATTCTTGGGAATTCTTTCGGTTTCATCGGGCCAGAGTGCTGGTCATGGAAAAGGGGCGAGGGCAAGACGCAATGGCACAGGGGCATTCAGCAGGTTCGGCGCGCAAGCTGCCCTTGCTGCTGGCTGCTGTCGGCCTTGCCTTCGGTGTGCCTTCGGCAGGGTTGGCGGTAGCGGCCTTCTCGGAAGGTGCAGCAGGTGCAGCGGCGCCGTCGTTTGCTGTGTTCACACCCTCTTCAGTCGATCCGCAGCTGGCGCGGCGCGTCGCGCAGCTGGCCGACAGTGCGGCGATGCGTTTTACGCCGGCCGGCGGCGCGCTCAAGCGCGATCGCACGGTCACGGTTGCAGTGCGTGTTGATGGCGGCGCGGCGCGGGCGATCGCCGTGCGCTCTGCGCTCGAAATGGCGCCGGGCGGCAGCGATGGCGGTGTGGCGCTGGCCTCCACCCGCTTCAACCTGGGCACCGCGCGCGGTTACCAGAGCTTCAAGCGGCCTGACGCGAACGTGGCGCTTTCGGGCGCCGTGCGCGACATCGCGATGCCCGATCTGGCCACCTTCAAGCCGGTCGAGCCGGGCGACAAGCCAAGCCGGTTCCAACCGCGCATCGCCCTTGAAGGCGAGCAGGTGGCCGGTCGTTCGCCCAACACGCTCGATTCGCTCAGCGCACAGACAGTCGATGTCGGCGGCGCCTTTCGCCTGACCCAAAACCTCGATTTGACTGCGGGCGTGCGCCTGTCGCAGGAAC
>JBMSNZ010000106.1:0-7957 GCA_049421965.1 Erythrobacter sp.
ACGACGAGGAACTGACGCTGGAAGACAGCGTCGACGTGCCAGTCGAGTGCGATCCTTCGTTCACGCTGGACAAGAAGGTAGTCGATGTTGGTGGCGAGGGTCCGGACGGCACGGTCGACGAGGCCGGGGACGTCATCACCTATGCGATCGAGATCTTCAACGATGGCAACGTGACCCTGACGCTCGATGATCTGACCGACACGCTTGAGGGTCTGGGGATCGACGTTGGTACTGTCGCCGAGAGCGGCGGCCTGGCGAACGGCAAGCTCGATCCGGGCGAGACGTGGACCTACACCTTCACCGAGACCGTCAGCCAGACCGAGCTCGATGCCCAGTGCGCCACCGACGAGAAGATCACCAACTCCGTCACTGCGACCTTCCTGGCGCCAGACGACGAGGAACTGACGCTGGAAGACAGCGTCGACGTGCCAGTCGAGTGCGATCCGGGCATTGACGTTGAAAAGAGCGTCAAAACTGATCAGGCTGGCTACCTTGACGAACTCAACGCGATTAATCCGGACAATAGTGATGATAATCCCGATGGTCTGCTGGCAAGCACCAGCTCTACCGTCGAATTCAGGGTTTCGATCAAGAACACCGGCAATGTCTCGCTGACAAATCTAACACTAAGCGACAGCGTGACACATTTCGTCAACGGTGTGGCAACCAGCCAGGCAATATCCTATTACAACGATGGCGATGCGAGCACATTGGACGCGTCGAATGTCTGGATCGACCTTGATGGCGATGGCTTGCTAGGCGCCGGAGAGGACTGGGCTACGGTTGATGGCCTGGATGGTGCCGTTGATGGTGTGCTAGGCAGCGTTACGCTGGAAGTCGGCGAAAGACTCAATGTCTATTACTCGTTGAATTCTCAACTTGGTCAGCACGAAAACACTGCCACAGTCACCGGCTTTATTGGCGAGCATAGTGCGACCGATTCGGACGACGCCAATTATTACGTGCTGGACGAAGACTGCGTCGGTGTCGGCACGCCAGGTTTCTGGGGGAACAACGGCTTTGTCTTCTGGGACGGAACTGCGGGTAACGAGGCCAAACATGCGGGGCAACCCGGCTTTGCTGAAGGCGAGTTGCTCTACGACGTTTATCTAGACGCTACGGATAGTGACCTTTCCGGCACGATCGAACCAGACGAGTATGGCACAGCGTCGAAGGGCCTGCTCATCGGCGACTACAACCAGAACGGCATCACCGATGTCGGAGAAGACACGATCTTTATCAAATACGATGATGCCGTTAAGCTGATAAATGCATCTGCCCGCCAAACTAACGGAGGTCAGGCAGACGGCGTATGGATCCTTGGCCGAGATGTCGTAGCCACTTGGTTGAATTTCCTGGCTAACAATCCGGACGCGGGCCAAGTGGACTGCATAGGGGCAGCAAGCAATCCGTATAGTGCGCAGTCTTATCTGAATGATGCGATCGACTGGTTGCAAAAGTTCACTGATAAGAACAACGATGACATCTTCGACTCTAACCTGCTCAACAAGGGAAGTGCGAACGTCAAGACAAGCACTTCCTCATGGCAGAATGGGGGCACTGATCAGGAGGGAGACGCATTCGTTTCAGGTGCTTCCATCCACAAGGCGCTCGACGACTATAACAACACAGGCACTATCTGGGATCCTGTGCTGCAACAGTATGTCGAATTCTGCTGCGATCGTGATAATGCCGAGGCAATGGACGCAATGCAGCAGGTCGACGATTATGCTAGCCAACTGCTCCAGACGGAATTGCTGAGCCTTTATAGCGGCTACAATACCGACATCACACAGGACAGCCTGATGCTTTACCAGGAGGCTAACCAGATCGCATGATGCGGCTCCGGACAAACCGGAAAGCCAAGGTCGAGGCACGGGAAGAGGCGTACCGAAATCGGACGCCTCTTTCTTGCCGCTTGTGCTTCGGTAGCGAAAAGGGGTCAGATGTTAGTTAACCCTGTAGGCACGCGGTCAGAAGCCTGATCGGGTAGCTTGTAGGGCCAGGAGGGGGAACAAGGTGGCGTCAGCGACCAAAGTGGAAATGCCCAAGGGCAGGATGGCCGAATGGCTGGCCCGGCCATTGCGGTCGAACAGGTCGATCTACCTGAAGGTGGGTGTGGCCGCCGCGCTGATCAACATCTTCGCGCTGATCACCGCACTGTTCACGATGACGGTCTATGACCGCGTAGTTCCCAACAATGCCACGGATTCGCTCATCGCGCTGACGATCGGGCTGGGCCTGGTGCTGCTGTTCGATTTCGGGCTCAAACTGCTGCGAGCCTATTTTGTCGATGTCGCCGGAGCGCGGATCGACCGCGACATCGGGAAGTCGATATTCGATCATATTCTCGAAATGAGGATGGACGCGGGTCGCCAATCGACCGGTGGCCTCGCTGCACTCGTGCGGGAGATCGAGACACTCCGCGATTTCTTCGCGTCGGCCACGATCACTGCACTGGTGGATTTGCCCTTTATCGTGATCACCCTGGCAGTGATAGCGCTGATCGGGGGGTGGATCGTCATGGTGCCCCTCCTGATGATCCCGCTGGTGGTGGGCGCCGCGCTGATCTCACAGCCTGTGATGCGGCGGCTGTCGAGCGAGACACTCGGCGAAGCCCTGACCAAGCAGGCGGTGCTGGTGGAAACCATCGGCAGCCTTGAAACGGTGAAGGCGGCGAACGCCTCGGGCATCCTGACCCGGCGCTGGGACGAAGCCGTGAGCGGCCATGCCGGAGCCTCGCTGCGCCAGCGGATCGTTTCGAACATATCGGTCACGATCGCGGGCACCGCGCAAACCATGGCCTATACTGGCGTGGTGATCGTCGGCGTATTCGCCATCGCCAACCAGTCGCTGACGTTGGGCGGGCTGATCGCCTGCTCGATTCTGGCTGGCCGCGTGGTGGCCCCGTTGGGCACCATCGCCGCTCTGCTGACGCGGCTCAATGCGGCACGCACAGCCTATGGTCAGATCGACAAATTCATGAACCAGCCGGTCGAGGGACCAAGCGGCCAGGGGATCGCGATGAGCGCGATGGGGGGCGCGATTGAGTTCCGCGATGTCGATTTCCGCTATCCCGACGCGCCCGAGTTGGCGCTTTCGAAGATTAGCTTCCGGATCGAGGAAGGCGAGCATGTGGGACTGATCGGCCCAATCGGCTCAGGCAAGTCGACCATCGCACGGCTCATGATCGGGCTCTATCCACCTACGAGTGGCCTTATCCTTATTGATGGCAGCGATATTCGCCAGCTTTCACCTTCCGCCTTGCGCAAAAAGGCCGGTGCCTTGCTGCAGGATAATGTCCTCCTGACCGGTTCCATTCGCGAGAATATCATGCTGGGACGCGAGGAACTGGGCGACGACGAGATGCTGCGAGCGGCCAAAGTCACTCTGGCGCATGACTTCATCTCGCGCTTCCCGCACGGTTACGACCTCAACCTCGCTGATCGCGGCGAAAGCCTATCAGGCGGGCAGCGCCAGTCGATCGCAATGACGCGGGCGCTGGTCGGCAAGCCTCCGATCATCGTAATGGACGAGCCGACCTCTTCTGTGGACACCGACACCGAGCGCCGACTGATGGAGAATCTGCGCGAGGAATTCACCGGGCGCACACTAGTGCTGATCACGCATCGCCCTTCGCTGCTGCGGATGGTTGACCGCATCATCATGCTCGCCAATGGCAAACTGGTGATGGACGGCACGCCCGAAGCGATCCGCAACCAGGTTGCCAATATCAAGAGCGCATCGAGGGACCGCAATGGCCAGGCTGCTTGACTTCATGCAGGGGGCTTCGGCCCCGCTCGACGAACATGAATTCGTCGCCCGCAAATCGGCGAACATCATCCTGTGGGCGATCGTCGCCTTCGTGGCGGTTGCGTTCATCTGGGCAGCATTCGCTGAAGTCGATCGGAGCGTGCGCGGGCTGGGCAGCGTGGTGCCCAGTTCGAAGCTGCAGGTCGTCTCGAACCTAGAAGGCGGCGTGATTGAGGAAATCCTGGTCAAGCCCGGCCAGTCGGTGCGGCGCGGCGACATCCTCGTACGCCTGTCGCCGACCCTGTCGGGGGCGGCCTTCGGCAGTTCGACCGCCGAAGTCAGCGCCCTCCAGGCCAAGATCGCGCGGCTTGATGCCGAAGTGCGTGGCGCGGCGCCAAGCTACGGCGACGCCCCGCAGAACCAGGTGGCGATCGAGCAATCGCTGCATTCCGCACGCATGGCTGAACTGCAAAGCGCGATGGCCGCCGGCAGTGCCAGGGTAAACCAGTCCGAACGGGCAGTGGTCGAAGCCCAGTCGATGCTCGAGGCACGCCAGTCGACGCTCGCGGCTCTCGAGGAAGAATTGGCGATGATCCGCCCGCTGGTGGAGACCAAGGTGATCCCGCGGGTCGACCTGATCAAGACCGAGAACGACGTGCGGGTGGCCCGCAAGGAAGTCGAATCCGCGCAAGCCTCGCTCGCGCGCGCGCGCGCTGGCGTCGCCGAGGCTCGCGCTGAATCCGCGCGTGTCCGCAGCGACTGGCTGACCACCTCGGCCAGCGAATTGTCGATGGCGCAAGCGGAACTCAGCGCCAAGCAGCTGCAGCTTCCCGCCCTTTCGGACCGGGTTGACCGGACGATCATCCGCAGCCCGGTGACCGGGCGGGTCAATCGTGTGCTGGTGACAACGGTGGGCGGTTCGGTGGCGGCCGGCAGCCCGATCGCCGAGGTCGTCCCGTCGAACGATACGCTCTATATCGAGGCCATGATCCGCCCCTCGGATATTGCCAATGTCCGTCTGGGGCAGAAGGCCACGGTCGAGATCACCGCCTATAACCGAGCTGTCTATGGCGCGCTCAATGGAACGGTGACCTCGATTGCGCCCGATGCGGTCAAGGACGAGAAGACTGGCGAGACCTTCTACACGGTGGAGATTCAGACAAATGACCGGCTGATGGGCGATGATGGCAAGCCTCTGCCGATCGGGCCCGGGATGGTGGCGAACGTCAACCTGCTGGGCGAGAAACGCTCGATCCTGTCCTATATCTTCACGCCGATCACCCGGCTCAGCGAAACCGCTTTCCGCGACTAGCGATTATCCCTATCTGGCCGAAATCCGGTGCGATGCGGCAGGAGAAAGCTGAATGAGCGGAGTTGCGGAAGCGAGGCAACGCGCCTCATCCGGCTCGCCCTATGAGGATTTGTTCGGCTTCTCACGCGCGGTGCGCGTGGGTGACAGGATCCTGGTTGCCGGGACCGGCCCGATCGAGGACGATGGCACCACTACCCCGGGCGGCGCTGCGGCGCAGGCCGCGCGCTGCTGCGAGCTGATCCTGCGCGCGATCGAGCAACTGGGCGGCTCGGCGCGCGACGTGGTGCGCACCCGCATGTTCCTGACCGACATCAATGCGCAGGATGCGATCGGCGAAGTCCATGCCCGCTATTTCGGCGTGGCCCGGCCGGCCGCGACGATGGTGGGCGTTGCGACGCTGTGCAGAGCAGAATGGTTCGTGGAAATCGAGGCCGAAGCGCTGGTGGCGGAGCGCTAACTGGCAGCCATCCGGCGCTGCTCCAACCGTGCCGCAGTCAGCTCGATTAGCTCCTGCAATTCGGCAATCGCGGCTAGTTCCTCTCGCCCGACGAGCGCTTCCGGAGACTTGCCCGGCTCGCGGAACAGGATCGCAGGCAAGCCAACACGGCAATCAGGAAAATCCCGCGCGAAATCGTCGCGATGATGGAATGCCGCTGCGTAAGGAAGCCCTTCGAGAAAGCGTCGCCATTCCCTATGCATCGCGACCGCGCCATATGTGAGCGCACACAGCGAACAGGGATAGGTCGCGGGCGAAAGCACCTTGTGCAAGGCATCGGCTACCATACTGAACAGCCCGCCATCGGCATTGTAGACGATCAGCAGTGTGGCAGGTTCGCGCTCCATACAGGCCACTACGCACGAATATGCCATTCGGGTTACGCGCAACCCGAAAAATTCCCGTCACCCTAGCAAGAATGCGAACGCGCATACCCTTTCCAGTCCCCGCCTGAAGGGCTAGAGCCCGCGGAATGACAGGACAGTTCCAGCTCAATGACGACCAGCTCGCCATCCAGGAGATGGCGCAGCGCTTCACTGCAGACAATATCACGCCCCATGCCGCCGAGTGGGACGAGCAGCACCAGTTCCCGCGCGACGTGATCCGCCAGAGCGCTGAACTCGGCTTCGGGGCGATCTATGTGTCGGAGGAATCGGGCGGGATCGGGCTAGGCCGGCTCGAGGCCGCGCTGATCATGGAAGCCATGGCCTATGGCTGCCCTGCCACCAGCGCCTTCATCTCGATCCACAACATGTCGGCTTGGATGATCGACTCTTTCGGCGGACCGGAGGTCAAGGCAAAGTACCTGCCTGACCTCATTACCATGGACAAGATCGCCAGCTATTGCCTGACCGAACCGGGTTCCGGATCTGATGCGGCCGCGCTCAAGACGACCGCGCGCCTTGATGGCGACCACTATGTGCTCAACGGCACCAAGCAGTTCATTTCGGGCGGCGGCGTCAACGACGTCTATGTCACCATGGTGCGCACCGGCGATCACAAGGCGAAAGGCATCACCTGCCTGGTGGTGGACAAGGACACACCCGGCGTGTCGTTCGGTGCGCCCGAAAAGAAGCTCGGCTGGAACGCCAGCCCTACCGCGCAGGTGATCTTCGAAGATGCCCGCGTGCCGGTCGAGAACCGGGTCGGCGCCGAAGGCGAAGGCTTCCGCTTTGCCATGGCGGGGCTCGATGGCGGGCGGCTCAACATTGGCGCCTGCTCGCTGGGCGGGGCGCAACGCTGCCTCGACGAGGCGATCAGATATACCAAGGAACGCCAGCAGTTCGGCAACCCGATCGCCGATTTCCAGAACACCCAGTTCATGTTGGCCGATATGGCGACCGAGCTCGAGGCGGCGCGTGCACTGCTCTATCTCGCGGCCGCGAAGGTGACCGACAATGCGCCCGACAAGACGCGCTTTTCCGCCATGGCGAAGCGGCTGGCGACCGACAGCGGCTCGAACGTGGTCAACAACGCCCTGCAGCTGTTCGGGGGCTATGGCTATCTCAGGGATTACCCGATCGAACGCTTCTGGCGCGACCTGCGCGTCCATTCGATCCTTGAAGGCACCAACCAGGTAATGCGGATGATCGTGGGTCGGGACCTGCTGCGGCAATGACCAGTGCGCGGCTTGAAATGGTGACACTGGTGGTGCCCGATTACGACGAAGCGATCGCGTTCTTCGTCGACAAGCTCGGCTTCGCGCTACGCATCGATCAGGCCGAAAGCGCCGACAAGCGCTGGGTCGAGGTCGAAAGCGGAGGCGGCCTGCGGCTGCTGCTGGCCAAGGCCGCGAATGAGCGCCAGGCCGGCGCGATCGGCAATCAGGCTGGCGGCAGGGTCGGCTTCTTCCTCTACACCGACGACTTTGCCGGCATGCATCGCCGCATGGCGGACAATGGGGTAATCTTCGCCGAAGAGCCGCGCCATGAACCCTATGGCACAGTGGCCGTGTTCGAGGATGTGGCCGGTAATCGCTGGGACCTGATCGAACCGGCAAGGAATGCAGCATGACAGACGAAGTGATTGTCCGCCGGGAGCAATCGGCCGGTTTCATCTCACTCAACCGGCCCAAGGCGCTGCACGCGCTGACGCTGGACATGTGCCACGCGATGAGCGCGGCGCTCACCGAATGGGCCGGCGACGAAACAGTCAAGGCTGTGATCATTGACCATTCCGAGGGGCGCGGCTTCTGCGCCGGTGGCGACATCGCTTTCCTCAGGAACTCGGCGCTCAACGATGGCGGAGTGTCGGGCCGCAAGTTCTTCCATGACGAGTACCAGCTCAACCACCAGCTGTTCACCTATGCCAAACCGGTGGTGGCCTTCATGGACGGCATCACCATGGGCGGGGGCGTCGGCATCAGCCAGCCGGCGCGCTATCGCGTGGCGACCGAA
>JBMSNZ010000107.1:0-7923 GCA_049421965.1 Erythrobacter sp.
CGCAGCGGGGCACGAGCATAGCGAGCTGATTAACTATGACGCGGCGGTGCGCAGCAGCTGGATCGCCGACGAATTGAAGCTGGTCCAGAACGCGCAGCCGGCCGTGGCCAAGTTCGGCGGCGATATCGGCACGGTGATCGCCGGCGCCGACATGTGGATGCGCACGCTCAAGATCGGCCTGCCGGTCAGCATGGCGCATACACCTGATTACACCCATACCGGGCGGGCGGATCTGTACCCGAAGATCGAGTATCCCAAACCCGATGGCGTGATCAGCTTCGACCGGCTGACTAATGTCGCCTACAGCTACACCAACCATGCCGAAGACCAGCCCTGCCACCTGCAGTTGAAGGATGCGGCGTTGCAGAAGGCCAGCGAGTTCGAGATCTTCGGCGGGCCTTCCGCGCGCTATTGCCCGGCCGGGGTCTATGAATGGCTGGTCGACGAGGCGACGGGTGAGCCGCGGTTCCAGATCAACTCGCAGAACTGTGTCCACTGCAAGACCTGCGACATCAAGGACCCCAACCAGAACATCAACTGGGTGACGCCGGAAGGCGGGGGCGGCCCGAACTATCCGAACATGTAGGCTGGCAGTCCGCGGGTGACGCAGATCGACATTAGCGAAACCGCCTACGCCAAGATCAATCTTGCGCTGCATGTCCGCAGGCGGCGAGAGGACGGGTATCACGAGCTGGAGACCCTGTTTGCCTTTGTCGATGCGGGCGATGTGCTGCGCGTCACCAATGGCGCGCCGGAAACGCTTGCAGTGACAGGCGAGTTTGCCGACGCGGCAGGACCCTTGGAGGCGAACCTCGCCTGGCGAGCGCTCAAGCTGTGGGAAGCGCGGTTTCCCCTGCATGTCGAGCTCGAGAAGCGCCTGCCGGTCGCTGCGGGGCTGGGCGGCGGGTCGGCCGATGCGGCTGCGATTATCCGCGTTTTGCGGCGGTTTCGCGGGGCGGCGCAAGGCATTGCACCGGAAGCGATCGCCTCCCTTGGCGCGGATGTGCCCGCCTGCGTGCTGAGCCGCACGCATATCGGGCGCGGCACCGGTGCCCAGCAGCACGCGGTGGAGGACGATCTGGCGGGCGCGCCGGTTCTGCTCGTCAATCCGCGCATCCCGCTTTCGACCGGGCCGGTGTTCAAGGCCTGGGATGGTGTGGACCGTGGTGCATTGCCGGGCGGCTCGGCCCGCGCGATTGCGCTCGCCGGGCGTAACGATCTGGAAGCGCCAGCCATTTCGCTGTGCCCGGCGATTGCCGCGGTATTGGCCGCGTTGCGCGCCACCGGTCCAGTCCTCGCCCGCATGTCCGGGTCGGGCGCCACTTGCTTCGCGCTCTATCGCAACGCTGAGGCGCGCGATGCGGCACAGGCTAGTATGCGGCCTGAATGGTGGACGCTGGCGGGAGCTTTGCGGTGAGCGAGAGCGAGGCCTGGCGGCTGCTGGGTTCGCCGCGCGCAGGCGGGATCCTCATCGTGTCCGATCATGCCAGCAACCGCGTGCCACCCGATATCGACCTGGGGATCGATCGGGCACTGCTTGACCAGCATATCGCGCTCGATATCGGGGTGGCCGAAGTGGGCGCGATCATGGTGCGCGAGGCGGATTTTGCCGCTTTCCAGGGCAATGTCAGTCGGCTGGTCTGCGACTTCAATCGCGAACCGCACCAGCCTGCGACGATCCCGGTGGCGAGCGACGGGCACGCGATCACTGGTAATGCGATAGACCATGAAGGGCACGAGGCGCGGCTGGCGCGCTTCTTTCACCCCTATCACAGCGCGCTCGAAGCGGTGCTGAGCGCCGCCGAACCGGCATTGATCCTCTCGCTGCACAGCTTCACGCCGCAGCTAGCCAGTCATCCAGCCGAGCAGCGCCCGTGGCATTGCGGGGTGCTCTACAACCTTGATGATCGCGCGGCGCGGATCGCCATTCCCATGCTGGCTGCCGAAGGGCTCTTTGTCGGGGACCAGCAACCCTATTCGGGCCGCTTGCTCAACGCGACCATGAACCGCCATGCCGAGGCGCATGGGCGCCCCTACCTCGGCGTCGAGTTGCGGCAAGACCTGATCGCCGGGCCGGAAGGTCAGGCGCGTTGGGCCGCGTTGCTGGCCGATGTGGCAATGAGGGTTGCGCTGGCGCTGGACTAGGGGCAGGGCCTGTTTCGCAATTTCACCGATTCAGGAAAGATTATGTCCACCCGCTTCGACAAGTCGAAACTCCCCAGCCGCCATGTCTCGGTCGGGCCAGAACGCGCGCCGCACCGTTCCTACTATTATGCGATGGGACTGACCGAGGAAGAGATCGCGCGGCCCTTTGTGGGGGTGGTCTCGGCCGGCAATGACAGCGCGCCATGCAACACCGCGCTCGATGCGCAGGCGGACATCTGCCGCCAGGGTGTGGAGCAGGGCGGGGGAATGCCGCGCCGGTTCAACACCATCACCGTGACCGACGGGATCGCGATGGGGCACCAGGGCATGAAAAGCTCGCTGGTGAGCCGCGAAGTGATCGCGGATTCGATTGAGCTCTCGGTGCGCGGCCACTGCTACGACGCGCTGGTCGGCTTTGCCGGTTGCGACAAGAGCCTGCCCGGCATGATGATGGCCATGCTGCGGCTCAACGTCCCCTCGATCTTTGTCTATGGTGGCTCGATCCTGCCTGGCAGCTTTCACGGCAAGGATGTGACCGTGAAGGATGTGTTCGAAGCGGTGGGCCAGCATGCGGCGGGCAATTGCCCGCTCAAGGAACTGATCGCGCTCGAAAAGGTGGCTTGCCCTGGCCACGGCGCCTGTGGTGGCCAGTTTACCGCCAATACCATGGCCTGCGTCGGAGAAGCCATCGGATTGTCGCTTCCTAACAGCAACATGGCTCCCGCACCTTATAAATCGCGCGAGGAAGTGGCGATCGCCGCTGGTGAGCAGGTGATGGAGCTGCTGGCGCGCAATCTGCGCCCGCGCGACATCTGCAGCCGCGCTGCCTTCGAAAACGCCGCGCGCGTTGTCGCCGCGACCGGCGGCTCGACCAATGCCGCGCTGCATCTGCCGGCAATGGCAAGCGAATGCGGGATCGAATTCGACCTCTTCGACGTTGCCGAGATCTTCAAGTCGACCCCCTATATCGCTGACCTCCAACCAGGCGGGCGCTATGTCGCCAAGGACATGCACGATGCGGGCGGGGTCTACATGGTGATGAAGACGCTGCTCGACGGCGGTTTCCTCGATCCGGAACCGATCACCGTCACCGGCAAGTCGATCGGCGAAAATCTCGAGGAAATCACCTGGAACCCCGACCAGAAGGTGATCTATCCCGTAACGAACCCGCTTAGTGCGACCGGTGGCGTGGTTGGTCTCAAGGGCTCGCTCGCGCCTGATGGGGCGATCGTGAAGGTAGCAGGGATGGAGCGGCTGCAGTTTTCCGGCCCGGCGCAGGTGTTCGACTGCGAGGAAGACGCCTTTGCCGCTGTCGAGCGGCGCGAGATCCGGGAAGGCAGCGTGGTGGTGATCCGCTACGAAGGGCCGAAGGGCGGGCCCGGCATGCGCGAAATGCTTTCGACCACGGCGGCGCTGTATGGCCAGGGCATGGGCGAAAGCGTGGCGCTGATCACCGATGGGCGCTTCTCGGGTGCGACACGCGGCTTCTGTATCGGCCATGTCGGCCCGGAAGCTGCCGAATGCGGCCCGATCGCGCTGGTCGAAGAGGGCGACATCATCAGCATCGACGCGGAAGCCGGCACGATCGAACTCGAAGTGGATGGCGCGGTACTTGAAGCCCGGCGCAAGGCCTGGCAGCCACACACCAATGATTATCAGTCAGGCACGCTGTGGCGCTATGCACAGAATGTCGGGCCGGCAGTCAAAGGCGCGCTGACCCATCCCGGGGCCAAGGCCGAGCGCCACGTTTACGCCGACATCTGATGTGCTAGTCTTTGGGGCATGAGCCAGGCGCAGGTCCTTACCGTCGCCCAAATGCAGGCAGCCGAGCAGGCATTGATCGATGGCGGAACGGGTGTCGACGAGCTGATGCAGATCGCCGGGCGCGGCGCTGCCGAGTGGGTCTGGCGGGTGGCCGCCGGGCGCCCTGTGACGGTGCTGTGCGGGCCAGGCAACAATGGCGGTGATGGCTATGTGATTGCCGAGGTGCTACGCGCGCGCGGCCTGCCAGTCCAAGTTGTGGCGCCACTCGCACCCAAGACCGGCGCCGCAAAGAACGCGCGGCGGGCCTACAAGGGCGTCTCGCTGAGTTCGGGCAAGGATGCCGTTGGGCAGGTGCTGGTCGATTGCCTGTTCGGCTCTGGCCTGACGCGCGAATTGAGCGGTGAGCACATGCTCCTGCTGCGCGACGTAGCCGCACGCCACCCGCTGCGGATCGCGGTAGACCTGCCTTCGGGCGTCGAGAGCGACAGCGGTGCCCTGTTGAACGAGCGCCTGCCCGATTATCGGCTGACGATCGCGCTTGGCGCATGGAAGTTCGCGCATTTCCGCCTGGCCGCACGCCAGGTCATGGGTGATCTTGTGCTTGTGCCTATCGGTGTCGCACAGGTCACCGGTGCAGCGGAGCTTGTCCAGCGCCCCAAGGTCGCGCCGCCGCCGCCCGATGCGCACAAATATACGCGCGGGCTCTGTGCGGTCATCGGCGGGGCGATGCCCGGCGCGGCGCTGCTCGCCTCGGAAGCTGCGATGCGGGCCGGGGCAGGCTATGTGAAGCTGTTGGCGCATCATGCGCCGGCCAATGCTCCGGCGGGGCTGGTGGTGGAGGAGCGCGCTCTGGATGAGGCGCTGGGTGATCGCCGCATTGCCGCTATGCTTATCGGCCCCGGGCTTGGGCGTGACCGTGAAGCTGAGGAACGGCTACGGCTCGCCTTGGCTCGGAGTACACCAACTGTGCTTGATGCCGATGCGCTGACGCTGCTCCAACCAGGGATGCTGCGGACAGGCGTGCCCGTGCTGGCGACGCCGCACGATGGCGAGCTCGACACACTGTGCCGCAATTTCGCGGTGGTGGCGCAGGGGCGGCAGGCACGCGCGCTGGCGCTGTCTCGTGCAAGCGGAATGGTGGTTCTGGCAAAGGGGCCGGATTCGCTGGTCGCAGCGCCCGATGGGCGGCTCGCGCTGGTGCCACCGGCACCCAGCTGGCTTTCGGTTGCCGGGACAGGCGATGTGCTGGCCGGCATTGCGGCAAGCCGCATGGCGAACGGGCGCCCGCCCTTCGAGGCAGCGAGCGAGGCGGCGTGGCTCCATGGCGAAGCAGCGCGCCGATGCGGCCCCGCTTTTACGGCAGAGATGCTTGCACATGCCGTGTCGGGCGCTATCGCCGCCGCATTGTGACTGAAAGCCTCGCCGAGCCCAACCGGATCATCCGCATTGCTGCACGCGGCGACGGCGTGACCGCAGACGGACGGCATTTCGCCCGGTCAGCCCCGGGCGACCTTGTTCGCGCCGATGGCTCGCTGGAACATGGGCCGCACCATGCTGCCCCGCCTTGCGCCCACTTTGGCCGCTGCGGAGGTTGCCAACTGCAGCATGTCGATGAAGACGCGCTGCGCCGCTTCGTGACCGATCGGGTGGTGTTCGCGGCGACCGGACAAGACATGGCGATCGGCACACTGCTGCCAACGCATCTTTCGCCCCCGCGCAGCCGGCGCCGCGCCACGCTGCATGCCTTGCGAACCGCTGGAGGGGCCGTACTGGGCTTTCGCGAAGCCGGATCACACCGGATCGTCGATCTCGTCGACTGCCATATACTGACGCCCGAACTGGCCAGGGTACTTCCGGCATTGCGGGCCTTTGTTTCCCGCCACGGTGGGAAGGGGGCGGTCGAAGTCGAACTGACGCTGGCCGACCAGGGTGTCGACTGCGGGTTGCGTAACATCGCGCTCGAAGGACTCGCGGCAACCGAGGCAGCGCTTGAACTGGCGCAGGGAAGCAGGCTTGCCCGCTTGACACTCGATCAGGGCTTTGGACCCGAAGCAGTATGGGAGCCCGAACCGGCAACCATCACGCTGTCTGGCCGGCCGGTTGGCATGCCGCCTGGCAGCTTCCTGCAGGCGACGCGCGACGGCGAGCAGCGGCTGGTTGACGATGCCCGCGCCTGGATTGGCGACGCTGCCAGCGTGGCGGATCTCTTCGCCGGGCTGGGAACCTTTGCTTTCGCGCTGGCTGGACCGGCCAAGGTGCTGGCAGCAGAAGCCGCGCGTGATGCGCACCTTGCCTGCAAGACAGCGGCGGGCAGGGCAGGGCTGGCACTGGCGGCGATGCATCGCGATCTGTTCCGCAACCCGCTCCAGCCGGGCGAGCTCGACAGGTTCGAAGCGGTGCTGCTGGATCCACCGCGCGCCGGCGCGCGCGAGCAGGTGGACCAGATTGCTGCGAGCAAGGTGACACGTGTGGTCTATGTGAGCTGCAATCCCGCCAGCTGGGCCAGGGACGCCGCGCGGCTCGCGGCCGCGGGCTTCCGCCTCGAAGCGCTGCGCCCTGTGGGGCAGTTTCGCTGGTCGACCCATGTCGAGCTGGCGAGCTATTTCATGCGTTAGGCCGCTTTCCTCGTTCGCGGCGATCCACTGGCCCCGGCCTAACCGATTGTTCACGAAATCGCCTTAGCCTCGGATCATCCGGGAGCATTATGGCCATGAGCGACGAAGCCCAATCCGAACTTTCAGCTGCTGCGCGCGCGGCGATGATCGAACAGTCGCTCGCGGCGATCGAACGGGCGATGAGCGAACAGGATGATCGCCTTTCCCTGATCGAGCAACGCCTTGAAGATCAGGAGTATTCCGTACGCCGCGTGCTCGACTTGCTGATCGAATGGCTGGAAGAGGGCGCGCCGAACGACAAGGATCGTCAGGAAGCGGCTTGATTGCCGCCATGCTGCATTTGCGAGGCACTGTGGCGATTTCGCCGCACTAACCCGCTGCAGGACTCAAAAAGCACGGAATTTCGAGCGATCGCACCCGCCCGGCCGGTGCCTTGGCATCGTTTGCTGCCCCGTACCGGGACTCGGCCCATGACGAGCAAGCAAATTAGCATTTGCCAAGCGAGTCCAGACTAGCATAGCCTTTGATTTGTCGGGGGACTTTGAAGAGCCGGAAGTAATTGGTTCTTGATTGTCTCCATCAACAGGCAAAAGGGCGCTCGTTCATGGATAGTGGTGTTTCGCGTGCGATTCCGCTGTCAAACGATGAAGAGCTGTTCGTGGAAAGCGCACGGCACGCGGCGATCCCGCAGGAGCTGCTCGACCTGGGTGAGCTTGATGTACTTTATGACGACGCGCATGCCACCTTGTGGACCTTCATGCGACCCGAAGGCCGGCCAAGCTTTACCCCGCCGATGCTGCATGATTTCGAGCGGTGGCAGGAGCTGATCCCGCAGGGATTTGGCGAAGGCAAGGTTCCGCTGCGCTACCTGGTGCTGGGCAGCCGCGCGCCGGACGTGTTCTGCTTCGGTGGTGACCTTGCCCTGTTCGAACAGCTGATCCGCAACCGCGACCGCGAGGGGCTGGTAAACTACGGGCATCGGTGCTGCGCTATCCTGGATCGGAACATCCGCAGCCTCGGCTTGCCGATGCTTACAATCGGCCTGGTGCAGGGCGCCGCGCTCGGCGGCGGGTTCGAAGCGCTGCTATCGTTCGATTTTATCGTGGCGGAGCGCACCGCGACCTTTGGCCTGCCCGAGATCATGTTCGGCCTGTTCCCGGGCATGGGTGCGCATGCATTGCTGGCGCGCAAGCTGGGCAGTGCGGCGGCGGAACGGCTGATCCTGTCGAACGAAACCTATACCGCCGAACAGATGTTCGAGCTGGGGTTGGTTCACGAACTGGCCGAGCCGGGCGACGGGATCAATGCCTGCCGCCAGTTCATCAAGCGCGCCGAGCGCCGCCATGCCGGCCTGGTCGGCTCGCGCCGGGCGATGAAGCGGGCGTGGAACCTCGAGCTG
>JBMSNZ010000108.1:0-7881 GCA_049421965.1 Erythrobacter sp.
CAAACGCGTTTCAACGCGGAAGACGGCAGCCTGACTGTGACCAAGCCGCTGCTGGTCGATGGCAAGAACCGCGGCAGCGCGACAATCCGGATCGAGGAAGGCGCGCAAATCTACATCGCCACCGCTTCGGTGGCCGATGCACTGGGCGACCAGGCCGATACCCTGCCCCGCCGCATCGCCGGGGCGCTCGCCACGCGCAGTGGTTTCATACCGTTCCACGAATTGCGGGGTGCGGGAATCGCGGTCGAATACGATCCGGTGACAGACCGGGTTTCGCTTTCCACCAATTCCTGAACGCCGCCGGTGCCAGGGCCGTGACGCGGGATCGGCACGCACCTATAGCGACAGACGGATGATCGAAACGCTCGACACATCGGTGCGGCTGATCGCAGTGGGCGCAAGTCTGCTGCTGCTGGTGCTGTTGCTGGCTGGCGAAGTGCGGCGGTCGATCAGGATCCCGCTGTCAGGCCTGCTGGTGGGCGCGACAGCCTATATGTTCAATTCAGCCGAGGCGCTACGCCCCGGTCCGGCACTGGTGCCGCTGGTCGATCTCGGTTCGGTGCTAACGCCATTCTGGATCTGGCTGTTCGCCCGCCAGCTGTTCGAACAGGCACCGCCGCGCTGGTGGGACTGGGGGATCGCGGCGCTGCTTGCCGCAAGCTGGCTGCTCGGACACTTTATCCTGCCAAACGGCATGGTCGGCTTCTACCTGATCCATGCGATTGGCCTGGCTCTGGTGATCGACCTGTTCCGGGTCGCCTTTTCTGACCGCGAGAACGATTTGGTCGAACGTCGGCGCACGATCCGCCTGTGGCTGCCGCTGCTGGTCGCCGCGCAGACAGGCGGCATCCTGATGTACGAGCTTATGGCCGGCCAGGCAGGCGCGCCGCCAGCGATCCAGCTCGCCAATGCGCTGCTCATCCTCGCCGTCACGCTGTTTGCGGGGCTGGCGCTGCTGCGTACCGATCTAGATCTGCTGGTTGCGACCGAGACAAGCACCAGCCATGTCGCAGATCCCGCCGCGCTGAGCCCAAGCGAACTGGTGCTGCATGACCGGCTGAACACAGCGATAGAAACAGGCTTCTACCGCACTGCGGGCCTTACCATCGCGGCGCTGGCCGAGCATCTCGGGGTGCCCGAACACCGCCTTCGTTCACTGATCCACCGGCGGCTGGGGCACCGCAATTTTTCCGCCTTCCTCAACCTCCACCGGATCGCCGAGGCCCGTGCGATCCTGGCTGACCGCGAGCGGGTGGACCTGCCAGTGCTTACGATCGCGATGGACCTGGGCTACAATTCGCTCGCCACGTTCAACCGCGCCTTCCGTGCCGAGACCGGCACTACCCCTACCGATTACCGCCGCGAACGGATCGGCCAGCCCGCCGCGAAAAACTTAAAAAATCGACGCGATTCCGGAATCGACCGGCATTTTCCGGAAGCGCGGAGCCGTGGGGCCTGCCCTTCGCCATATCCCATGCCCGTAAGTCAAACCGACACGAGTAAACGGACATGCACTCCCCCGACACCTTACCATACTGGCTTGATCGCATCGCGGCGCATTTCATCAATGTGTTCACATTCGATCTTGGCCGTTACCTCATCGCTGCGGGCACGCTGACTCTGGTCCTGTGGCTGGCCCGCCGCTGGAGCGAGCAGCGCCGGATCCAGCCGCGCCGCGCCAGCCGCACCGATTACGTGCGCGAGATCACCTCATCCTTCCGTACTGTCTTCTTCTTCGCGCTGACCGGGCTTTCGACGCTGGTGATGATCGAGACCGGGATCGTCGAGATCAACGAAGGCACCTACACGGCGGGCGCATTCTTCGCCCAGCTGGTGGCGATGATCCTGGCACATGATGCCTATTTCTACTGGATGCACCGCGCGCTGCATCACCGGCGGCTGTTCCGCGCCACGCATCTGCATCATCATCGTTCGCGCACGCCCACACCTTGGGCGGCCTACAGCTTCTCGGCCTGGGAGGGCGTCACCGAAAGTGCCTTCGTGCCGCTCTTCCTGCTCGGCGCCTCGCTGCTGGGCGTGGCCTATATCGACTTTGCAATCTTCATCTTCCTCGCCTGGATGATCCTGCGCAATGTGATGGGACATGCCGGGGTGGAGCTGCATCCGGCCGGCTGGGTCGACAGCAAGTGGACCGACTGGCTGACCACCACCACCCACCACGACCTGCACCACAGCGAAGGCAACCACAATTTCGGGCTCTATTTCACCTGGTGGGATCGCTGGATGGGCACCGAACACCCCGACTACAAGGTGCGCTTTCGCCGTGTCGCCAAGCCGCTTGGCTTGCCGCAGCTGGGCTTTGCTGGTGCAAGCGACACCCTAATCACGGCTTGCGCAATGTCGATCACTGCCACTGGAACCATCGCCATGCTCGCCAGCATGGGCGCGTTTCTCGCCTGAACCGGATGGCCGGGCTCCGCTGCAAGCGCATGGTGGGGCCGGGCCGGGGCGGCCGCCGATCTCTCACCGGCAGTCGCCCCAACCAGTTGCTCAGCCCGCTGCAAGGTGAGCGACCAGCGCCTTGACCTTCTTCTGGCGCCACTGCGGCAAAGGCGCGACCAGCCAGTAGCCGCGCCGCGATTCTTCCGGCCCGTCGAGGATCACCAGCCGCCCCGCAGCGACTGCCTCTTCGACCAGCGGCAGCGGAAGTTCGGCCTTGCCCAGGCCCGCGATCGCCGAGCTGAGCGCCTGGCCGGGGTTGCCGGTGGTGACGCAGGGGCGCGCATCATCGGGCAGGACTGTGCCGGGCCAGCTGATCCAGCTGTCATTCGCGCCCGGCGCTGCCACCACGACCCGCTGCGCTGCTGCCAACTGGACGCCCTCGAGTTCACCGGGGCCGTCAACCAGCCGCACGGCAAGGTCGAGATTGGCTTCGGTGAAATCGGCATTCTCGTCAGCGACGATGTGATACTGGATCTCGGGATTGGCGGCCTTGAAACTCGCCAGCCGTGCGCCCAGCCACTGGGCGTAGAATTCGCGCGGCACCGCAATCGTGTAGCGATCGGAGGCCTGCCCGGCCTGCATCGCCTGCACGCTTTCCTCGAACTTGAGGAATCCTTCACGCAGCGCGTCAAGCCCTGCGCAGCCTTCGGCTGTCAGCTCCAGCCCCTTGCTGGTGCGGCGGAACAGCACCACCCCGAGGTGATCCTCAAGCGCGCGGATCTGCTGGCCGACGGCGGCGGGCGTAACCGCCAGTTCGTCTGCCGCGCGCGTGAACGACAGGTGCCGCGCGGCGGCATCATAGACGCGCAAGGCATTGAGAGGCAGGTGCGTGCGCTTCATGGCGAGTGCGATGTAGGGCCAGCTTGCCCGCCACGCAACCGCGCAGGCGCGCGGCGTCAGTTGGCGGTGGCAGGGGCTGCCAGCGGGAAGAAGGGAATGCGCACTTCCAGCGGCGTGCCATCGTCGCGATGGAAGGTGTAGAAGCCTTCCATCGAACCATGTGGTGTCGCCAGCGGGCAGCCCGACACGTAGTCATGGCTTTCGCCGGGGCGCAGAACCGGCTGTTCGCCCACAACGCCTTCGCCATCGACATGGTTGATCATGCCGCGCCCGTCAGTGATACGCCAGTGGCGGGTGCGCAGCTGCAAGCGCTCGTGGCTGCTGTTCTCGATCCTGATGTGATAAACCCAGAACCACTTGCCGGCCTGAGGCTGGGATTGCTCTGGAAGGAAGTTGACCGCGACCCGCACGGTTACTCCCTCGGTGGTGGCAGCGTGTTGGAACAGCTCTTTCATGACCACCCGAAGTTAGCGACTGGAACGCGCGCGGCAAGATGCCGCGCCACGTAATCCACCTGCGAATGAAACTAGCCTGTGATTGAGTGAACTACCTATTGGGAATGCCGATCAGCGGTGTTAGGTTCCCGTGCAGACGTACAAGAGAGTTTTCGGGTCGCCTCACGGTTACTGGACTGGAGGCCGAAATGCTGAAGATTGCCGGACTACTTGCAGCCCTGCTCACCACCACCGGGATCGGTGGTGCCACCTTGCAGAATGATACCGACACCGCCGAACAGGCCTCGCTCGCGGCGCTCGACCCGACCTTGCAGGGCCGCAAGGGGTGCCGCGCGATCGATGCCCGCGGCAAGGCGCTAGCCTACAGGCTGCAGCTGGCATCCGGGATGCAGGCGGCGCAAGGCGGCGCGGGTTCCTTTCCGCTTTATCCCGATATCCCTGAATCCGACATCGGCGTCACCGGAATCAGCGGCGAAGCCAAGGCCTATTTCGACCAGGGCGTCATGCTGCTGTATGGTTTCAACCACGCGGCTGCGGTGCGTTCGTTCCGCAAGGCACGGGCCTTTGCCCCTGAATGCGCCATGTGCTGGTGGGGCGAAGCCTATGCCAACGGTCTCAACATCAATGCCGGGATGAGCGAAGAGCAGAACCGCATGGCGATTTTCGCGGTGAAGCAGGCGCAGCGCCTGTCGGCCGATGCCAGCCCTATCGAAAAGGCGCTGATCGCCGCGCAGGCCGCGCGTTTCCCCGATGACCTCACCGCTGACCGGATGGAACTCGAGCGGAACTATTCGAAGCTGATGATGCAGGTGGCCGAGCAGTTCCCGCAAAGCAACGACGTGGCGGTGCTGGCGGCCGAATCGGCGATGAACACCACGCCGTGGGACTATTGGGAAGCCGATACGGGGCGCGCACGCCCGCAGATCGCAGCTGCGATCGCGCTGATCGAGCGGGCGATCGCCAACAATCCGAAGCACCCGCAGGCCTCGCACCTCTACATCCACCTGATGGAGAACAGTCCCGATCCGAAGATGGCCGAAGCTGCCGCTGACCGTCTGGTGGCGAATGCCCCGGCTGCGCTGGGCCATCTCGTCCATATGCCGGGGCACATCTATTTCCGGATCGGGCGCTATCGCGATTCGGTCGAAGCCAACATCAAGGCCGCGCGGGCGGACGAGGCCTATCTTTCGGTCGCAGGCGACGACGGCCTGTATCGCTACGGCTACTACCCGCACAACGTCCACTTCCTGCTGACGTCGGCGCAGATGATCGGTGACATGCACCGCGTCGCGCATGAGACCGAGCGCTTGAAGCGCATTCTCGACGTGAAAACCGCGCGCGAACTGCCGTGGGTACAGGCGATCCACGCCGCGCCCTTCTTCTCGATGACGCAGTTCTATTCGCCCTCTGCGGTGCTGGCGCTGACCGGCAAGTCAAGCGAACTGGGCTATGTCGAGGCCATGCGGCATTATTCGCGCGCGGTCGCGCATGCACGCAGCGGCGATGCCAGCGGCTACGCCGGCGAGATCGAGGCGATGGAGCAGCTGAAGTCGGATTCCCGCGTGACCGACATGGTCAACGCCGGCTTCCCCGCGCCTGACATCGTCCAGCTGGCGATCCATGTGGCACAGGGGCGCAAGGCACACGCCGATGGGAAATATGCCCTGGCGATCGAGCATTACCGCAAGGCGCAGGATATCGAGAAAACGATCCCCTATAACGAGCCGCCCTACTGGTATTATCCGATAGCCCAGTCGCTGGGTGCCTCGCTGTACCAGGCTGGCCGTTATCGCGAAGCCGTCGCCGCGTTCCGCGAGGCGTTGTTCAAGGCGCCCGACAATGGCTGGGCGCTTTACGGGCTGGCGCAAAGCGAGCGTAAGCTGGGCAACCGGCTCGAAGCGAAAGCGGCAGAGGCGGCGCTGGCCAGGGCCTGGGTGGGCGAGCGCGAGTGGTTGCGGATGGACCGGATCTAGACCGATCACCGGAGGGTCAGGCGCGCCATCAGCCCCGTTTGCCCAGTTCCTCTTCGACCTGGCCCAGCCGCTCCTTGCCGAAGAACATCTCGCCGCCCACGAACATGGTCGGGATGCCGAAAGTGCCACGGTCGACCGCCTTCTGGGTGTTGTCGACCAGGGCCTGCTTGATCTCCTCGCTCTGCGCGCGGGCAAACAGGTCGCGCGCGTCGAACCCTGCCGCAGTCACGGCCGCGCCCACCGCTTCCGGGTCGGTCACATCGAGGTCCTGTTCCCAGATGGCCGGCAGCAGCGCCTCGACGAACTGCACCCCGCGCCCGTCCTGGTCCGCCGCCAGCAGCATGCGCTGCAGCAGCACCGAATTGAACGGGAACTTCGAATTCATGCGGAATTTCGACAGATCGTGCTTGGCGATGAAGCGCTGCATTTCCAGCATGGCATACTGGTTCTTGCCCTTCACCCCGGCGTCGCGGATCATCGGCGGTTCGTTGCCGGTCAGCCGGTGCATGCCTGCCAGAAACACCGGCATTACATCGATCCCGGCTTCGCAACGCCGCGCGAGGTCGCGCAGGGGCCACCACACCAGATAGGCATTGGGGCTGACGAAATCGAAGATCAGCTCGATGCGCTTGTCCAACTTGATTCCTCCCGTTTCAAAACCCGGCCGCTTTCAGCGCCTGGTCCATGTCCTCGATCAGGTCCTGCGGATCTTCGAGCCCGACATTGATCCGCAGCAGGCCCTCGGTCACGCCCATCGCCGCGCGGCCCTCATCGCCCATATTGGCGTGCGTGCTCGAAGCCGGGTGGCACATCAGGCTGCGCGCATCGCCGATATTGTTCGAGATATCGATCAGCTGCAGCGCATCGAGGATTGCGAAGGCCTTGGCCCTGCTGCCGACATCGAAGGCGAAGATCGATCCGGTCGCCACCATCTGCTTGAGCGCCAGCTCGTGGCGCGGATGGCTGGGAAGGCCCGGATGCAGCATCCGGGGCACGCGCGGCTCGAGGAAGCGGCCGAGCGCGAGCGCGTTCTCGCTTTGCCGCATGGCGCGCAGCTCGAGCGTCTCGAGACCTTTCAGCACTACCCAGGCGTTGAACGGGGATAGATTGGGCCCGGTGTTGCGCTGGAACGGCAGCAGCACCTCGTTGATGAACTGCGCGCTTCCGCACACCGCGCCGGCCAGCACGCGCCCTTGCCCGTCCATCAGCTTGGTCGCCGAATAGGCGACTACATCCGCCCCGAATTCCAGCGGGCGCTGCAGCGCGCTGGTGGCAAAGGCATTGTCGACCACCGTGGTGATGCCGTGCGCGCGCGCAAGGCCGCAAACAAAGGCGAGATCGACCACGTCGAGCGTGGGATTGGCCGGGGTCTCGAAGAAGAAAACCTTGGTGTTGGGCCGGATCGCGGCTTCCCAGGCGGCATTGTCGGTGCTGTCGATGACGCTCACCTCGATACCGAAGCGGGGGCACAGGTGATCGAGCAGCCAGCGGCACGAGCCGAAGGCCGCGCGTGCGCCCACTACATGGTCACCGGCCGAAAGCTGGCACAGCAGCGCGGTCGTCATCGCCGCCATGCCGGTCGCCTGCGCGCGGCAGGCTTCCGCCCCTTCCATCAGCGCGATCCGTTCCTCGAGCATCGCGACGGTCGGATTCTGGAGGCGCGAATAGGTCATCCCTTCGGCCTCGCCCGCGAAACGGTCAGCCACCGTCTGCGCGTCGTCATAGGTGTAGCCCGAAGTGAGGAACAGCGCCTCGCTTGTCTCGCCATGCTCGCTGCGCCAGGTGCCGCCGCGCACCGCCTGCGTGGCGGGGCGCCAGTGGCGCGTGACGTTACGATCCATTCCGGTGGTCTTCTTCATCGTGCGCCGGGGTTTAGGCGGGCGTGGCGGGCGCCGCGGCCCGCGAGAGGCGGGCGGCGGCCAATCCTTCCTCGGCCACGCGGCCCCGCCCGATGGCGCGCCGCATGGACGCGCGACGCCGCCGAACTGCTGCACTGGAAGCGCTACGCCGTGCTGCGCGACCCCAAGACAGGCAAATATGTAAAGAAGGATCGCAAGTCATGACCGACAACGTCGTCCGCAAACGCATCCAACACCTATATAACTACATTAGCGACAAGACCGCCATCATGCAGCATGTTAGCCGTGAAC
>JBMSNZ010000109.1:0-7852 GCA_049421965.1 Erythrobacter sp.
GCCGCCTGTTTGCTGTTTCAGAGCGACTTATTCGCCGAAGGTGCGCTGCCACCAGCCACGCTTGGGCTGGCCGTCCTCGCCATTTTCCGCCGGAGCAGTGGCTTCGGCAGAAGTGGCTTCGGTCGCTTCGCCGCTGGTCTTGGCCTTGCGTGGAGCGCGCTTCTTCTTCGGCGCTTCCTCGGCTGCCGGGGTTTCGGCCGCCGCGGCGTCATCAGCCGCTTCATCCTTCTTCTTGCGCGGAGCGCGTTTGGGCTTGGCCGCAGCTTCTGCCGCGGGAGCGGCTTCGGCCTGCTCGGCAACTTCCGGCTCTGCCTTGGCTTTGCCGCGCGGAGCACGCTTTTTCTTCGGCGCAGCCTCGGCAGGCTCGGCAGATTCCGCTACCGCTTCAGCCGCGTCCTCGGTGCCGGCAGCATCATCGGCTGCTTCCGGCGTACCATCGGCCTGGCCTTCGCGGCGCCTCTTGTTGCGCCCGCGACCACCGCGCCGCCGACGCTTCTTGGGCCGATCTTCTCCCTCCTCGTCGGCAGGTGTCGCGCGGTCGCCACGCGGTTCGGCCTCTTCGCCCGCATCGTCGTCCTCGCGCGCTTCACCAGCGTCGCCTGCACGGTCCTTGTTGCGACCACGCCCGCCCCGACGGCGGCGGCGACGCTTGCGATCGCGTTGATCCTCGTCGTCGTCGCTGCGGCTGCGCCGCGCCGGAGCCTCTTCGGCTTCGTCCTCGTCGTCGAAGTCCTCTTCCGGAAGATCGTCCTCTTCCTCGATCACGATCGGCTCGAACCGGGGTGCCTGCGAGGGGCGCGGGCCAGAGCTCGAAATGCTCATCTTCGCACCTTCGTCCTCGCCTTCGGGCACGACTTCGACCGAAACGCCATAGCGCTGTTCGATCTCGCGCAGGTCGGCGCGCTTGGCATTGAGGAGGTAGATCGCGGCTTCGGTGCTGGCGCCCAGCCGGATCACCGAGCCCTTGCCCTTGGCGGCTTCATCCTCGATCAGGCGCAGCGCCGAAAGCCCCGCGCTCGATGCGGTGCGGACGAGGCCAGTGCCGTCGCAATGCGGGCAGGGGCGGGTGGTCGCTTCGAGCACCCCAGTGCGCAGCCGCTGGCGGCTCATTTCCATCAGGCCGAAGCCTGAGATGCGCCCGACCTGGATGCGCGCCCGGTCGTTCTTGAGCGCTTCCTTCATCGCCTTCTCGACCTTGCGGATGTTGGAGCTGTACTCCATGTCGATGAAGTCGATCACCACCAGGCCGGCCATGTCGCGCAGGCGCAGCTGGCGGGCGATTTCGCGGGCGGCTTCGAGATTGGTGTTGAGCGCCGTAGCCTCGATGCCGTGCTCCTTGGTGGAACGGCCCGAGTTGATGTCGATCGAGACCAGTGCCTCGGTCGGGTTGATCACCAGATAGCCGCCTGATTTGAGCTGGACCACCGGATCGTACATCGCGCGCAGCTGGTCTTCCGCGCCATAACGCTGGAACAGCGGCACCGGATCGGCATAGGCCTTCACCTTGCGCACATGGCTGGGCATCAGCAGCTTCATGAAGGCGCGGGCTGACTTGTAGCCTTCCTCGCCTTCGACCACGACTTCCTCGATCTCCTTGTTGTAGATGTCGCGGATGGCGCGCTTGATCAGGTCCGAATCCGAATGGATCAGGGTGGGCGCGGTGGAAGCCAGGGTCTTTTCGCGGATCTCGTCCCACAACCGCGCGAGGTAGTCGAAGTCGCGCTTGATCTCGGGCTTGGTGCGCTGCAGCCCGGCGGTGCGGACAATCAGCCCCATCGACTTGGGCAGCGTGAGTTCGGAAACGATTTCCTTAAGCCGCTTGCGATCGCCCGAAGAGCTGATCTTGCGGCTGATGCCGCCGCCATGCGACGAATTGGGCATCAGCACCGTGTAGCGCCCGGCAAGGCTGAGATATGTGGTCAGCGCTGCAGCCTTGTTGCCACGCTCTTCCTTGACGACCTGGACCAGCAGCACCTGGCGACGCTGGATGACGTCCTGGATCTTGTAGCGGCGGCGCAGTGCCTGGCGGCGTGCGCGAACTTCGTCGACTTCCTTGGCGCGCGACTTGCCGCCACCCTGGCGCCGGCGGCCACGGCGCCCGCCATCGCGGCCCGAACGCTGTTCGCCCCCGTTTTCGTCGCCGTCTTCTTCGTCGCTGTCGTCATCGTCGCCGTTCTCGACGTGACCGTCCTCGATCGTGGCGACTTCGTCCTTTTCAGAGGTGTCGATCTCCTCGACCCCGTCCTCGGCGAATTCCTCCACCAGGGCTTCAGCGGAGTCCTCGTCCTCGGCGTCATATTCGCCGCCGGGCAGATTGCCGGCTTCCTCGTCCTCGGCGCGCAGCCGCGCCTCTTCCTCGGCCGCTTCGGCTTCTTCAGCGAGCAGCGCTTCGCGATCCGCCTGCGGGATCTGGTAATAGTCGGGGTGGATTTCGCTGAACGCCAGGAAGCCGTGCCGGTTGCCGCCGAAATCGACGAATGCGGCCTGCAGCGAGGGTTCGACCCGGGTTACCTTGGCAAGATAGATATTGCCCTTGATTTGCCGGTGTTCATCGGATTCGAAATCAAACTCTTCGATCCGGTTGCCTTTGACTACCGCTACCCGGGTTTCTTCCGGGTGGCGCGCGTCGATGAGCATGCGCGTTGCCATTGTAAATTCTCCAGGCGCGATGTCGCGAAGCGATAATGTCGCTCGGCGCGCGCCCATGATGGTGTGGATGTGAGACCGCGCCGCTGGCGGCACGGGGCCGGGCGGCTAGATCGGTTCTGCCCCGGCCAAGTGGCCGATCGGGCAGGAATGCGGTGTGTGCGTCTGCGCGTGCGAGAGTGCAGCATGGTGCTGCGGCCCGGGACGCATATCCGGCTGCGCGCGGTTCGCGCGGCGACCGGAAATACGGGAAGGGCTGTCTCGTCACTGCATCAACCTGTTGTGAAGCCAAGCGAAAGACTTTCGCCCGGCAGCGGGAATGAAGCCCGTTCTGGCCTGGCGCCGAAGCGCTAAAGCCGGACCTTGCCGCTGTTTGCGCTGCTAGCACCGTGGGTTTCAAGCCGCAACCATATTGCACTTTGCCCTAATGGCCCCTTAACCTTGCGAGGTCATGAGCATACGCGCGCACCTGGCCCTGGCCCTCATGCTCCCGCTGGTGCTGATCGGCGGGCTGATGGCTGCGGGGATCAAGCTGCCGGTTCCGCAATGGGGCCGGGAATACGTGCTGCGGCTGTTCATGCCCGACCCGGCCAGCGCATCGCCGCTGCCGACGATCTACGGTCCGGCCAATCCTGCGCGACCGCTGGTGGTGATCGATGCCGGGCATGGCGGGCGCGATCCCGGGGCGGTGGGCGTCGGCATCCGCGAAAAGGATGTGACACTGGGACTGGCGCTGGCGCTGCGCGACGAGCTGGTGCGACAAGGCGGGGTACGGGTGGCGCTGACGCGTGAAGATGACCGCCTGCTCGCGCTGGCCGATCGGCCCGGCATCGCACGGCGGCTCGGCGCCGATCTGTTCGTTTCGATCCATGCCGATTCGGCGGGCGAGAAAAGCGGGGTGAGCGGTGCCAGCCTCTACACGCTTTCGACCACGGCATCGAGTGCGGCGGCGGCACGGTTCGCGCGGCGCGAGAATGCGGCCGACGAGCTCAACGGGGTCTCGATCGCGGGGCAGACCGAGCAGGTCAGCGCGATCCTGGTCGAGCTGTCGCAGCGCCGCGCGCAGGGCGAATCGCTCGAGTTTGCGGCCCTGGTGGAGCGTGAGGGCAATGGCCGGCTGATCTTCCATCCGCAGACGCTGCGCTCGGCCGACCTCGTCGTGCTGCGCTCGCCGGACTTGCCCTCGGTGCTGTTCGAAGCGGGCTTCGTGACTAACGAGGCCGATGCCGCGCGGCTCACCTCGCCTGAGTGGAAGGCCGGTTTTGCCGAAACGATGGCGCGGTCGATCCGCATCCATTTCCTGCGGCAAGACGGGTCATGAGCGGTTGTGGGCTATTCATCGATAAGCGCCTAGCCTTCCCGCGCGAGCGCGTGCTAATGCGCCGGGCCGCATGACTGACCGGACCATGACAGACATCGCCAGACCAGATCTCGCATATCTCAGGGCCCGGTTGCGCGGCGACAGCACGGCTGCGCTCGAATGGTTTCGCGAGAACTGGCGGGACAGCCGCAATTTCCGCCGAATCAGCGCGGCAATCGGCGCCGGTGTGGTGTTGCTGGTGGCGATCTGGGCGCTTCTGGCGCGTGACCTGCCCGATGCGTCGAGCCTGGTTGATTACCAGACGCCGCTGCCCACGGTGGTGCGCGGTATCGATGGCGAGATTGTCCATTCCTATGCGCGCGAACGGCGCGTCCAGCTGCAGTATGCCGACTTCCCGCAGCAACTGATCGAGGCCTATCTCGCGGCTGAGGACAAGACCTTCTTCAGCCATGGCGGCGTGGACATCACCGGCACGCTCAATGCGGTGCTCGACTATGCGCTGAAGTTTGGTTCTGGCGAACGCGCGGTGGGCGGCTCGACCATCACCCAGCAGGTCGCCAAGAACACGCTGCTGGGAGACGAATACTCGGTTACCCGCAAGCTCAAGGAAATGATCCTTGCCCGCCGGATCGAGGAAGTGCTGACCAAGCAGGAAATTCTCGAGCTCTATCTCAACGAGATCCCGCTCGGCCGCCGCAGCTTTGGCGTGCAGGCCGCAGCGCAAGCCTATTTCGACAAGGATGTGGCGGATCTCGAGCTTCACGAGATGGCATTCCTGGCAATCCTGCCCAAGGCGCCGGAGCGCTATGGCCGCGCGCGCAACGCCGAGCTGGCGATGGAGCGGCGCAATTTCGTCCTGAGCCAGATGGAAGAGAACGGCTTCATCACGCAGCAGGAAATGCGCGCGGCGCAGGCGAAGCCGCTCGGCCTGGTGCGCCAGCGGGCGGAGCGGTCGGTTGATGCCGGCTATTTCCTCGAGGAAGTGCGCCGCCAGCTGCTCGAACAGTTTGGCGAGACCGCCGAAGAGGGGCCCAACAGCGTTTATGCCGGCGGATTGTGGGTGCGTACCTCGCTCGACCCGGCCATGCAGGAAGCGGCGCGCGATGCCTTGCGCAGCGGGCTGATGCGGTATCACGGCAGCCGGGGCTGGGCCGGCCCGATCGCCACGATCGATGTCAGCGAAGGCAACTGGGCAGGCCAGCTGCAAAGCTCGTTCCTGGGCATCCGTTACCGCAACTGGCGCATCGGCGTGGTGACGAGCCGCGCTGGCGACAGCGCGCGAGTGGGATTTGCCGACGGCAGCGAAGCGCCGCTGGCAAGCCTGCCTGATGCGCTCAAGGCAGGTGACGTGATTGCGGTGCAGCCGTTCGGCAATGGCTATCGTGTGGGCGTGATCCCGGAGGTATCGGGGGGCTTCCTGGCGCAGTCGGTGCAGACCGGGCGCGTGCTGGCGATGCAGGGCGGGTTCGATTTCCGGCTGAGCGATTTCAACCGTGCCACACAGGCCGAGCGGCAGCCTGGTTCGACGATCAAGCCGTTTGTCTATGCCGCGGGGCTGGACCACGGAATGACGCCCGCCACCGAAGTACCGGACCAGACCTTCTGCTTCTACCAGGGCGCCAATCTCGGCGAGAAATGTTTCCGCAACTTCGGCGGCGAATCCGGCGGCGAGCACACCATGCGCTGGGGCCTCGAACAGTCGCGCAATCTGATGACCATCCATATCGCGATGGAAACCGGCATGCCCGAAGTGGTCTCCACCTTCAAACGCATGGGAATCGGCAATTACGGCGCCTATCCCTCGTTTGCGCTGGGCGCGGGTGACACGACCGTGATGAAGATGGTCAATGCCTATGCCGCGCTTGCCAACCACGGCCGGCTGAACCAGCCGACGGTAATCGATTACGTGCAGGACCGGCGCGGCAAGGTGATCTGGCGGGCTGACAAGCGCCGCTGCGAAGGCTGCAACATGCCCAAATGGGATGGGCAGCCGATGCCGCGCTTCGGCATCACCGGCAAGCAGGTGCTTGACCCGCGCACCGCATTCCAGGTGGTGCACATGCTCGAAGGCGTGGTGCAACGCGGGACGGCGACACGCCTGCGCGACCTGAACCTGCCGCTGTTCGGCAAGACCGGCACCACCAACGGCCCGACCAATGCCTGGTTCGTGGGCGGCACCCCCGATATCGTTGCCGGGGTCTATGTCGGGCACGACCAGCCACGCAACCTTGGTGGCTACGTCCAGGGGGGCAACACCGCAGCGCCGATCTTCAAGGATTTCGTGATTGCCACGCGCGATCGCTGGAACGACCAGCCCGCGGTTGCCCCTGCCGGGATCCGCATGGTCCGGATCGACCGGCGCAGTGGCAAGCGCGTGTTCGACCAGTGGCCGAGCGATGATCCGCTTTCACCTGTGATCTGGGAAGCGTTCAAACCCGATACCGAGCCGCCGCGCGAGACCCGGCAGGACCGGCTCGCTTCGCTGCGTGACGAGCTGCTGGCGCTGATCCGACGGGCCAAGGGCGCCGAGCAGGGCGAGGGTGAAGAGCGGACGGAAGACTTCGTCGAGGAGCAGGGCGGGGTCTATTGAGCCGCAGGATGCGGGATCAAAACCGCGCCTGGCGCGCTTGATGGATAGCCGCAGCACAAAGCAAGGATATTGACGATGCGCAAATGGGTAATGGCAGCACTTCTCGCGCTGGGCCTCAGCGTTCCGGCCGCGGCCGACCTGCCGGTTGGCGCGAAGGCCCCGGTCTTCACCACCAAGGCCGCACTGGCCGGCAAGGAATTTGGCTTCAACCTGCGTGCCGCGCTGAGCAAGGGCCCGGTCGTGCTGTATTTCTACCCCAAGGCGTTCACGCAGGGGTGCACGCTGGAAGCCAATGCCTTTGCCGAAGCCATGCCCCAGTTCAAGGCGGCGGGCGCGACAGTGGTGGGCATGTCGAACGATGACATCGAAACGCTCAAGCGCTTCAGCCGCGAGGAATGCCGCGATGCCTTTGCCGTGGGGGTCGCCAGCCGCAAGGTGATCGACGCTTACGAAGTAGCGCTGGTGCGCGACGGCAAGGACACCGGGATCACCAGCCGTACCAGCTACGTGATCGCGCCCAGCGGACGGATCACCATGGTCCATTCGGACATGGATTACCGCGATCATGTGCGCCTGACGCTGGAAGCTGTGCGCAAGCTCAAGCCCAAACCCAAGGGCTGATACAGCGCGCACGCAGGCGGCTTTACAATCGCACGCCGTGCGCTAAGCGCGACGGCTCATTTTTGCGAGGTATTGAACATGCGTGCCGAAGGGCAGGCCCATATCGACCGGATCAATGCAGCGCTGGCGCTGGTGCGCCAGTCGCTCGATTGGGAGCGCGCGCTGCGCCGCCTCGACGAGCTCGATGCGCGGGTGCAGGATCCGAAGCTGTGGGACGATCCCAAGCAGGCGCAGGCGATCACCCGCGAACAGAAACGGCTCGAGACCTCGATCGGCACGGTGAAGCAGATCGCCGCCGAAATGGCCGATGCCATCGAATTCGTCGAGATGGGCGAAGCGGAGGGCGAGGACGAGATCGTTGCCGACGGTCTGGCGAGCCTCGCCAGGCTGGCTGAACGCGCCGATGCCGACAAGGTGCAGGCGCTGCTTTCCGGCGAGGCTGACAGCAACGACACCTATCTCGAAATCCATGCCGGGGCGGGCGGCACCGAAAGCCAGGACTGGGCGGAAATGTTGCTGCGCATGTACGCCCGCTGGGCCGAACGCCGCGGCTTCAAGGTCGAGACGGTTGAATACCAGGCGGGCGAGCAGGCCGGGATCAAGTCGGCCACGCTGCTGCTCAAGGGCGAGAACGCCTATGGCTATGCCAAGACCGAAAGCGGGGTGCATCGCCT
>JBMSNZ010000110.1:0-7831 GCA_049421965.1 Erythrobacter sp.
GGCAAACACCGCCACACCCAGCGCCACAACGGAAGCGCTCGCGATTGTCATCGCCCTACGCATGATTGCGCCCTTTCTCTGCGCGCGCCGGTGCGGGCGCCAGTCGCGTATTCCCGGCGATGGCGTGGGCCGTGGCTTCAGGCACACCCAGTCCGCTAAGGCCGAGCACCAGCATATCGGACAGCTGCTTTGAGGCTTCGGCATATCCGGGCCGGAATTCGACCAGGTGGATCATCAGGATCTGGCACAGCCCGAGCCAGTAAAGCACCCCTGAATCGCGCGCCTCCGCCCGGAGCAGGCCCTGGTCGCACGCGGCATCGATATCCAGCCGCAGCCCCTCATTGAGCGGGTGCGCGCTCGCGGTCGCCGATGCCTGGCTGCGCAGCAGCACAATTGCGCGCCGCGGCAGGTCGAGCGCGAATTGCGCCCCCTCGCGCATGCCGCCGGCAATCCGCGCAACCGGGTCGGCAATCCCTGCATTCGCCCGCGTCACCTGCGCCTCCACCTCCATCCGAACCTCGGCGGCGACTGCGATGGCGAAATCCTGCTTGTCCGCGAAATGATTGAAGAAGCTGCCTTTCGCGACCCCCGCCCGGGCCACGAAATCATCGATCGGAATCGCGTCAATCGGGCGTTCGACCATCAGGTCGAGGCCAGCGGCGATGAGTGCGCCCCTGGTACGTGCGGCGCGCGGCGAAAGTTCGGCAGGTCTCGACATTTGCGGACCCTACTTGACTAAACGGTCAATTTCAAGCTATCTGACCAAATAGTCAAAAACGATTCGCGGGAGGAAGGTCGTGCCGGTCATCAAGGTAGAGGACATTGCTCACGTCCGCTTTGCCGCACCCGATCTTTCGGTGATGCGCGCGTTTCTCGAAGATTTCGGCATGTCCTGTTTCGAAGAGAGCGGCCGGCTTTACGGTAAGGGCAGCGATGGTCGCCCGTTCGTCCACGTAACCGAACTCGGGCCAACGGCCTACCTTGCGGTCGGTCTGCGCGCGCAAAGCGTGGAAGACCTTGAGCGCCTGGCCAGGCATGAAGCGGTCAGCGTGGAGAGCCTCGGCGAACCCGGGGGCGGCAAGATCGTACGACTGACCGATCCGGACGGCTACCGCGTCGAAGTGGTGGCAGGCCAGGCGAAGGGCGATGCTGAGCCGGATTTCGCCGACCAGCCGTTCAACACCGCCGCCGCCAAGCCAAGGCAGCGCCAGCCGGTGCGGTTCGATCCTGCCCCGGCGCACGTCCGCCGCATCGGCCACGCCGTGCTCAAGGTGCGCGATTTCCGCAAGAGCGAGCAATGGTACAAGGAACGCTTCGGCTTTCTCACTTCCGATGAGGTCGAAGCGGCCAAGGATGTACCGCTGGGCGCCTTCATGCGCTGCGACCGGGGTGAGCTGCCGGCTGACCACCATACGCTGTTCCTGGCCCAGTTGCCGGGCGAGCTGGGCCTGCTGCATGCTGCATTCGAAGTGGCCAATCTCGATGATCTGATGCTCGGCCACCAGCATCTCAAGGCGCGCAACCGGGAGCCGGCCTGGGGTGTCGGGCGCCACATCATGGGCAGCCAGGTGTTCGATTACTGGAAGGACCCATTCGGCAACGAGCTCGAGCACTGGACCGATGGCGATCTCTTCACCGCTGCCGATCCGCCGCAGAAGATGCCGATGAGCGCGCTGTTGGCCGTGCAATGGGGCAGCCCGCATCCGATGTTCGCAGGCAAGCTGGCGCCACCGCCGGGCCTCGTCACCTTCGTCACCGCGCTGCAACTGCGCTTCAAGCGGCTGTTCAGCCGCCAATCCAGGGAAACCCCCGCATGAAACTCTGCACCTATACCGCGGATGGTCGCACCCGCACTGGCATCATTGTGGACGAAACCGTGATCGATACCGGCGTGCCCGGCACGATGATCGACCTCATCCGCGGCTGGGCCACGCTCAAGCCCGTGCTGGAGGCAAAGGCCGCCGCTGGCGGGGGAGTGCCGCTGGCCTCGGTAAAGCTCGAAGCGCCGGTCCAGCGTCCGGGTAAGATCTTCGCCATCGGCCTCAACTATGCCGACCACATCGAGGAATCGAAAATGGGCACGCCTGAGCGGCAGGTGTGGTTCACCAAGGCGCAGACCAGTGTGAACGGGCCTTATGATCAAATCGAGATCGCCCGCGGCACGATGACCAATGATTACGAGGCAGAACTGGTCGCGATCATCGGCACCGGCGGCAAACACATCAGCGCGGCCGATGCCCCGGCGGCGATCTTTGGCTATTGCGTGGGCAACGATGTGACCGAGCGCATGTGGCAGCACGCCGTGCCTCAGTGGTCGCTGGGCAAGAGCTTCGATACCCACGCTCCCATGGGCCCGTGGATCGTGACCGCCGACGAACTTGGCGATCCGCACGAGCTTGGCATCCGCTGCTACGTGAATGGCGAGAAGCGGCAGGATTCGAACACGCAGCACCTCGTCTTCAATCTGTGGCAGCAGGTTGAGCATCTGTCGGTCGGCATGACGCTGGAACCCGGCGACTGCCTGTTCACCGGCACCCCCGGCGGGATCGGTGCCGCGATGGACCCGCGCCGCTTCCTGCAGCCGGGCGACATCGTGCGCTGCGAGATCGATCGGCTGGGTCATATCGAAGGCACCATGGTGGCGGAAGGTTAGGCGCGATGCTGCGCAAGGCCCTGCTCGCTGTCTCAGCGCTGCTCGTCGCTGCACTGGCACTGGCGTGGTTCAACCGCGATGCGCTGGTCGATCATGCGATCCAGCAACGCCTGCAACAGCAACCGGATGCGAGCTTCGTTACCGATACCGGGCAAATCCGCGTGCTGGTTTGCGGCACGGGATCGCCCGAGGTCAGCGCTGCCAGGGCGCAGGCCTGCACTCTCGTCTCTGCCGGTGGCAAGATGTTCCTGTTCGATGCCGGCGATGGTGCGGTGCATTCGCTCGCGCAGTCACGGATTCCGATCGGCCGGCTGGAACGGGTGTTCATCACCCATTTCCACTCGGATCACTTCAATGACCTGTCCACCCTGATCAATGCGGGGTGGATCTGGGGGCGGCAGACACCGCTCGAGGTGCAGGGCCCGGTCGGCATGAAGCAGGTGATCGAAGGCTTCGCACAAGCCTATGCGCTGGACGAAGGTTATCGCAGCGCGAACATGCCGCACCTTGCGGAAAACCGCGCGGTCGCTTTCGGCGTTCCGCTCGAGATCGCCTTTGCCGAAGGCCAGCGTGCTGTGCGGGTCTATGACCGGGACGGGATCACGATCGATGCCACGCTGGTGGCGCATGATCCGGTCAGGCCCGCGCTCGGATATGTGCTGCGCTACAAGGGCCGCAAAGTCTTCATCAGCGGCGACACCGAGGTGAGCCCGGTCAATTTCGAGGCGATGCGCGATGCTGATCTCGCCATCCACGAATCCTACGCCGCGCATATGGTCCGTCGCGCGATACCGCAGATGAAGAAGCTGGGCATGGATTTCGAAGCGGAAGTGGCACAGCGGACCATCCCCTATCACGCCGACAACATCGCGCTCGCAAAACAGGCGCAGCAGGCCGGGGTGAAGCACCTGCTGCTGACCCACCTGATCCCCTACCCGGACAGTTTCGTGGTCCGCCGCATGTACACCGAGGGGATGGGCGAACACTTCAAGGGCAAGCTTACCGTCGCGCAGGACGGAATGGTACTGGCGGTCGGAGAATAGGCCACGAGCGCGCGCCCAACTGCGCGGGGGCTACGAAAGAGGAATTCGGGCGATGAGCTTTGATTGCGATGTGCTGATTGCCGGTGGCGGGCCGACCGGCGTTACGCTGGCGGTGCTGCTCGCCCGGCGCGGGATACGCGTGATCGTCGCCGAGAAGGAAGCGGACATCTATCCGCTCCCGCGGGCGGCGCATATCGATCACGAATGCATGCGGATCCTTCAGGAAGCAGGCGTCGCGGACCAGGTGATGGCCAGCAGCCGCCGGGTGTCGAAATATGATTTCCTCAATGCCCGGGGTGAGGTGCTGCTGCGTTTTGAGGGATCGGACGAATTGGGCGCAGGCGGGTGGCCGGTCGCCAACATGATCCATCAGCCCTCGGTGGAAGCTGCCCTGCGGCGCGCGCTGGCGGACTTGCCCGATGCCGATCTTCGCACCTGCTCGGAACTGACATCCTTCACCGATGACGGTGAGGGCATCTCGGCAAGGATCGCTACCCCTGACGGCGAGCGCATGGTCCGTGCGCGCTACCTGGTTGGTGCCGATGGCGCGCGATCGCCGGTGCGGCATGCTTCGGGCATCGCCTTCGATGACCTCGATTTCGAGGAACCGTGGCTGGTGGTCGATGTGCTGGTCGATGATTACTCGCGCCTGCCGATTGCCAACCTGCAGATCTGTGACCCCGAACGTCCGACCACCTGTGTGCTGATGGGCGAGGGGCGGCACCGCTGGGAATTCATGATCAAGCCGGGCGAGACGGCAGAGCAAGTCAGCTCGGATGTCTTCATCGAGCAGCTGCTTGCGCCGTGGAATGTCAAGGGCGCCGTCAGGATGGAACGCAAGGCGGTCTATACCTTTCGTGCGCGGGTGGCCGAGCAATGGCGCAAGGGGCGCGTCCTGCTCGCCGGCGATGCCGCGCACCAGACGCCGCCCTTTGCCGGGCAAGGCATGTGTTCAGGCCTGCGCGATGCCGCCAATCTCGCCTGGAAACTGGCAGCGGTCGTGCGTGGCGAAGCGGACCAAGGCCTGCTCGATAGCTATCAGCCCGAACGCGAGCCAAATGTTCGTGCCACTATCGACATGGCGATCATGATGGGGCGGACGGTCTGCATCACGAGCAAATGGCGCGCATTCCTGCGGGACACGAAGTTCAGGCTTGCCCGTGCGCTGGGCAAGCTGCCCGACGGCCCGCCGGCCTATCCTCCCATCGCAGAGGGTGCGATCCAGAATGGGTCGGCCGCCGCCGGCAGCTACTTCCCGCAATTGCTGGCACCTGACGGATCGCGTCTCGATGATGCGCTTGGTGCAGATGCATGGTTGATCCGGCGAGATGACCTTGAGGGCGAGCGCCTCTCCGCGTTCTCCGGACCGCTGGGCGAGTGGTTCGACCGGTCCGGAGCCAATGCGGTACTTGTACGGCCGGATCGCTATGTTTTCGGAACGGGCGAGGCAGGTGACCTGTCGCGCTCGTGGCAGTTGGTTGCAGCCGGCCCGGGGCTGGTCGGGTAAAGCCAGGGCTGTGCCTGAGCGTTAAAGATCACGGAATCGGGTAACCCGTCCATCGCTTGATGCTGCGGATCTGGAAGCTTGATCGCATCGAGGCGACGCCAGGCAGGCGCGCCAGGCACTCGCGGTGGATCGTGTCGAACTGCTTGAGATCGGTCGCCGCGACCCGCAGCAGGTAGTCGCTCGCACCCGACATCAGGTGGCATTCGAGGATATCGTCGAATTCCTGCACCGCAGCTTCGAACCGCCCCATCACCGCGTCACTCTGCCCGGTCAGCGTGATCTCCACGAATACTTCGAGGCTCAGGCCCAGCCGCTGCGGATCGAGCCGCGCGCCATAGCCGGTGATGATGCCCGATTGCTCGAGCGCGCGGATGCGCCGGTGGCAGGCGGAAGGCGACAGCGCGGCGTGCTCGGCCAGCGTGGCGATCGATTGGGTGGAGTCGCGCTGCAACGCGTCGAGCAGCTTGGCGTCGGCTTTGTCCATGGTGAATCTTGCCATCAACTAGGAGAAAATCGGCAAATATCACCGATTCTAGCTGCCTGATAGCCGAAATCAGGCAAAAATTGCCGCAGATTTTCCTGTATGATCGGGCGCAGAGAGGAGTTCTCCCATGCGTGTCGGAACCGTCAAGGAAATCAAGAACCACGAGTATCGCGTCGGCCTCACCCCCGAGAGCGTGCGCGAACTGAGCATCAACGGGCACGAAGTCTGGGTCGAAACCGGTGCGGGGCTCGGCATCGGCGTAAGCGACGCGGACTACCAGGCCGCAGGCGGCAAGATCCGCCAGACCGCCGACGAGATCTTCGCCGAATGCGAAATGATCGTGAAGGTCAAGGAACCGCAGGCGGTCGAACGGGCGATGCTGCGCGAGGGCCAGGTGCTTTACACCTATCTGCATCTCGCGCCCGATCCGGAACAGACCGCCGATCTGGTCAAGTCGGGCGTCACCGCGATCGCCTATGAAACTGTGACCGGGCCGGGCAATTCGCTGCCGCTGCTCAAGCCGATGAGCCAGGTGGCCGGGCGCATGTCGATCCAGGCCGGCGCGACCGCGCTGGAAAAGGCGCATGGCGGGCGCGGCGTGTTGCTTGGTGGTGTGCCGGGCGTGATGCCGGGCAAGGTCGTTGTTATCGGCGGCGGCGTCGTGGGCTGGAACGCGGCGCAGATGGCCGTGGGCCTGGGCGCCGATGTGACGATCCTCGATCGCGATCCGGAACAGCTCGAACGGCTGGGCATGTACTTCGAAAGCCGGGCCAAGACCCGCTTCTCGAACAGCGCCAATATCGCCGACAGCATTGCCGATGCCGATCTGGTGATCGGTGCGGTGCTGGTGGCCGGGGCAGCGGCGCCCAAGCTGGTGACGCGGTCGATGCTCGGCGAAATGAAGCAGGGCGCGGTGCTGGTTGATGTCGCCATCGACCAGGGCGGCTGTTTCGAGACGAGCCACGCCACCACCCATGCCGAGCCGACCTACGTGGTCGACGGGATCGTGCACTATTGCGTGGCCAACATGCCGGGCGCGGTCGCGCGCACCAGCACCTATGCGCTGAACAATGTCACCTTGCCGCACGCGCTCAAGATCGCCGAACTCGGCTGGCGCGGCGCGCTCAAGGCCAATCCGCACCTGGCGGCAGGGCTCAACGTCCACGAGGGCCAGATCACCTACGAAGCGGTCGCGCGCGATCTGGGTTACGACTACGTGCCGGTGGCGCAGGTTCTGGGCTGACCGGAGAGCGTGCGGCGGTCCGCCGCCGCCCCTTTCATGAGGCTCTAGTCGATGGCTGCAAGCAGGCTGGCGAGCTTGCCGAAGATCTCGTCGATGTGTTCCTTGCCAAGGATCAGCGGGGGTGACAGCGCGATGATGTCGCCCGTCACGCGGATCAGCAGGCCTTTGTCAAAAGCGCGATGGAAGATTTCCATCGCCCGCTTGGTCGGCGCGCCCGGACGCGGTTCGAGCTCGATCCCGCCGATCAGGCCGATGTTGCGGCAATCGATCACATGCGGCGCGCCCTTGAGCGAATGCACCGCATCGGCCCAGTAATCCTCAAGCTCGATCGCGCGTTCGAACAGGCCCTCCTCGCGGTAAAGGTCGAGGCTGGCGATGGCTGCTGCAGCCGCGAGCGGATGTGCACTGTAGGTATAGCCGTGGAACAGCTCGATCCCGGCGGGGGCATTGTTGACGACCGTGTCATGCACTTCGCGGCGGACCGCAACCGCGCCCATCGGCACGGCAGCATTGGTCAGCCCCTTGGCCATGGTGATGATGTCAGGCGTCACCCCGAACCGCTCCGCGGCGGTTGCGCCGCCAACCCGGCCGAATGCGGTGATCACTTCGTCGAAGATCAGCAGGATATCATGCCGGCCACAGATGTCGCGCAGCCGCTGGAGATAGCCGACCGGCGGGATCAGCACACCGGTCGATCCCGCCACCGGTTCGACAATCACCGCCGCAATTGTGTCAGCACCATGCAGCGCGACGATCCGCTCAAGGTCGTCGGCCAGCTCTGCACCGTGCTGCGGGAAGCCGCGCGAATAGGCGTTGCGGGCGAGGTCATGTGTGTGGCGCAGGTGGTCAACCCCGGTCAGCAGTGTGCCGAACTGGCGCCGGTTGTTGAGGATGCCGCCCC
>JBMSNZ010000111.1:0-7555 GCA_049421965.1 Erythrobacter sp.
GCAAGAGCTATGTCGAAGCAGCCGCCGCCGGCAATTTGGTCGAGGATTTCGAGCAGGAATGGCTTGAGAAGATGATCGACGCCGATGACGAGGTCGACGAGCTCGAGCGGGCGCTACTGGCGCGGCTGATCGAGGAAGGCTGATCGGTCCCGGTGGTCCGGCCACCGGTTCCGGTCGGAATCAGACCATGAAGCTCTCGCCGCAGCCGCATGCGCCCTTGGCGTTGGGGTTTTCGAACACGAAGCCGGCGGTAAAGTCGTCCTCGACCCAGTCCATGGTCGATCCCACCAGGTAAAGCACGCTCGCGCCGTCGATGTAGAAGATGCCGCCCGGCGTAACGATCTTCTCGTCGAACCGGGCTTCCTCGGTGACATAGTCGACCGAATAGGCGAGGCCCGAGCAACCGCGCCGGGGCGTCGACAGCTTAACCCCGATCGCGCCAGCGGGGGCCTTCGCCATAAGCTCGGCGATGCGCGCTTCGGCGGCCGGAGTGAGCCTGACGGCGGCGGGCAGCTGGCGGGTTTTCGTCTCGGTCATCACAGCATCCCCAGTTCAAGCCGCGCCTCGTCGCTCATCTTGTCCGGGCCCCATGGCGGGTCCCACACCAGGCTGACCTCCGCATCGCGAATGCCCGGCACGCTCGACGCGCGCAGTTCGACCTCGCCCGGCATGCTTTCAGCGACGGGGCAATGCGGCGTAGTCAGCGTCATGGTGATTAGCGCATCGCCTTCAGCGCTGATCTCTACCCCGTAGATGAGGCCCAGGTCATAGATATTGACCGGGATTTCCGGATCGAAAATCTCCTTGAGCGCCGCAATAACGGCTTCGTAGAGCGGTCCGCCTGGTTCGCCTGCTGCCACGCCTTCGGGCTTTTTGGCCAGGAAGCCTTCAAGGTAGTCTCGCTTGCGCTCGAGCTTCTGAGCCGGCGATTCCTCGTGATCGATCGCGTCGTCGACCCGTGCGCGCGGCGGCGGCACGGCTTCGTCCACTTCCTCGACGGTGAATTTGCTGTCCTCGTTCACCCGAATATCCTCCTGGTGCGGGCAATGCCTTCGAGCAGTGCCGCCACATCGCTTTCGTCCGAATAAAGCCCGAAGCTGGCGCGCGCCGTGGCGGGCACGCCAAGGTGGTCCATCAGCGGCTGGGCACAGTGATGGCCCGCGCGAATGGCGACATCGGCTTCGTCCAATATGGTGCCAAGGTCGTGCGGATGCACCCCCTCGAGCATGAAACTGACGATCCCCGCACTATCTTCAGGGCCGAACAGCGTGATGTCGTTCATCGCGCGCAACTCGCCGCGCAGCTGGCTAACGAGCGCTGCCTCATGCGCATGGATGCGGGCGAGGCCAACGCTTTCTACGAAGTCGATCGCGGCGTGCAGCGATATTGCCTCGGTGATGGCTGGTGTACCCGCCTCGAACCGCTGCGGTGCGGGGGCATAGGTGGTGCGTTCGAAGGTCACTCGGTCAATCATCGCGCCGCCGCCCTGGTATGGCGGCATCGCATCGAGCAGATCGGCCCGCGCCCACAGCGCGCCGATCCCGGTGGGCCCATAGAGCTTGTGCGCGCTGAAAACGTAGAAATCGCAGCCCAGCGCGGCGACATCCACCTTGAGGCGGGGCGCCGCCTGGCAACCATCGAGCAGGAGCCTGGCGCCGACGCCATGTGCCAGATCGGCCGCGCGCCGGGCATCAAGCACCGAGCCGAGCACATTGGAAACATGTGCGAAGGCGACCAGCCGGTGCCGCTCGGTCAGCATGGCCTGCGCCGCATCAAGGTCGATGCGCCCATCAACGGTCAGCGGGCAGACATCGATTTCGGCACCCACCCGCTCCGCCAGCATCTGCCACGGCACGATATTCGAATGGTGTTCGAGCGTGGACAGCAGTATCCGGTCGCCCGGGCCGATCTGCGCCTCGCCCCAGGTGGCCGCGACCAGGTTGATCGCTTCGGTAGCGCCGCGGGTGAACACGATCTCGTCTTCTGCCCCGCCAAGGAACTGCGCAGTGCGGCGCCGCGCGGCCTCATAGGCCAGCGTCATCTCGGCCGAGCGGGCATAGACCCCGCGGTGGACAGTTGCGTAATCCTCGCCCATGGCCCGCGCCATGGCATCGATCACAGCTTGCGGCTTCTGCGCAGTCGCAGCCGTGTCGAGATAATGCCACGGCTTGCCGTCGCGCGTGCGCAGCCCCGGGAACTGGTCCCTCGCCTGCGTCATGCGGGGCAAGGTGGCGGCCTGGTTCACAGCGCAGCGCCTTCCAGCTGTTCGAGTGCGCGTTCGAGCAGCCGCTCGCCTACCTCGGCATCTCTGCATTCGACAAAGGCATCGCCGATGAAGGCCTGGACCAGCAGCTTGCGCGCGACTTGGGGGGGGATACCACGCGCCGCCATATAGAACGCCGCCGCCGGATCGAGCTGACCGATCGCTGCGCCATGCGCGCATTTTACATCGTCGGCGAAGATCTCGAGCTCGGGCTTTGCATTGGCCGAAGCGCCTTTCTCGAGCAAGATTGCGCGGAAATTCTGCGCCGCATCGGTCTTTTGCGCGTCACGCCGCACTTCGATCCGGCCGAGGAAATTGCCGGTGGCATGGCCCCACTGCACCGCTCTGACGGTCTGGTTGCTGGTGGCGCCGGGTGCAGCATGGATCACGCGGGTGACGAATTCCTGCCGCTTGCTACCGCCGCCCAGCGTCACCCCGCCGAATTCGAAATGCGCGCCCTCTTCCAGCGTGACCTCGATCTCGCAGCGCATATAGGGCCCGCCCGCGATGACCATGAAGGCTTCGAAGCGTCCGCCCTGGCCGACATGGACCCGCAGGCGATCGACCGATCCGCCCGCTTCGGACCCAGCACAAAGTGCAGCATATTCGCTGCGGCTTTCCCCGGCCGGGACGTCCAGCCGGCGCCAATGCGCCAACGTGGCGGCATCGGCCTGCGCGAGGAAGGCGGCATCGGCATACCGCCAGTCCTCGTCACGCGTGGTCGGAAGGGTGGCCAGTTCGCTCATGCCGCGACCGCTTCGTAGCCTTCCTGCTCAAGCTGGCGCGCGAGCTCGGGCCCGCCCGATCGCACGATCCGCCCGGACACCATCACATGCACTACATCGGGCTGCACATAATCGAGCAGCCGCTGGTAATGCGTGATCAGCAGCACGCCCTTGTCAGGGCGACGCATGATCGCATTGATCCCTTCGCCCACGATCCGCAGCGCATCGATATCGAGCCCGCTGTCGGTTTCGTCGAGCACCGCGAATGTCGGGTCGAGAATGCCCATTTGCACCATCTCGGCGCGCTTCTTCTCACCGCCCGAAAAGCCCACGTTCACGTGCCGCTTGAGCATGTCCATGTCGAGCTTGAGCAGCCCGGCCTTTTCCTTGGCCAGCTTGAGGAAATCGCCACCCGAAAGCGGTTCTTGCCCGCGCGCCTTGCGCTGTGCGTTGAGCGCTTCGCGCAGGAACTGCACATTGGACACGCCGGGGATCTCGACCGGATACTGGAAGCCCAGGAACAGGCCCGCCGCCGCGCGTTCATGCGGTTCGAGGTCGAACAGGTCCTGCCCCGCAAAGGTGACAGAGCCGCCAGTCACCTCATAGCCGGGCCGCCCGCCGAGCACATAGGCAAGGGTCGACTTGCCCGCGCCGTTGGGCCCCATGATGGCATGGACCTCGCCCGGCCTTACCGTGAGCGAGAGGCCATTGAGGATTGGCTTGTTCCCGCCTTCCTTGGCGACTTCGGCGTGGAGATCACTGATTTGCAGCATGGGGACTTTCGCTGTTCTGCATCTGAGTGCGTTCATATTGCTCGATGATCGCCATGCGCTGGCGGAAACTGTCATCGATGAAGCGGCCGCGCTCGATATGGATCTGGCCCAGCCGATAGAAGGTTTCGGCGATCTGCTCTGCCGGGTAGGTTTCGGCGAGGCCGCGCCGCTTGATCGTGCCGACCGACGCTGCAATCGAATCCTGTTCGACCTTGAGGCAGCGCGGCAGGTCCGCGCGGTGCTGCTCTTCGAAATCGGGCAGCCCACGAGCAACGCGATTGCCGTAGTTCAGGCAGCGCTTGTAATCCTCGATATAGGGCAGGATCGCGATATCGTATTCGAGCGTCCAGGTTTCCTTGACCGGCCCTTGATCAGGCTGGGCCAGTGGGATCGCGGGCATGGTCTGGAGGCCGAACAAGAGGGCGGCGGCAGTCGCAATCATCAGAACACCTCCAGGAATTGGGGCAGAAAGTAGAGCGCGGTCACCCCGCAGATCACCATCAGCACCGTGCCGATAGTCGAGAAACCGCGGCTGAGATTCATCGTCAGCACCGAGATCGCGGCCAACAGGGGCAGCACAAAGAACAGGATCTTCTGCATGTCGGGGGCGAGCAGATCATTGAGACCGGGCATCAGTTGGCATCATCCCTGGCTGGGCCCGCACGGCGCGGGCGCGATGTGGCGCGGTGGCGCGCACGCGCCTCCTGTCGGTCGCCGATCCGCAAGCGCATGCCGGCGGTGATACGCTGCAGCACCGCATCCATATTCTCGAGAATATCGGAAGCCTTGATCCGCATCACGCGGATGCCCACGGCTTCAAGGCTCTTGTCGCGCCGCTTAGCGATGGTTTCGTTAGCGCCTTCCTCATCGATCGCGATCGCCATGCCAAGATTGTGGCAATTGAAATCGACGATCGCGCTGCCGACAACTGCGTGCCGGGTGAATTTGTAGCGCCCGAGATCAGCCTTGGCGAACCGCGCCGCGAGCGCCTTGTGCGCTTCGGAGGAATGCCGCCGCATCTCGCGCGCCTGGGCATGCAAGGCATCAAGCCGGGCTTCGGAAATCTCCCAGCCGCGCCCCTTCTTCTTCAGCGACGGGGCTTCGGCGGCTTCGCTCCGCTCTGGCAGGGTCAGGGTCTTCTTCATGGCGCGACCCCTTCCGGCGATGCGGCGGCGGCCTCTTGCGCATTGATCTGCTCAAAGATGCGCTGCTGCGTTGCTGCGACGAAGCGGGCCGAAACCTGGTCCAGCGTCTCACGCCGGACATAGGGCAGCTGTTCGGCCAGCGCGGCCGAAATGGCAGCGGTGGCCACGGCCGACGGCTCGGCCAGGGACTTTATTTCGGCATAGCTTTGCGGAAGCCGCCCGAACTGTTCCTGGTAGGCGAGGATTTCGCCGCGGATGTCCTGCTCGTAGGCGCCCAGGGGGAAAATCGCCTCATCCTTGAGCAGCTCGGCAACCTGTGTCTCATCGACGAACTGCAGCGCTTCGCTGCCCACGCCTTCGGCGGTGATTGCGCCGCTGTCACCGCATGCCGCCAGGGCGAAGCCGGCAGCAACCAGCGCGGAAAGGCCTGTGCGCCGCATGGCAATGGCTGCTCGCCGCTTGAATCCGTTGCCTTGCCAAGTGCTCATAGGGCACCGCCTTGGCCATTCGCGGCGATGGCCGCGCGCCGCTCTTTCTCTGCCTTGTCGAGCAGGCCCTCGAGCCGCTTCGAATTGCGGCGGCTCATCCAGAGGGTGAAGCCCGAAAGAAAGCCGTTGCCGGCTTCGAGCTGGCCGCGCAGCTGGTCCAGGGTCGCCAGCTGGTCGTCAACAAGCCGGCGAACATCGAGGATGATGGCGATCGAGTTGTCGCTCGGTGGCACTCCGGTAACGTCCGAAAGCGCCAGCGCGCGGGCACAGATGGCGTCGTAGCGCGCCCGTTGCTCGGCAAGTTCCTGCAGCTTGAGTTCGGCCCCACTGCTCACCCGACACTCCCTTCGAGGCTGATCGCGAGCAGCTTCTGCGCTTCCACTGCGAATTCCATCGGAAGTTCCTTCAGCACGTCGCGGGCGAAGCCATTGACGATCAGCGCCACCGCCTCTTCCTGCGGCAAGCCGCGCTGCATGGCATAGAACAGCTGGTCATCGCTGATCTTGCTAGTGGTTGCCTCGTGCTCGATTTGCGCGGTGGGGTTCTTCACCTCGATATAGGGCACGGTGTGCGCGCCGCACCGGTCGCCCAGCAGCAGGCTATCGCACTGGGTGAAGTTGCGCACGCCATCGGCATTGGGGCCGACCCGCACCAGGCCGCGATAGGTGTTGTTGCTCTTGCCGGCCGAAATGCCCTTGGAGATGATGGTGCTGCGGCTGCCCTTGCCGTTGTGGATCATCTTGGTGCCGGTATCGGCCTGCTGGTAATTGTTGGTGACGGCGACAGAGTAGAATTCGCCCACACTGTCTTCGCCATTGAGCACGCAGCTGGGGTATTTCCACGTTACCGCACTGCCGGTTTCGACCTGGGTCCAGCTGATCTTGGAACGCGCGCCCTGGCACAGCCCGCGCTTGGTGACGAAATTGTAGATCCCGCCCTTGCCTTCGGCATCGCCGGGGTACCAGTTCTGCACAGTCGAATACTTGATCTCGGCATCTTCCAGCGCAACCAGTTCGACCACAGCGGCATGGAGTTGATTCTCGTCGCGCATCGGCGCGGTACAGCCTTCGAGATAGGAGACGTAGCTGCCCTTTTCGGCCACGATCAGCGTGCGCTCGAACTGGCCGGTGTTCTCGGCATTGATCCGGAAATAGGTGGACAGCTCCATCGGGCAGCGCACGCCCTCGGGGATGTAGACGAAGGTGCCATCGGAAAAGACCGCCGAATTGAGCGTGGCGAAGAAATTGTCATGCTGCGGCACGACCTTGCCCAGCCATTTGCGCACCAGTTCGGGATATTCCTTCACAGCTTCGCTGATCGACAGGAAAATCACCCCGGCGCGCTTCAGCTCCTCGCGGAAAGTCGTTGCCACCGACACGCTGTCGAACACGGCGTCGACCGCAACCTTGCGCGCGCCTTCGACCCCGGCCAGCACTTCCTGCTCCGCCACCGGGATGCCCAGCTTGTCATAAACCGCCTTGATCTCGGGATCGAGCTCGTCAAGGCTAGCCAGCGTCGGCTTCTTCTTCGGTGCGGCGTAGTAATAGGCGTCCTGGTAGTCGATCCGGGGATAGCCAAGCTTGGCCCAGTCAGGTTCCTGCATGGTCTGCCACAGGCGGAAGGCTTTCAGCCGCCACTCGAGCATCCATTCGGGTTCGCCCTTCTTTGCCGAAATGAAGCGGACGGTATCCTCGTCCAGCCCCTTGGGCGCGAATTCGGTTTCGATATCGGCCGACCAGCCGTGCTCGTAGTCGGCAACCTTGGCCGCCGCTTCGCGCGCTTCGCGATCCTGCAGTTCGAGATCGGAATTGTCGCTCATGCCACTTCCCTTTCGCGGACCAGCCGGGTCAACGGAATCGCCGCCAGCGCGCCGCGCAGCGCATCGTTCACGATCGGCCAATGCGGCTTGACCGAACAGCCATGCTCGAAATCGCAGCCTTCGCCCTCGATGCATGCGGTCAGCGTGATCGGCCCTTCGACCGCCTCGACGATGTCCGCAAGGCTGATTGCTGCCGCTGGCCGCGCCAGCTGCAAACCGCCGCCCGCGCCGCGCATTGAGCGCAAGAGGCCCGCCGCCGAGAGCTTGCTGACGAGCTTCTGCACTGTCGGCAACGGCAGGCCGGTCTCCGCCGCCAGCTCGCTGGCAGAGGTCCGCGGGCCC
>JBMSNZ010000112.1:0-7412 GCA_049421965.1 Erythrobacter sp.
TTACCGCGACCCGATGTTCCTACCCGGCGGCGCGAAGTATCTCGACGTCCCCGGCCTCCTCTGCCTCGCCTCCGCCCAGCCGCTCTGGGTCGCCGGCGAACCTGATGCCACGCTCTTCCCTGCCGCCACGCCGCACGTCGACGGCACCGATCCTGGCCAGATCGCGATGATGCTTTACCTTCATCGCACCGGCCATGGCGGCACCGCCTTCTTCCGTCACCGCTCTACCGGGTATGAGGCGCTAACCGATGCACGCTTCCCTCATTACCGCGAGCAATTGCTGCGCGATGTCGCACGCGCCGGATTGCCGCCTGCCGCCTATGTTACCGATGGTGAGCCGCTGTTCGAGCGCACCCATTCCACAGCGGGCGCCTTCAACCAGGCGGTGTTCTACCGCGGCAATATCCTGCATAGCGGAGTGATCGACAATTCGGTGCCGCTGTCGCCCGATCCGCGCGAAGGCCGCTTGACGATCAACGGCTTCTTCCGGCCTCCGCCAGCGGATTGATAGATGATTGGCCCCAACACTTTGGCAGAGGCAGGCAAATGAACGAGCGTGGCATCCGGAAACTTGTGATCGTGGGCGGCGGCACGGCCGGCTGGATCACGGCGGCGGCCTTCGCGCGGCTGCTGGGCCCGGGCCTGTCAATCTCACTGGTCGAATCCGAAGCGATCGGAACGGTCGGCGTAGGCGAAGCAACCATCCCGCAGATCATCCGGCTCAACACCATACTGGGATTCGACGAGAACGATTTCGTCCGGCAGACCTATGGCACCTTCAAGCTGGGCATCGAGTTCGTGAACTGGGGCCAGATTGGTCAGCGCTACCTTCACACCTTCGGCGATGCGGGGCTCAATCTCGGCAATGTCCACTTCCATCATTATTGGCGGCGCCATGCGCTAAGCGGTGGCAGCGACAGCCTGTGGCATTATTCGCTGCATCAGCTGGCTGCCGAGCAGGCGCGGTTCGGGCAGCTCGACCGGGTCGGCAACACCGCGATGACAGGCCTTGCCTATGCCTATCACTTCGATGCGAGCCTTTATGCGCGCTATCTGCGCAACTACTCCGAACAGCGCGGCGTGGTCCGCACCGAAGGGATCGTCGAGGCGGTCGAACGCGATCCGGAAAGCGGCGACATCCGCGCGATCAAGCTCGACGGCGAGCGCGAGGTCACGGGTGATTTCTTCATCGACTGCACGGGTTTCCGGGGGCTCCTGCTGGGCAAAGAACTGGGCGTCGATTATCAGGACTGGTCGCACTGGCTGCCTTGCAACCGGGCACTGGCCGTGCCGAGCGGGCGATTGCCCGACCTGCCGCCCTATACCCGCGCCACGGCACGCACCGCAGGCTGGCAATGGCGCATTCCGCTGCAGCACCGCACCGGTAATGGCCATGTCTATTGCAGCAGCTTCATGGAGGATGGCGAGGCAGCCGATCTGCTGATGGCGAACCTCGACACCGAGGCGCTCGACGAACCGCGCCTGATCCGTTTCACCACCGGACGCAGATCTCAGTTCTGGGCGCACAACTGCGTGGCCATCGGCCTTTCGAGCGGCTTTCTCGAGCCGCTTGAATCGACCAGCATCCACCTGATCCAGTCGAATGTGAGCCGGCTGATCGAATTGTTCCCGCGCGACCGGATCCGCGCGGCTGATCGCGACGAATACAATCGCCGCACGATCCACGAATTCGAGCAGATCCGCGATTTCCTGATCCTGCATTACCACCAGACGCAGCGCGAGGATTCGGAGTTCTGGCGATACTGCAAGAATATGGCGATCCCCGAGCCGCTGGCGCAAAAGATCGCACTGTTCGGTTCATCGGGCCGCGTGGGACGCGACGTCGACGATCTTTTCCGCGATGCGAGCTGGGTGCAGGTCATGCTGGGCCAGGGCATCCTGCCGCAGGACTACAATCCCATGGCGGACCAGCTCGACGATGCTCAGCTCACACAATTCTTGGCCGACCTGCGGCGGATCATCGAGCGAGCAGTTGGCCAGCTGCCGCAGCATGCGGATTACATTGCGAGAAATTGCCTGGCGCAGCCAGCCGCGGGATAGCTGCCACCACTTCGGCTAGAGCACCCGCACAATAATGCAGGTGAGGTTGTCGGGCGCGCCGCGGCTGAGGACGATCGACTGGATCTCTTCCACCGCCTGCACCGGGTTCCTCGAAATCACCAGTTCGCCGAGTTCTGCGTTCTCGATCACACGGGTTACGCCATCGCTGGCCAGCAGGAAATGGTCACCTGCGCGTACCTCGCCTGCAACGCAATCGACGCGAAGTTCGCGGGTCGCGCCAACGGCCCGGGTGATTACGTTGGCATCAGGGTGATGCGCTGCTTCCTCGGGCTTGATCATGCCCGAACGGACCAGATCGTCGACAAGGCTGTGGTCATGGGTCAGCTGGGTAATCTGGCGATCGCGCACAAGGTAGCAACGGCTGTCTCCTGCCCACAGGCAGCGATACTCGCCCGCACGGATAGCCAGCACCACGACGGTGGAACCGATCGTTCGCGGCGTCAGCGAGCCTTGTGCAAGTTCCAGCAGATCGCGATTGACCCCCTGCACAAGCCGTTCCGCTTCTTTTGCGGCGGTCTCCGGTGATCCGTCAGCAGGCAGATTCGCGAGCGCTTCGACGAGCTTGGCCGAGGCCACTTCGCCGGCTTCGTGCCCACCCATTCCATCCGCCACCACCCATAGCGAATGTTCTGAACGGTCAAGCAGATTGTCCTCATTGATCTTGCGCTTCAATCCAACATGCGTGGTTGAAGCGCTATGGAATCTCATGCTCATGCCGACCCCCTTAAATTCCCGCTTGGAATAGATAATATCGCATTTAACATGGCAACCTGATTTTCCGTTTGCATGGGGGGCATGCAGCCCATGAGTAAGGCTTACAGCAACCGGGCGCTGCCCGCAGGGACGGTTTTGCGCGAATGGCGCCTGGAAGAGGTGCTGGGCGTCGGTGGCTTTGGCATCGTCTACAAAGGCCGCGGTATATATTTCAACGAACTCGTTGCAATCAAAGAATATTTTCCCTCTTCAATCAGCGAGCGCGGTGAGGACGAAACGGTTGTTCCGATCGATTCCGATGCGGAAGAAGTGCACGCGCTGGGCCTCAAGAAGTTCGTCGAGGAAGCCAAATTGCTTTGGAATCTCTCGACTCCGACGCGCCATCCCAACATCGTGAGCGTACGCAGCCTGTTCGAGATTCACGGTACCGCCTATATGGTGATGGACTTCGAAGATGGCACGGCGCTGTCGCGGATCCTCAAGAAAGGCCGCAAGTTCAACGAATCCAGCCTGCGCTCGATGATCCTGCCGATTGCCGAGGGGCTGGAGCGGGCACACAGGGTTGGCGTGCTGCATCGCGATATCAAACCGCCCAACATCATCATCAATGATGACGGCCGGTCAGTGCTGATCGACTTCGGTTCGGCGCGATTCGAATCCGGGGAAGCGACAAGCACCAAGGTAACCTTCCATACCCCGCCCTATGCGGCGATCGAGCAATATGTCCGCACCTTCCCGCAGGGTCCGTGGACCGATATCTATGCGCTGGGCGTGGTGCTGTACGAATGCATTACGGGTGAGAAGCCGGCCGAAGTGCTGGAACGCATGCATGGAGACGCGGGAACGCCGCTGGCGCAGGGCAATTGGCCCGGATTCAGTCGCGGATTCCTGCAGGCGGTCGACCGCGCCATGTCAGTGCGGCCGGAGGACCGGCCACAGTCGATTTCTGAATGGCTCGGAATGCTCGATGGCCAGATGGTTGACGAGGACGAAGACGAGGAAGACGACGACGCGGCGACCCGGATCGGCACATGGGACACGGCTTCGCCGAAGATACTCCCGGTTGCACCGGCCAAGGAAGGCTTTGGCACATCCGACCAGGCGATCGAGACTGGCGTACCCGACACACCCAGCAAGGCCGAGTTTGCCAAGCGCAGCGAAGACAAACCTGCCGCAAAGGCCAAGGCCCGCCCTGCCCCTGCGGCGAGCGAGGATCCGCCCGCACCGCCCCTTAACCGAGGACGGGCCAAGGCCGAGGATAAGCCAAAGGAGCCGGCGGATAGCGCCCCTGCGGCAGCCTCCCCCGCTCCGGCACCCGAGCCGGCGGCCGAAGCAAAGTCTGAACCCGCACCAGAAGCCAAGGCTCCCAAAGGCGCCGAAGACAAGGCCAAGCCATTGGCGGCGGCCGATGCAAAGCCGGCTACCAGCGCGCGCGCGCCAGCCGCAAAAGCTTCAACCACTCCAAGCGAAGGCGGGCTTCCCAAGAAGGCAATTGCGGGTGGCGTAGCCGCCTTGGCCGTGATTGCCATCGCCGGATGGGCCCTAACGGGTTCCGAACCGGAAAAGGCCCCCACCTCGCTCGATTCTGCTGCCCCTGAAGATAGCGCCACTGAAGCTGCGCCGATCACAATCGATGCGGCGACAGCTGCCAAGCTGGTCGACGAAGCGCGCAAAGCAGGCATGCCGCGCGCATTGCTCGCCACTTTGCAGCCAGAGGCGAAGAAAGTCGAAGGTGGCCCCGCCACCACCGAGCCACCGGCCATCACGATCGCCAATCTCACGGACTTCGGCACTGCCGCTGTCAGCGCGGCGAAGAAACTGGCCGCATCGGTGTCCCGTCCGACCTCGCGCGATGCGCAGCGGATGCGCAGCAGCGTTGCCACAGTCGAACAGAACGCCGAAACGATCAAGGGCAGCACCGAACCGACCGCAGCGGTGGCGTCAGCGCGCGAGTTGATCGGCGCATATGGGCAGCTTAACCGCAGCGTCACAGCGGCGCGCATGGCTGCCAAGACAGACAGCTCCAGTGCCGCCGCCGCAGCTACGGCACCAGCCAGTGCAAGTGCGGCGCCTACTGCAATGGCTGGTCCGTCACGGCCGACGCCGGCTGCCACCGCTGCCGCGAGCGGCGCGGGTAACCCGGTGTCCGATCGGAGCCGCCGCGAATTTGCCAGCGCGGTGCGCGGTGCGCGGTCCGTGGCCCAGCAAGTTATCCGCCTGGGCGATCGTGACCGGCCCGGATCAAATGCGACCGAACAGGAGCAGCAGGCGTTCCGTACGCGCCAGGGCGCCGCCACCGCAGCACGCGATTACCTGAAGTATCTCGATGGTCTTGAAGCCTCGATGCGCGGCAACATTACCGATGCGGATGCCGTGCAGTCGATTGCCAAGGCTAACCAGACGCGCGGCTATCTCTCGGACCTGCTCAAGCGCTCGCAGCAGACACTACGGTAAAGGTAACTAGGCCGGAACCTGCAGCGACCTTTCGCTGTAGGCCACGGTCCATTCGTTGAGATCGGACAGCATGATTTCGGCGGTCCGCTGTAGTTCGTTTGCCAGGTCCTCGATATCGCGGATCTGCGACAGCTTTTCGGAATTTTGCGCCAGCGAATTGGCCGTGTTCACGGAGCGGCTGGCCGCGAGCAGATGTTCCCCGTGCCCGCGCATACCGAACACAGCTGCACCCAGGGCAGGAAAGCCGGCCGTAACGAATACGAAAAAGTAGGTCAGGTGCTTGAGCAAGCCGGGAGCAAGCGCGCTGAGCAAGAGGTACAGGCCACAAGCCGCGATAACGCTTGTCATCACAATCTCGCCGACAAGGTGCAAGCGATGATCGAGTTCGTGCATCCGCTTCGCATTGACTCGATGATAAGCCACCTGGCCATCCACGTCCTTTTCGATCACTTCATCCGCGAGACTGCGGATGGCCGCAGCATCCATGGTTCCGTCAGGACTGGGCATTTCGCGCCAGATTGCGGCTGAATACCAGCGGGTCCAGTCTCCCACCGCGCCGCGCCCGCGGCTTTGCGAGACGTGCTCGTTGCGGAACGGCGGCCCTACCAGCCCGGTTCGCTTGAGATAGGGCAACGGCCGGAGACATTCCGCGAGATGCCGGTACTGCAACCATTTGCGGTGCCAGCCGCCTTCGCTCCCAAGCTTGGTGTTGAAGAGCAGCATGCCGATGATCCCAAGTTCGCCGACCACCAGCAAGGCCTTGATTTCAGGAAAGATCAGTCCGGCTAGCGCGGTCAGGACAGCGAATGCCGCAAGCATGTAATTGGTGATGTGGCCACCGCGAAACAGCTGGGCATAGCGGATCGCAAGGAAGTTTGCCCACTCATACGCCAGTGCCTGCCGTTCGAAAGTTGCGCCCGAACGCGCCTTGTAATCTGCCAATGCCTCCGCCAGCGGCATCTGCCGCCAGGGCGCAGCAGGCAGCTTCTTCACCCCCAGCAAGGCGAGCATCAGCGGGTACTCGATGCGGGGATTGAAGGTATTCTCGATCTCCGAAAAGAACATCTCAAGATCGCCCAGGCCCATTTCCTCGGTCGGGACAAGCACTTCGCGGATGATGCTCTCAAGATCCTCTTCCGTGTCGATCGGAGCTGTTTCGGGATCGACGATATCGCCCCCAACCAGTAACCGGGTCCGGCCGAGCGTCTCATTGTCGCGATCGACCGGGATATGCAGCACAGGCACCCCTTCGCGCAGCGCGATGTCGATCACATGTGCGGTGCCTCCCGGCCCGTTGCCTTCGCGCCCGTCCCATACGGCGATAAGGATATCAGCAGCAGCAATCACCGCCTTGCCGACCATCACATAGGCATGGTTCTCGTTCTTGCGGTCTCCGGGCAATGCGAAATAGCTGTCAGCAGCAGCAAGATGCTCGCGAAACTCGCGGTTCTCGTCATCCTGGCTGAAATCGCGGCGATACTCCTCGACCGGGAACGGCAGCAGCGCGCGCACCTGATAGCCCAGCTTCTTTGCCTCGGTTGCTGCCAACTGATCTGCACCGGTAGCCAGCGCGGTGTGAAGCCGCAGCTTGGGGGGAGCGTCGGAAAAAGCGCTGTCCGGATCTGTGCCGATCGCCTGCATCGCCGCCTGCAGCCGCTCGAAACAGCGATGGATGCGTGTCTCAAGCTGGCTGACCACGGTGTGGCTCAGCGCATGAGCACGGTGGCCGGTGATCCCGACATTGAGCGTTAGGTTGGGACGGGGCGGATTCAGGCTAGTCAAGCGAGGGCGGAAGTCCGGATTTCATACACCAGTTCGCACTGGCCTACCTTGAGCACCGAGCCAACCGGCAGAACCGCACGATCAACCACTTTCTCGTCATCGATGAAAGTTCCGTTGGTTGAGCCCAGATCGACAACGACCAGCTCCGAGCCCTCGAACTCGACCTGGCAATGGCGGCGCGACACATGCCTGTCAGCCAGGATCACGTCGGCAGGCGCGCTCCGCCCGATCCGCAAGCCATTGTGCCCGATCGGGAACTGCTTCTCCGTCCGGCCATCAACCACAAGGTGAAGGCAATGCTCTGGCGCAGCGGGCTCGGGATCGGGCTCGAAAACGGAGAACTGCGTCGCCTCGTAGACTTCGTCCTCATCATCGTCGTC
>JBMSNZ010000113.1:0-7353 GCA_049421965.1 Erythrobacter sp.
TGCGATCGAAGGCGGAACCCGCATTTACGAACGGGTCGACCGGCCGCTGATCCCGGTAGTGGCGCAAATGGAACGACACGGGATCAAGGTGGATCGCGCGCGGCTGGCCAGGCTGTCAGAGGAGTTTGCGCAGGAAACCGGGCGACTGGAGAAGGAGATCCACGCGCTGGCGGGTGAGGAGTTTACCGTTGGCAGCCCCAAGCAGCTGGGCGACATCCTGTTCGACAAGCTTGGCTACAAGGGCGGCAAGAAGGGCAAGAGCGGCCAGTATTCAACCGACCAGAGCGTGCTTGAAGTTCTGGCAGCGCAAGGAGCGGAGATCGCGCGGAAGGTGCTGGAATGGCGCCACCTCGCCAAGCTCAAGTCAACCTATACCGATGCGCTGCAGGAACAGATCAACCCGGCCACCGGCCGCGTCCACACCAGCTACTCGCTGGTCGGCGCGCAGACCGGCAGGCTATCGTCGACCGATCCCAATCTGCAGAACATTCCCGTGCGCACCGCGATCGGGCGGCAGATCCGCGAAGCCTTCGTGCCGGAAACTGGCAATGTCCTGCTGGCTGCGGACTATTCGCAGATCGAGCTGCGGCTGGCGGCCCATATAGCTGATGTGCCGACGCTGAAAGAGGCATTCGCCAATGGCGAAGACATCCATGCCCGCACTGCGCAGGAAATGTTTGGCGAGGTCAACCGCGACACCCGCGCCCGCGCCAAGACGATCAATTTCGCGATCCTCTACGGCATTTCGCGCTGGGGGCTGGCGACCCGGCTGGAGGTCGAGCCCGATGAAGCGCAAGCGATGATCGACACCTATTTCCAGCGCTTTCCGGGCATCCAGCGCTATATCCACGATACACTCGAGACAGTGCGCGAACGCGGCTATTCGGAAACCCTGCTCGGCCGCAAGACCTGGTTCCCGCGGATCAATTCGAAGAACCAGGCCGAACGCCAGGGCAGCGAACGCGCCGCGATCAACGCCCCGATCCAGGGTACCAGCGCCGACATCATCAAGCGCGCGATGGTGCGGATGATGCCCGCGCTGGCAGATGAAGGCCTCGCCCAGGTTCGGATGCTTTTGCAGGTGCATGACGAACTGGTGTTTGAACTGCCCGAAGGCGATGTGGCGCGCGCGGCGCCGGTGATCGAACGCGTGATGGCCGAGGCCGCGCGTCCGGCGGTTGAACTGTCAGTACCGCTGGGGGTCGATATCGGCACCGGAATCAGCTGGGACGCGGCACATTGAGCAGGGCAATGAGATCGATGCAGAGCAGCACACCGAGGGAGCACGCCTGATGTTTGAGCGGTACAACCCGGCAAACTGGCAGATCGCCTGGGACGACTTTGCGACCAGCGCCATCGCGGTGGTCGTGGCCGTGGTTGCCGCCTATCTGGTCTACCGCGTGGTCTTTGCCATGGCTGATCGGCTGACGCGGCTGTCGGAAACCGAAGTCGACGAAATGGTACTCGAACGGGTGCGCAAACCCGTCAAATGGGGTTTCATCGCGATCGGGGTGACGCTGGCCGCGCAGGTTGACCCCGAACTCAAGCTGCTGTGGGAGCCGATGGCGCGCTTCGTGCGCCCGGCGCTGCTCGGCTGGATCGCCTACACGCTGGTGAAGGCTTTTACCGCCGCGCTCGAATACCGGCTCCAGACTTCGGACGATCCGGTGGCGGTACGCAGCCGCCGCACGCGCATTTCGGTCCTGTCGCGCACGGCCACCTTCGCCATCATCCTGATCACGGTGGGGCTCATGCTGATGGGAATCCCGGGTGTGCGCGATATCGGCACGACCCTGCTTGCGTCGGCCGGCCTCGCCGCGCTGGCCGTGGGTGCCGCGGCACAGCCCGCGCTCAAGTCGCTGATCGGCGGGTTGCAGATGGCTATCACCGAACCGCTGCGGATCGGCGACCTGGTCAAGGTCGACGGGCAGACCGGCCGGGTCGAGGAAATCCGGATGGGCTTTGTCACCGTGCGCACCTGGGACGAACGGGTGCTGATCGTGCCGACCAACCGCTTTCTCGACCAACCGTTCGAGAACTGGTCGCGCCGCAACGAGGCACTGACCGGGCCGGTGTTCCTGCATGTCGACCCAGCGGTGGATGTCGCCCCTATCCGCGCCGAGTTCGAGCGGTACACCAAGGCGCACCCCCTGTTCGACGGGCGCAATGTGCAGCTGCTGGTGACCGAGGCGTTTCGCGACAGTGTGGAATTGCGCATGTCGGTGAGCGCGCGGACAATCGCTGACCTGTTCGAACTGCGCTGCGACCTGCGCGAACACATGCTCAAATGGCTGGGCGAGCACCAGCCCGACGCGCTGATCCGTCACCGGATCGAACCGGCCAAGGCTGCCGCACGCGAATAGTCGCCGGCCTGCTCCGGGCCTATTCGATCCCGCTTTCTTCCGGTCCGCCGCCATGCTTGCGGCCTCGGGTGGGCTCGACCATTCCTTCATGGATGAAGCCGATCGGTTGCACCTCGGCGGCGCGCTTTTTCAGCTCGCCGCGCATCTTGCGGTATTCCTCTTCCATCGCTTCGGTCACGGTCGCGCGCGAATCTTCCAGCGCCGCGGCAAAGTCCTCGCCTGCCACATTCTTGACCTCACTGCCTTTGCGGCGGAGCGCATTAAGGCCCGCGCGGCGCACAAGGTCTTCGAGGTCAGCACCGGTAAAGCGCTCGGCCTTTGCGGCGATTGCAGCCAGATCAACGTCCTTTGCCAGCGGCATGTCCCTGGTATGGATCTGGAGGATGTGTTCACGCCCGCCCTTGTCGGGAGTGCCAACATAGACAAGTTCGTCGAAGCGCCCGGGCCGCAGGAGTGCGGGATCGATCAGCGCGGGGCGATTGGTCGCCCCGATCACCACCACCGATTGCAATTCCTCGAGCCCGTCCATCTCCGCAAGGATGGTGTTGACCACGCGACCAGTCACCTGCGGTTCGCCCTGGCCACTGCCGCGCGCCGGCACCAGGCTGTCGATTTCGTCGATGAAGATCACGCAGGGGGCAACCGAGCGCGCGCGCTGGAACATGCGGGCGATCTGCTGCTCGCTTTCACCATACCATTTGCTGAGCAGGTCCGAGCTTTTCATCGAGATGAAATTTGCTTCCGCTTCCTTGGCCACGGCCTTGGCCAGCAGGGTCTTGCCGGTGCCCGGCGGGCCATAGAGCAGGAAGCCTTTGGCCGGGCGGATGCCCAGCCTGTCAAATGCCTCGCGGTTTTTGAGCGGCAGTTCGATCCCTTCCTTGAGCTTGTCCACCGCATCGGATACCCCGCCGATATCGCTCCACCCGACATTGGGAATCTGCACCATCACTTCGCGCATGGCCGAGGGTTGCACGCGCTTGAGCGCGGCAAGGAAGTCATCGCGTTCGACGCGCAGTTCCTCGAGCACTTCCGGCGGAATCGTGCGCTCGTCGAGGTCGAGCATGGGCATGATCCGTCGCACTGCCTCGATCGCCGCCTCGCGCGCGAGCGCGGCGAGATCGGCCCCGACAAAGCCGTGGGTCGTTCGCGCCAGTTCCTGCAGATCGACCTTTTCGCCCAGCGGCATGCCGCGCGTGTGGATCGCCAGGATTTCGCGCCTCCCGCTTTCGTCGGGCACGCCGATCACGATCTCGCGGTCGAACCTGCCGGGACGGCGCAAGGCCTCGTCGATCGCGTCCGGCCGGTTGGTGGCAGCGATCACCACCAGGTTTGCGCGCGCTTCCAACCCGTCCATTAGTGTCAGCAGCTGTGCCACCAGCCGCTTTTCGGCCTCGCCCGGCACCTGCGTGCGCTTGGGCGCGATCGAATCGATTTCGTCGATGAACACGATCGAGGGAGCAGAACGGGCCGCTTCCTCGAACACCTCGCGCAGCCGCTTCTCGCTTTCGCCATAGGCAGAGCCCATGATTTCAGGGCCGTTGATGGTGAAGAAATTGGCATCGCTTTCGTTCGCCACGGCCTGCGCCAGCCGGGTCTTGCCGGTGCCCGGCGGGCCGTGCAGCAACACCCCCTTGGGCGGATCGACGCCAAGGCGGGTGAACAGTTCGGGATAGCGCAGCGGCAGTTCCACCATTTCGCGCAGCTGGCGGATGGTATCGCCCATCCCGCCGACATCGTCGTAATTGACCACGGCGCGCCCATCGCGCGGCTCCTCGAACTCGGCGCGCAGTTCCACTTCGGTGTTCTCGTCGATGTGGACGATGCCCTTGGGCGATGTCGACACCACGGACAGCCGGATTTGCGTGAGAGCATAGGCAGGCGTGCGGAGCAACTGGCGCAGGTCGGGGGGCATGTTCTGCACCGGCTGCTGGCCGGTCGTCGCCACCAGATCGCCCGCCATCAATGGCCGGCGGAAAAAGTTGCGCTTCAATGCCTGGCCCGGCCCTTGCAGCCGCATCTCGCGCTGCGCAGGGGCAAACACCACGCGCGTGGCCGGACGCGACTGGGCCACGGCAATCGTCACATGCTCACCCGAGCCGACCCCGGCATTGCCGCGCTGCAATCCGTCAAGCCGCACCACATCGAGCGCTTCGTCTTCGGGGTAGGCAGCCATGGCGATCGCGGGCGTGCTGCGCTTGCCGGTGATCTCGATCACATCGCCCTCGGCGATGCCAAGCGCCTTGAACGCCGAGCGCGGGATGCGCGCTATGCCCTGGCCGGATTCTTCCTGCCGGGCAGCGGCTACCTGGAGCCGGACAGTGTCGGCTTCACTCTTGCTCTTGCTGGCGGCTGAGTCGGCCATGCGATGGCTCCCTTGTGCTGGGGTGTCAGTCCCAAGCTAGGAAGCCTGTGCCCAATGTGCAAATGCCATGACGCCGCTTCGCCCCGGCCTGCGGGCAAAGAAAAAGGCCCGACCAAATGGCCGGGCCTGAAAGTCTTTGGGAGAGGATGCCTAAAAGGCCCTTTGCATATGCGGGGATGGCCCGTTTTGTGCAAGTGCGAAAAGGTCATGCTTGATTGCAAAAACTGCAATTTAGGCTCCGAGATCGCGAATCAGGTTACTGAATTTGCATTACAAATCTGTCAAATTTCCTGGTCGCATCCCCAGCACAGAACGCCTCGGCTGCCATGTCATGTTGCACCGCAACGTAAACTAACGCATTCGCAGCACAGGGCCCGCAAGCGGCATATCGGCGGATGACAGTCCAGCCGCGAACCGCTATGCGCGCCGGACCCGGCCTCACGTAAACGGTCCAGCCACGAGGAGCTTATGCCCAAGCTTTACCCCAGTGCCGCCGCCGCGCTCGACGGCTTGCTGCGCGACGACATGGTGATCGCATCCGGTGGCTTCGGCCTGTGCGGGATTCCCGAGCGGCTGCTTGTCGCGATCCGCGACAGCGGCGTGAAGGGTCTGACTTTCGCCAGCAACAACGCCGGGATCGATAACGAAGGCATCGGCATGCTGCTGCGCACACGGCAGGTGAAGAAGATGATCTCCAGCTACGTCGGCGAGAACAAGGAGTTCGAGCGGCAGTTCCTCTCCGGGGAGCTCGAAGTCGAGTTCTGCCCGCAAGGCACGCTGGCCGAACGCATGCGGGCGGGCGGTGCGGGGATTCCCGGCTTCTACACCCGCACCGGTGTCGGCACCCAGGTCGCCGAAGGCAAGGAAGTGAAGCTGTTCGACGGGCAGGAATACATCCTCGAACGCGGCATCTTCGCCGATCTTTCGATCATCAAGGCGTGGAAAGCGGACGAGACAGGCAATGTCGTGTTTCGCAAGACCGCGCGCAATTTCAATGTGCCTGCCGCAACCTGCGGCAAGGTGTGCGTGGCCGAGGTCGAGGAAGTGGTGCCGGCGGGAAGCCTCGATCCCGATTGCATCCATCTGCCCGGGGTCTACGTCAACCGCATGATCGTGGGGGCGCCCTATGACAAGAAGATCGAATTCCGCACTACGCGCGCGCGGGAGGTGGCATGATGCGCCTGGCCTACGCCACCGCCCTGGCGCTCGCAGTACCTTTTCCCGCGCTGGCGCATGATCACGAGGAAACGAGCCCCATGACGAGCGAGGAAGCCGCGATCCAGCAGGCGGACGATGCAGTCTACGCGGTGATCTCCGGCCCGGTGGGCGCGCCGCGCGACTGGGCTCGCTTGCGCGGACTGCTGACCGCCGATGCGCGGCTGACCCCGATCGGCACGAACGGGCACCTGTCACTTGACGTCGACGGCTATATCGCCCGCTCGGAGAAATTCCTGGTCGAACAGGGCTTCTTCGAGGTCGAGACCGGCCGCCGCATCGAAGTCTACGGCCGCCTCGCCCATGTGTGGTCGGCCTATGAAGGGCGGAGCGGCAGCAAGGACGGGCCGATCGTGGTGACCGGCATCAACAGCTTCCAGCTAGTCAAGACCGAGAGCGGCTGGAAGGTATTCTCGATCCTGTGGCAACCCGCCAGCGCAAGCCTGCCGGTGCCCGCCGACCTTGCGGGCCCCGCCACGGGGGAGGCGAAGTGATGACCACGCATGACGGCATTGCCGAGGGCTGGAGCCGCGACCAGATGGCAGCGCGCGCAGCGCAGGAACTGCGCGACGGCTATTACGTCAATCTCGGCATCGGCATCCCTACGCTGGTGGCGAACCATATCCCCGAGGGCATGCATGTTACGCTGCAGAGCGAGAACGGGATGCTGGGGATCGGTCCCTTCCCCTATGACGATGAGGTCGACCCCGACCTCATCAACGCCGGCAAGCAGACGATCAGCGAATTGCCGCACAGTGCCTATTTCGACAGCGCGCAAAGTTTTGCCATGATCCGCGGCGGCCATATCGACCTGACCGTGCTGGGCGCGATGGAAGTGGCCGAGAACGGTGACATCGCCAACTGGATGATCCCGGGCAAGATGATCAAGGGCATGGGTGGCGCGATGGACCTTGTCGCCGGCGTCAAGAAGATCATCGTGGTGATGGAGCATACCGCCAAGGACGGCAGCCCCAAGTTCATCCCCCACTGCACGCTGCCGCTGACCGGCCGCAACGTGGTGGACATGATCATCACCGATCTGGCGGTGTTCCACCGGCCTGACCATGCCAGCCCGTTCCGCCTTATCGAAGTGGCTCCGGGCGTGAGCACGCAGGAAATCGCCGACAAGACCACCGCGCATTACGAAGTCGCGCTTTAGAGCCATTGACGGCATGTGGCTCGACCAACCGCGTAATCCAGGCGCTCCGCTGGCAGGGCTCAAGGTAGTCGAACTGGCACGCGTGCTGGCCGGGCCATGGGCCGGCCAGACGCTGGCCGACCTTGGTGCCGATGTAATCAAGGTCGAGGGTCCGGAAGGGGACGGCACCCGACTGTGGGGTCCGCCCTGGGTCGAGCGCGAAGGGTCCGATGGGGAAACGCGGCGCTAAGCCGCCTAATACCACTCTGCCAATC
>JBMSNZ010000114.1:0-7327 GCA_049421965.1 Erythrobacter sp.
GTATTTGCTTGACCAGAATTATAACCTAAAAAGTTATTATGCTTTCCTGTTGTATGCTCGATGAAGCCCACCGCCAGAACCCGCGCTATCCCGCCAGCATCGACGAGATGCTGCATTTCTACGAACAGATGCTGCTGATCCGGCGGTTCGAGGAGAAGGCGGGGCAGCTGTATGGGCTTGGGCTGATTGGCGGCTTCTGCCACCTTTACATCGGGCAGGAGGCAGTGGCCGTGGGCCTGCAGTCCGCGCTGACCGAAGGGCTCGACAGCGTGATCACCGGCTATCGCGATCACGGCCATATGCTGGCCTATGGCATCGATCCGAATGTGATCATGGCCGAGCTGACCGGGCGCCAGGCGGGCATTTCGAAGGGCAAGGGCGGGTCGATGCACATGTTCTCGACCGAGCACAAATTCTATGGCGGGCACGGTATCGTCGGGGCGCAGGTGGCGTTGGGCGGTGGCCTGGCGCTGGCACACAAATACAATGAGGACGGCGGCTTGTGCCTGGCCTATTTCGGCGATGGTGCGGCTAACCAGGGCCAGGTCTACGAAACCTTCAACATGGCGGCGCTGTGGGGCCTGCCGATCGTGTTCGTGGTCGAAAACAACCAGTACGCGATGGGCACCGCGGTGCGCCGCAGCTCGGCCGAAACCGAGTTCTACCGGCGCGGCACAGCGTTCCGCATTCCCGGCATGAAGGTCAACGGCATGGACGTGCTGGAAGTGCGCGCCGCGGCCGAAATCGCCTTCAAGCACGTGCGCGATGGCAATGGCCCGGTGCTGATGGAACTGAACACCTATCGCTATCGCGGGCATTCAATGTCCGATCCGGCCAAGTATCGCAGCCGCGAGGAAGTGCAGGACGTGCGCGAGCACAAGGACCCGATCGAAGGGCTGAAGAAGGTGCTGATCGAAGCCGGCAAGACCGAAGAAGAACTCAAGGCGATCGACAAGGCGATCCGCGCACGCGTGGCCGAAAGCGCCGATTTCGCTGAAACCTCGCTTGAGCCTGCCCCGGGCGAGCTCTACACCGACGTGCTGGTGGAGAGCTACTGATGGCAATCGAGCTGAAGATGCCTGCGCTTTCGCCCACCATGGAAGAAGGCACGCTGGCCCGCTGGCTCAAGCAGGAAGGCGACACGATCGCACCGGGCGATGTGATTGCCGAGATCGAGACCGACAAGGCGACGATGGAATTCGAAGCGATCGACGAAGGCGTGCTGGGCAAGATCCTGGTGGCTGAAGGTACTGAGAATGTGAAGGTCGGCACGGTCATCGCGCTGGTCGAGGGCGAGGGCGGGGCAGAACCAGCGCCTGTCGCGTCGCCGGCTCCTGCCGTGGCACCCCCGTCAGCGCCGGCGGCGCCTGCTGCTGCTCCGCGCCCGGCTGCGGTGTCGGCGAAGTCCGACCCTGCGATTCCTGCCGGAACCGGATTTACCAGCACCACTGTGCGCGAAGCGCTGCGCGATGGCATGGCGGAAGAAATGCGCCGCGATCCGCGCGTGTTCGTGATGGGCGAGGAAGTGGCCGAGTACCAGGGTGCCTACAAGGTCACCCAGGGCCTGCTCGACGAATTCGGTCCCAAGCGCGTGATCGACACCCCGATCACCGAATATGGCTTTGCCGGGATCGGCACGGGCGCCGCGATGGGTGGTCTGCGCCCGATCGTCGAATTCATGACCTTCAACTTCGCCATGCAGGCAATCGACCACATCATCAATTCGGCCGCCAAGACCAATTACATGTCAGGCGGGCAGATGCGCTGCCCTGTGGTGTTCCGCGGGCCCAACGGGGCGGCCAGCCGCGTGGCTGCGCAGCACAGCCAGAACTACGGGCCGTGGTACGCTTCGGTACCGGGCCTGATCGTGATCGCGCCCTATGACAGCGCCGATGCCAAGGGGCTGATGAAGGCGGCGATCCGCAGCGAGGACCCGGTCGTCTTCCTCGAAAACGAACTGGTCTATGGCCGCAGCTTCGACGTGCCTGATATCGAGGATTACGTGCTGCCGATCGGCAAGGCGCGGATCGTGCGCGAAGGCAAGGACGTCACCATCGTCAGCTATTCGATCGGGGGCGGGCTCGCGCTCGATGCTGCCGCGCAGCTTGCCGATGAGGGGATTGACGCCGAAGTGATCGACCTGCGGACGCTGCGCCCGCTCGACAAGGCGGCGATCCTGACCTCGCTGGCCAAGACCAACCGTCTGGTCGTCGCCGAGGAAGGCTGGCCGGTGTGTTCGATTGCGTCGGAGGTGATCGCGATCTGTATGGAGGAAGGTTTCGACCACCTCGATGCGCCTGTCCTGCGCGTGTGCAACGAGGATGTGCCGCTGCCCTATGCCGCCAATCTCGAGAAGCTGGCAGTGATCGATGCCGCGCGCATCGCAGCTGCGGTGCGCAAGGTCTGCTATCGCGGGTGATCTGCCGGTGCGGGGCTGGCACCAGGCCAGCCCGCTCCGTCGTCAGTCTTCGAGCAGGAAGATCGGCCGCGTGTAGGTGATCTGCGGCTCCTGGATGCCGAGGAAGCCGATAATGATCGGCACGGTATAGGTCATCTCCAGAGTCAGCTCGGTCGCGCCCGCGACACGCTGTGTAGCAGCTGTTTCGACGGTCGCATCCAGCCGTGCAAAATCAAGCATGTAGGGCGCGTTCTGCCCGGCCGCCAGCGCGTAGCTGCGGATCTGGCTGAGCTCCAGCTTGTTGCCGGTTTCATACTGCACCATCGTATATCGGGCGACATCGGCCGAAGCGCTGCGGATCGCGTTGTAGTTCTGCATGCCGATGCCGACCTGCAGCACGCCCAGCAGCATGGTGAACATGGCGATCGCCAGCAGGCCGAATTCGACTGCGACCGCACCGGCCTGGTCTGCCCGCAGGCGGCGGAGAAGGTTGTTCAGCCCGCTCATGACGAAATGAACACCATGCGTTCGACGCGGTAGTCGACCGGGCCTCCGACCCCAAAGCTGGTCCACATCGGTGTGTAGCTGTCGGTGATCACAACCTCGATGTAGTAGGATACGGTCGCGCTTTCCTCGCACGATGTCTCGGCATCGACGAATGCGTCTTCGGCGCCGCAGCGGAAGAGAGGCGTTACCGTGACATCCGTGTCGGCAAGGCCAAGCGAGGTTTTCACCACGTCGTGCACGACAGTGCGTTCGTCCGCCGTTTTCGGTGGCGAGGCGCGCACGATTGCCGCGGCCTCGGCAGCGGCGGTCTGCAGCTCGGCCTGACGCGCGACAATGCGACTCGATTCGAATCCGCCAAGCGCCAGCACCAGCAGCACGGGGGCGACGATGGCGGTTTCGATCACCATTGACCCGCGCAAATCCTGCGCGAGCGACCGGGTGAAGTGGAGCATGCGCGCGATCATGCGACCAGCCTCACGCGCGGCTGCGTCACGGCAACCACATCTTCGATACTCTCGTCAACCGGGCAGAAAGTCGACATGTCGAGCGTACCGGTGAGGTTGATGGTGGCCGCAGCGATCATCAGGCACTGGCTGGTCACATTGGCCGTGCCGGCCATCGAAACGCCGCTGACCGAGGTGTAGATAGCCCCGTTCAGCACAGTCTGCGCATTGCCATTGATCATGTTCTCGGAGTTGCCTTCCGAATCGCGCGCTTCGAAAATCAGCATGCCTGCCAGCTGGTTGGCCTGCTCTGCCGGGACGCCCCGCGCAATGAGGTCAGCAGCCTGGATCGCGGTGAGGTTGATGTTTGATCCGCCGTTGATCTTGAAGCCGGCCCCGTTCTTGAGCACGAACATCACGTTTGACCCCGTGACTTCATACTGGCCCGATATATCAAGGTCGCCGCCGTCAAGGATGTAGACGCCGGTCGAAAATGTAGTGGGGCAGCTGATCTTGAGATCGGTGTAGGTGCCTGGCTGCAGGGCCGCGTTCGAGTCACCTGATTTGAGCTGGATATCGGTATAGGCAATCGTCTCTGCCTTGGTTTCTACTTCCCAGATCCGGTCGACTCCGGCTCCTGCTAGTAGAGTGCGGGTGCTGGTTGTGGTGGTCGTGCTACCCGCCAGCTTCCGGTTAGGGACAAGGATGACATCCTCCTTGTCTGGCCCGACAGTGTAACCAACCTTGGGGTTTATCCAGCCAGTGGGCGTGGTGCTGCTGCGGTCGCCCTTGTAATAGTTATAGCTATAGACCAGCGTGGTGGTGATGTCGGCGGTCGTGGTGTCCTTGCCCTTTTTCGAGCAGCTGTAGGTCCGAGCGACCTGGCTTTCGACGGGGTTGGGCGGTTCCACGCCTTCGAACGGGTCCTTCAGCCCGTCGAGATATTCGAGCACGGTATCGTCGGTGTTCTCGTTGAACCAGTCATCGATACCGCCCGCCGCAAGGATCCAGCCCGCGTCGATCGTCGGGCTTCCGTTCACGGTCACCGCTTCGTCCGAGGTCGAAAGCGCGGCGAGGCCGCAGTTCGCGGTCAGTACCGCATTACCGCCGATGGTGATTGCGCCATCGTCATCCTCGTCGACGGCGACAAGGCAGCTGGTGTAGGTTGCGCCGTCCTCGAACGAGGCCTGGGCATAGGCGCGAATGGTCACGCCTTCTCCAGTGATGAAGCTGGAAAAGGGCAGTGTGCGCCTGGCCGTGGCGGATACCGCCACACTGTTATCGTCGCCGCCGGCATAGTCAGCCAGTGCCACGCTTGGTTCCGACACAAAGGTGCCGGTTTTGTCGATGTTGGCGTCGAATTCCTGCGCCGCACGGGTGGTGTAGGTGTCTTGGGTGTCTTCGTCCGAGCGCGCCCAGGCACCGGCGATCGCCGCCTGGTCCACCGCGAACTGCATCTCGCGCTTCCACATGTACCATTGTGCGGTGTCGACCGCGAAACCTGTGCCCCCGATCAGCGCGGGCAGGCCCAGCGCCACCAGCAGCGTTGCATTGCCGCTGGTCGACCGGCTCAACCGCCGCCGGAACTTGGTAATGGCTCCCATGATCTCAGCTTCCCCGGAGTTACGCTTCATCCAATAGCTGCCCTTAGGCGATGCAGCGTAAGCGCCCCGTCAACCGGCATGGTTAACAGACTCTTCGCGTCGGGCCTCGCCAACCAGCGCGCTAACCGCGCAAATCCGTGCCCATTTATGGTTGACAGGGGAGTGCGCCCGCAGGCTAGCGTTGGGGGATGGCAGAGCCCGCCTCCCTCGATCTCGCTGAAGAGCAGCGCCTGGCCCTGGCTTACTCGCCCGGCGCGACCCGGCCTGCGCTTGCCAGCCTGTTTGCGCTGGATCGGCGCCTGAGCCAGCTGGTGGCGCGCACCAGTGAACCGATGCTGGGCCAGATGCGGCTTGCCTGGTGGCGCGACATGCTCGGCAAAGCTTCTGCCGACCGGCCTGCGGGCGATGTGGTGCTGGATGCGCTCGGCCAGCACTGGGGCGGGCATGAGCGCGAACTGATCGCCATGGTCGATGCCTGGGAGGTGCTGCTTGCGGGCGAAACGCTCACCCCAGGCCAGTTGCACGAGTTTGGCGAGGGCAGGGCAGCGCCGTTCGGCGCGCTGCAAAGAGTGCGTGACCGCGCCGCGAAAGATCGAGTGGCGGCGGCGGCTTTTCATTGGGCAATGGCCGATGCCGCGGCGCACTGCGCCGATCCGCAGGATCGCGCTGCGCTGGTCGAAGCCGGACTCGCGCGGACCCGGGGCGGAGGCAGGATCGAGCCCGGCCTGCGCGGCCTCGCAGTGCTCCAGGCACTGGCCTTGCGCGCGCTGCGGCGGGGCGGCCGGCCACTGCTGGAGGGCAGGGGAGCGGCACTGGTGGCTCTGCGCGCCGGTTTGCTCGGTCGCTGATTACGGTCTATCGTCGGCGCAGGCGAGGCAGGAGGGTCGTATGTCGCGCGTTCTACTCGGATTGTTCCTGGGCCTCGTGCTCGCCAGCGTGGGTCTCTACTGGTGGCAGGGCCGGGCCGAAGTCGAAGCCAATGCCCCCCCTCCGCCCAAGGTTGCGGTAGTGCCTGACACGCTACCACTGGCCGATGGTGCCGGCCTGACCGGACCCGAGCCGCCCGAAGCGAGCGAGTTGACGCGCGAGCAGCGCCGTTTCTTCCGTTACGACCGCAACCGCGACCTCGAGATCACCCGCAACGAGATGCTCTCGACCCGCAGCGATGCCTTCCGCCAGCTCGATCGTGACGGCAACAATTTGCTGACCTTCGAGGAATGGGCGGTCACCACCGCGCAGCGCTTCGATGCGGCTGACGGCGATGGCAACGGCAAGCTCTCGGCTAAGGAATTCACAGTCACTGCCCCCAAGGCTGCGGCGCGGCGACCTGGCTGCGCCTGCTAAGCCCTAAATCGCTGTCGCCGCTTTCACGCGAGCCAGCCAGTCGGTGAAATCCTGCTTGGCGCGCCCGGTATAGGCTTCCTTGCGCGCCTTCTTGCCAATCTCGTGCAGCGGCGGGAACAGCCCGAAATTGACGTTCATGGGCTGGAATGTTTCGGCTTCGGCATCGCCGGTGATATGGCTCAGCAGCGCGCCCATCGCGGTTGTGCGGGGCAGCGGGCACCATTCCTGGCCGGCGAGTTCGCAGGCTGCCATCATTCCGGCGACGAGCCCCACCGCGCTCGATTCGACATAGCCCTCGCACCCGGTCACCTGCCCGGCAAAGCGGATGTGCGGTGCTTCGCGCAGCCGCAATTGCCGGTCGAGCACCAGCGGCGAATTGAGGAAGGTGTTGCGGTGGAGGCCGCCCAGCCGCGCAAACTCGGCCTGCTCGAGCCCCGGGATCGTGCGGAACAGTTCGATCTGCGCGGCATATTTGAGCTTGGTCTGGAAGCCGACCATGTTCCACAGCGTGCCGAGCTTGTTGTCCTGCCGCAACTGAACCACGGCATAGGGCCAGCGGCCTTGCGGAAATTCGGGTGTGGCATCGCGCGGATTGTCGAGCCCGACCGGCTTCATCGGCCCGAACCGCAATGTGTCGACGCCGCGCTCGGCCATCACCTCAATCGGCATGCAGCCGTCGAAATAGGGCGTATCCTTTTCCCATTCGCGAAACTCGGTCTTCTCGCCCTCGATCAGTCCGCGATGGAAGGCGAGATATTGCTCTTTCGTCATCGGGCAATTGATGTAGTCGCCGCCTTCGTTCGAGGCCTCGGTGCGCTTGTTCCAGCGCGACTGGATCCAGGCCACATCCATGTTGATGCTGTCGCGGTGGACGATCGGCGCGATGGCATCGAAGAAGGCGAGCCGCTCCTGCCCGGTGCGCGCCACGATATCCTCGGCCAGGGTCTGCGCGGTGAGCGGCCCGGTGGCAACAATGGTGAGCCCGGCATCGGGCAGCCGGTCGACCCGTTCCCTGACCAGCGTAACCCTGG
>JBMSNZ010000115.1:0-7107 GCA_049421965.1 Erythrobacter sp.
GGGTACCAGCCGCCTCAAGCGAGCCGGAACCGGCGATGGTCACATCTGCCTTGCTGGCGGCCAGGGCCGCGACTTTCAGCCTGCCCGATCCGGCGATCACGATCTCTGCCTGCTTGGCCATGCCCTGTGCCTCGACACCGCCCGATCCGGCGATGGTGATCGATTCGGGTGCAGGCATGGTCACACGCACGATCGCGGTGCCCTTGTCGCCCCAGTTGCCCGGTTCGCGCAGCACGCCCAGGGCGCCGTCCTTCAAGGTGAAGCGGACCAGATCGACAGCAGCATTGTCGCCGGTCACATCGATATCGAGCGCGTCACCCTCGCTGAGAATCACCTTGTCCGGGCCGGCCAGCACCAGTTTGGTCGGCGCGGCGCCTGACATATCGAGCTCGGCCAGCGGCACGCCCTTCTCGCCATTGATCTCGATATTCGCGTCATTGCACCCGGCGAGCGCGGCCGAGAGTGCCATCAGGGCGACAGGCGCAAGGCCCTTGATCAGTCTGTGTAGCATGTGATCCTCCAGAAACGGGGTCCGTATTGCACACATAATACACCTTGGATCGCGGTTCAATCGCCGATGCGAAAAGGGCCGCCCTTGCAGGCGGCCCTTGGTCGATCACGGAATGTCGCCGGTCGATCAGGCGTCTTCGGCGGTCTCGTAATATTGCGGCGCATGCTTGCGCAGCACGTCGAGGATCTTACCGAGCGCGGTCGGCTCGTCGGTCTCTTCCATCGCCGCAAGTTCGCGCGCCAGGCGGCTTGAGGCAGCCTCGAAGATCTGCCGCTCGGAATAGCTCTGCTCGGGCTGGTCTTCCGGGCGGAACAGGTCGCGGGTCACTTCCGCGATCGAGACGAGATCGCCAGAGTTGATCTTGGCTTCATATTCCTGCGCGCGGCGCGACCACATGGTCCGCTTGACCTTGGGCTTGCCCTTGAGCGTTTCCATCGCTTCCTTGAGCGTCTTGTCGCTCGAAAGCTTGCGCATGCCGATCGCTTCCACCTTGTTGGTGGGCACCCGCAGAGTCATCCGCTCCTTCTCGAAGCGCAGCACATACAGCTCGAGCTGCATGCCGGCGATTTCCTCGTTCTGCAGCTCGATCACACGGCCCACGCCATGCTTGGGGTAAACAACATAGTCACCGACGGTGAAGGCAGGTGCCTTGCTGGCCATGCAAAATCCTTTCCTGGGGCGAGAACCCGCATCGACAGTCGAAAACACCTGCCCGGGCCTGCTGATGCAGGCACCGCGTGCCTTCGAATGTCAGTGGGATTGGCCTCGCCTTTCCTCGCAACAACCCGAACGCCGGGACCAATCCGGCGCGATTGTTCGATTATATAGTGCATTTGCAACAAAATTGCGAGTCGCAAACGAACCGGCCAGTTAACGGCCGGTTCGAGAGCAATCTGGATGCCGAAACCGGGCCGAATCGCCCTCGTCGTTTCCGGCGACGGCTAGCCGCTCAGTCGCCTTCGCCTGGCTCAGCCGAGAAGTACTTCTCGAACTTGCCCTCTTCGCCCTTGTGCTCGTCGGCATCTGCCGGCGGCTCTTTCTGGCTGGTGATGTTGGGCCACTCGGCGGAGTATTTGGCGTTGAGTTCGAGCCACTTCTCAAGGCCCGACTCGGTGTCGGGCAGAATCGCCTCGGCGGGACATTCAGGTTCGCACACGCCACAGTCGATGCATTCCGAGGGGTTGATCACCAGCATCGATTCGCCTTCATAAAAGCAGTCTACCGGGCAGACTTCGACGCAGTCGGTATACTTGCACCGGATGCAGGCGTCGGTGACGACATAGGTCATGTGGTGAAATCCCCTTGGGTTGCGCGTGACTTGACTGCTGCTATCGCGCTTTTTCCGCTGCGGTCAAGCTCGCGATATTGCGAGCGGGCGACCTCGGGCGAGCCGCGCCGCTCCGGCAGCTCCAGCACCTCGACTATCCGCACATCTTCGCCTTGCGCGAAGGTCAGCACGTCGCCGATCCGGACATACTCGCTGTTGCGCTGCACATGCGCTCCGTTGAGGCGCAGATGGCCTTCGTGGATCATTGCCTGCGCCCGGTTGCGCGTGCGGGCAAAACGCAGATTGACGAGCAACCGGTCAATCCGGATTGCCCCCTCCATCAGCGCAGCAGCTCTTTCAGCGCATCGAACGCGCCACCCGAACGTGCCGGACCGGCGCTATCCTGGCGAGGGCGAGGTCCGGCTGCCGGCTTGCCTTGCCGCTTGTTTCCGCCGTTGCGGCCCTGCTCCCGCTTTGCCTCGCGATTCGCGTTGCGCTTGCTTCCGGTCCCTCGCTCTGGCTGCCGCGAGGCCCGATCCGCGCGGCGGTCCGTGCCGCGCATCTGCCAGGTCCATATGTCTGGCGAAGGCGGGCCAAAGGCACCCTCAGCCAGCGCTCTTGCCGCATGACGGTGGAAACCCGCGCTGCCAAGCAGGCGCGGGATGTTGGCCGCCTCGAGCCCGACCGAGATCGGAAGTGCCATGTCAAACGTGAAGCGCACGGCCGATGGCCGCCCCTTGCTGCCCGATGCGGATGCCGCCGCCCTGGTGCGCGCATCGAAGGCGGCGCGCAGGATCTTTTCGGCCAGGTCGACCCGGATCGCCTGGCTGCCCGCCCGGCGGTATCCTGCAGGCAGGCGTTTGCGCTCGCCAATCACCGGCGGCATGCCCGTTTCGAGCGGGCGCCGGTCGATCCCCAGCGCATGGAGCAGATGGCGCGGCGCCGGCTTGAGCAGCGCGGGCACGAAAATGTCGAGCGCACCGAACGTTACGCCCAGCTTGCGCAGATAGGGCCGCAACTCCTTGGGCAAATGCTCCAGACCGGCATCCTCGCGGCTCACCACACCATGTGCGGCGATCACCGTGTGCAGCAGCGCCCGCGCCTGTGACCCGGCGGCGGGGTCGCGCGCCGCGGCGGCCAGGGCCCGCAACGGCGCAAGCGGTTCCAGCTGCCGCGACAGCCAATCAGTGAGCACGGTTTCGAACTGCTTGCGCGCGGCATCTGGCAACACGCCGAGCTCGCGCGCCGGGACCAGCCGCGCGGTGCCGAAATCATCGGGCAGCACGATCTGCGCCAGATTATGGCCGCTCCAGCGCACTGCACCGTCAACCAGTTCCAGCTCATCAAGCCCTGCCGTGGCAAGCCATTGCGCGCGCTGCGCGAGCAGCGCCGGCAGCGCCTTCTCGCCGGCCGCCAGCAGCATCCGGCGGTCCGCCACCGTGGCATCGGGCGCCACCGCAAAGCGAAACCCGTCGAGCCGGCCGATCGGTTCGCCCGCCACGGTTAGCGCGCCGTCCGGCGCCAGCTCGACCGGCAAGCCTTCTCCGCCCTGGCCCAGCGATTTCATCAAGATCGACGTCCTCCGGTTCACGAATCTCTCGGTCAGCCGCGCATGCAGCGCATCCGACAGCCGCGCCTCGACCGCGCGGGCACGCGCGAACATCTCGTCGCGCTGCGCCACCCAGTCGGGGCGCTGGCTGATATAGGCCCAGGATCGGATCGCGGCTATCCTGCCCTGCAGCGTGTCGATATCGCCCTGCACCCGGTCAAGCTCGGCGATCCGCGCGGCGACATAATCAGGCGGCAGGTATCCGTCGCGCAAGTCCTGCCACAGCCGCGCCACGAACCTGGCGTGCTGCTCGGCCCCGAGCGAGCGGAAGTCAGGCAGGCCACACACTTCCCAGAACCGCCGTACCATGGCCGGATTGTTGATCTGCGCTGCCGCCGGTTCTTCCACAAGGCGCTTGAGCACCGCCAAATCCACCGCCTCGGGGGCGGGGCGCAGCTGCGGCTCGTCAGGCAGTGTTTCCAGGTCGGCAATCAGCGTCGCCAGATTCTCAAAGCGCGGCTCGGCTTCGCGCCAGAACAGGTGCGTAAGCGGCGCGAAGCGATGTTCCTCGATCGCATAGACTTCCTCGTCGGTGAATTCCGCTGCCGATCCGCCGCCGCCCTGCATGCCTGAAACCGTGCCGAACGTACCATCGCGGTGGTGGCGCCCCGCGCGGCCCGCAATCTGCGCCATTTCGGCAGGAGTCAGCCGCCGCAGGCGCCGCCCGTCAAACTTCGAAAGCGATGCAAAGGCGACATGATCGAGATCGAGATTGAGGCCCATCCCGATCGCATCGGTGGCCACGATGTAATCGACCTCGCGGTTCTGGAACAGCTCGACCTGCTTGTTGCGGGTTTCCGGCGATAATGCGCCCATCACTACCGCTGCACCTCCGCGAAAGCGCCGCAGCGCTTCAGCCATGGCGTAGACCTGCTCGGCGCTGAAGGCGACCACGGCGCTGCGCGGCGGCAGGCGCGACAGCTTGCAGCTGCCTGTGTGGCGCAGCGTTGAAAAGCGCGGGCGACCAACCAGTTCGGCGCGCGGCACGAGCGCTTTCACCATCGGCTCAAGCGTGGCCGATCCAAGGATCATGGTCTCCTCGCGCCCGCGGGCGTGGAGCAGCCGGTCTGTGAAGATATGTCCGCGCTCGGGATCGGCCGCCAATTGCGCTTCGTCGAGCGCCACGAAGGCATGCCCGCCGCCGGTGCGCTCCATCGCTTCAACAGTGCAGCAGAAATAGCGCGCCTCGGGCGGCTCGATCCGTTCCTCGCCGGTGATCAGCGCGGTCTGCCTGTCGCCCTTGATGGCGCGCACCCGATCATAGACCTCGCGCGCCAGCAAGCGCAGAGGAAAGCCCATCATGCCGCTGGAATGGCCGCACATGCGCTCGATCGCCAGGTGCGTCTTGCCGGTATTGGTCGGGCCGAGGACCGCCTTGATCGTACCGTCGCTCACGCCAGCGGTTGTGGCACCACCTGCAGCACCCGGCAACCGCAACGCTTCGCGCGACGCGGGCTTCTCAACATCTCGTCGCTCGGGCGAGTCGCTTGACCGTGACTTAACGCGACATTTACTTTGATCGGGCAGGGAAATCGGCCATTGACCGGGCGGTGTCCCGCGCAAGGCGCGGCACGTGGGAGTTTGGGGCGTTGGAGCAACTGCGCGAGATGCAGGGCGGGCATGACTCCGGGATCGAGGAACCTTTCCTCGATTTCGGCGAACCGCCCGCAGCGCCCGGACAACCCGGCAAGGCCAACCCTGCCGCTGCCCGGATCGTGCTGGAGCGCGTGCAGGGCTGGCGCGCCCGCTTTGAACAGTGGCGCGAAGACACTTCGCGCGCCTTCGACAAGGTCGATCTGGCGCCTGATCTGGCACAGGATATCGGCAGCCGCCGCTGGTTCCGCGGGCTTGGCACGATGATCGGCCTTGGCGCTGTGGCGCTGGCGCTGTGGCCCGATTTTGCGCCACTTGAAGCACGCCCCGCAATGGCGATCGACTCTGCCGCACGCGACGAATTCCGCAGCCATATGATCCTGCCGCTCGCGCTGGGTGCCGACAGCGGCCGCCAGATGGGGGCCAGCGCGCGTGTGATCCCGCTCGCTTCAGCGCCCGAACGCCCACAGATCGAACTGGTGGCGACGCTGTCGCGCGGCGACAGCTTCGAGCGCATGCTCCAGCGTGCTGGCGTAGCCGAGGCCGATGCCGCGCGGATCCAGCAGCTGGTCGCGAACGAGATACCGCTGGCCGAAATCGAGCCCGGCACAAGGGTCGACATCACGCTTGGCCGGCGCCCTGATCCGTCGGCCCAGCGACCGCTTGATGCACTGGCCTTCCGAGCCCGCTTCGATCTCGAGCTTGAAGTCCAGAACACGGGCGGAAACCTGGCTCTGCGGCGCAAGGTGATCCGGGTCGACGATACCCCGCTGCGCATCCGCGGCGTGGTGGGTCAAAGCCTCTACCGCTCCGCCCGCGCAGCCGGCGCACCAGCCAGCGCGGTGCAGGAATTCATCCGCGCACTCGACGACCAGCTCGATCTTGAGCGCAGCGTCCGCGCTACCGACGAGTTCGACATCATCATGGCCTATCGCCGCGCCGCCACCGGCGAGCGCCAGGCCGGAAAGCTGCTCTATGCCGGGATCGATCGTGGCGGGAAGCCCAAGACCCAGCTGATGCGCTGGGGCCCTGACGGGCTGTTCTATGAAGCCACCGGCGTAGGCGAGCAGCGCGGCGGGCTCATTTCGCCGGTGCCGGGCCGGATCACTTCCAGCTTCGGCATGCGCCGCCATCCGATCCTAGGCTATCGCCGGATGCACTCGGGGATCGATTTCAGCGCTGGCTATGGCACACCAATCGTTGCGGTGACCGATGGCCGCATCACATCTGCGGGGCGGATGGGTGGCTGCGGCATCGGGGTCCGTATCGAGCACGGCAATGGCCTTTCCACCCGCTATTGCCACATGAGCCGCATGGCGGTGAACGGCGGGCAGTCGGTACGCGGCGGACAGGTGATTGGCTATGTCGGTTCGACCGGCCTCTCGACCGGTGCACACCTGCATTACGAGATGTACCGCAACGGCCGCGCGGTCGATCCGCGCAGCGTCAACTTCGTCATGCGCGCGCAGCTCGAAGGGCGCGAACTGCTGAGCTTCCGTTCGGCACTGGCCGAGCTCAAGGCGATCCAGCCAGGCGCCGCGCTGGCCGACCTCGAGCAGCGGCCCGAGGAAGTCGAGGCGCCCAGTCGCGAAATCGAGAAGCTCGACAGCAAGCGCCCGGTTCGCTGATCGCCCCGCCTGGCTCTTGCCATGGTGATTGCGCGCGGGCGCAATATCCGGCAACACGCAGCCATGACCGGAGCCTATCCCAATTCGCGGCTGCGCCGCACCCGCGCTAGCCAGTGGAGCCGTGACCTCCACCGCGAGACGCTGCTCACACCGGCCGACCTGATCTGGCCACTGTTCGTGACCAGCGGCACCGGGCAGGAAGAGCCGATTGCCAGCCTGCCGGGCGTGTCGCGCTGGTCGGTCGATGGAATCGCCGCGCGCGCTAAGCAAGCGGCCGCGCTGGGTATCCGCTGCGTTGCCCTGTTCCCCAATACGCCCGCCGACAAGCGCAGCGACGATGGTGCCGAAGCGCTCAATCCCGACAATCTGATGTGCCGCGCGATCAAGGCGATCCGCGATGCCTGCGGTGACAGCCTGGGCATCCTCACCGATGTCGCGCTCGATCCCTACACCAGCCACGGGCAGGACGGACTGGTCGACACAGCCGGCTATGTCGTGA
>JBMSNZ010000116.1:0-6922 GCA_049421965.1 Erythrobacter sp.
GCCGCTTTCCAGCTCGACCCCGCCGACCACCGAAACAATCGATTTGTCGAGCACGAAGCTAGGCGTCAGAGGATGGTTGAAGAGCGATGGCGCGGTAAGGATCGAGCCGGCCACGGCTTGGTTCGAGATAGTCACCTCGACATAGGGGCCATACTCATCTGAAGTCTGGGTCGTGCCCAGATAGCCCGAAGGTACCTCTTCCCGAATCTTGACGGTGTAGGTGGTGTCGTAGACCGGTAGGCCACCAAATGACCAATGGCCATTGCTGTCCGTTTCGGTGGACTGCTCGCCGGCATCTAGTTGGCCGTTGCCGTCAGTATCTTCAACAATCCCATCCAGGTCATCATCGATGTATATTGTGACACCGGCCTGGCCCACGTCCTCAGGGTCTTTGACGCCATCGCCGTCCAGATCTATGTATTTGTGACCTTGAACAATTACAGCATTTTGAAGGTTCCACTCCTCAAAGCCGCCGTCGACACCCCACGGGCTGGTGGAACTGCCACTTGAGCCGTCGGCCGCGCCCATCTGGACCCACAAGTAAACATAGGTTGTTGCGGGATTAAGGCCCGAAAAATTGTCAACCGGCACCAGCACGGCATAGTCGTCGTTGCCGCTACCCGAAGAATTAGCTTCTGAAAGCAGGACGGAAATATCAGATCCCGCATCCATGTCATAGCGCAATTGTGAAGCAAAAAGGTCGTCAGTGCTTTCGATGGTTCCGCTGGAAGAAGTATAGAGTTTGAACTGGTCAAGCGAAATCTGAGTGTCCGGTGCGGAGTTAGATTCGTTGAGGTCAACTCGAAACTCGTAATAGGCGACACCGTTGATAATCTTGATCGGGATGGCGCCAAGCAGGATCGTCTCGGTCTTGGAGGGGTCGATTTCGTCGTTGGTGCCATCAAGCGGGTTCTTGTCGTTGGAGTTGAAGCCCTGCTCAAAATAATCCTGAGGTACCTCACCTCCGGTTTGATCCTGGACGGCAAGGAAAGTGTTGTAGTTACCTGTACCAGATCCGACGTTTACCGCGTCAGTAAATATCGCTCCATTAATGACCGCCGATGATCCAGCCGTGGTCAGGTTGACGTCTAATTTGCCGTCACCGGTTTCATCGACAATCTGTGTAAGCCCAGCAAACTCGCCTGCGTCAAGATAATTGGAGGGGCTTGCGTACAAGAACTGGCCCATCCAATCCTGGAATGCCCCAGACTTCTTGTCGTCGTAGAACCCGTCGCCATCAGTATCGACTACAATAGACATCGCCCGCCTCCTAGCAATCAGCGTAGTTGCTACGCTGCCCATATCTCATTGCTAACCCCTCCCGACGGAGTTGGTCTCCGCGCGGCTTGGCGACCCAAATTTTTGATCGAATGGTAAAGCCGGTTCAGAATTGGCCCTATCTCACCACGGAGCGGGCGGATGGTCCCTTCCCCCGCACCATGCGCATTCGATTTTGCGACCCGAAATCAACCGTCAACTCGATAGGACGAAGGACACTGTAAAGTCAGCGACTCGGTGCCTATCAGTTAATGGAAGTTAACCCCAATCAGGTCAGAGTCAATAATCTCCGTTTTTTAGTGACTTCGCTGAAGTTTGTATGGTTAACGGGCGTGTGGATCGGCCCACCTTCGTGGGGTAAGAGGCGGGATTCCTTCGCAAAAATGGCATCCCCTTGGCGCTGGGGAGAACGCATCCAGCTTCGGCATGGGTAGGAGGGAAGAAATGCCGCAACGCCAATGATTTCGCAGTCGCGGCGCGCATGGATGGCCTGTCATTATCTAGCCGAACTTAGGTGCTATCCGGTTTGAGCAGCTTGTTTTTACGACCATCGGCGCATCGCCCCTGATGATGACAAGCGCGGCGCAGTTCGCTAACTAGGTGAGACAGGAATTGATGATCCGGTCACGTGGCCTGTGAAGGGGCCGGGGAAAGGATGGCGCGCGGCATGGCACGATCGGACGACTGGGCGGAGGTTGAGCGCAGAGCCTTGTCCTTGCCCGATCTCGGCCAGTCGGAAGAGCTGCGGGTACCCAAGACCGCCGAGCTGGTGGCGGACCGGATCCGCAAGCGGATCATCTCAGGCGAGCTTGCGGAGGGCGCTTCGCTGCCGCCCGAAGGCCAGTTGATGGAGAGTTTCGGCATTTCGCGCCCGACCCTGCGCGAAGCCTTCCGCATACTTGAGGCCGAGCGTCTGATTTCGGTTTCGCGCGGCTCGCGCAGTGGCGCGCGGGTCAGCCTGCCGCAGGTCAGCGGCGTGTCGCGCTATGCCAGCTTCGTGCTGCAGGCCAACGCTGTCACCGTGCCCGACATCTTCGAAGCGCGGCTGGCGCTTGAACTGTTTGCTGTGCGCCGTCTTTCGAACCGCGGCGGGAAAGCCGCGATGAAACTGTTGCGCAGCGAAGTGGACCGGCTCGAAGCGCTTGATCGCGGGGGCGATACGCGCGGTTTCATCGCCGCTTTGACCGAGTTCCACGAGCATCTGGTCGAGCAGGGCGGGAACCGCACGCTCCATTTCATGATCCAGATGCTGCATGAGCTGTTGGACGAGGTAAAGCTGCGGCTGATCCGGCGCGATGCGGAAGGGCGCGTTGCCGATAGCGCCACCGCGCTAAAGAGCCTGCGCAAGCTGCTCGACCTGATCGAAGCGGGCGAAGGCGAGGCAGCAGCGCGGCACTGGCGCCTGCACCTGGTCAACGCCAACAAGAGCTGGGCCTATGACGGCAGCCTGCGCGAGATTCTGGCGGATTGAGCCGTCGATGGGGTCAAAGGATCTACTTGCCGAAGAGGGACTGCAGCAGGGTGCGGCGCTGGGGTTTGGACTGTCCGGTCAACTCGAAAAGGTAGTTGGCCAGCAGCACCGCCTGGTTGCGGTCGAGCAGCACGGCGCGTTCACGCAGTTCCTTGTCGCCGCTCTCCGTACGGTGCATGGTTTGCAGGTGCAGCACCATGCGCGGTCCCAGATCGTTGACCTTCCAGCCGACCAGCGCGCCGGAATCGAGTGGATCCATCATGAGTTCCCCAGTTGCAGCGACCCGGGTTGCCTGACGCAGGATAAGCCCGAAAGCCGCAGCCGCCAATATCACCCTTTGCTGTCACATTCGCCAAGTCCGTTGTCGACTCTGTGCTGGCATGGCACTGTTTCACAATCCGGCCGTCGATGGGGCGGCCGATTTCCATCTGAGCCAAGGAAAGCCCGCTACAATGCTCGATACCAGCTATCGCACTGCCTATAATGAAGACCACGAAGCGTTCCGCGACACCGTTCGCAAGGTCTTCGCCCAGCATCTGACGCCGCATCTGGACGACCACGAGGCCAATGGCATCGTCCCGCGCGAAACCTGGAAGGCGATGGGCGAGGCGGGGCTGCTGTGCCCTACGGTCAAGCCGGAAAATGGCGGTCTGGGGCTCGATTTCGGCTTCAATTGCGTGCTGTGCGAGGAACTTTCCTATCTCGGTTCTTCGGCCGGTTTCACGCTCCAGAACGACATCACCGCCAATTACTTTGAGCGGCTGGGCACTGAGGAACAGCGCCAGAAGTACCTCCCCGGCATGGTATCGGGCGACATCATCACCGCGATTGCGATGACCGAGCCCGGCGCAGGCAGCGACCTTCAGGGCATCCGCACCACCGCGGTCGAGGATGGCAACCACCTCGTGATCAATGGTTCGAAGACCTACATCACCAATGGCCAGAACGCAGATTGCGTGATCGTGGTGGCGAAGACCGATCCGACCGCAGGCGCCAAGGGCACCACGCTGGTGCTGGTCGATGCTGACACGCCCGGTTTCGAGCGCGGACGCAACCTTGACAAGATTGGTCAGCATTCGGCCGACACCTCCGAATTGTTCTTCAACGATTGCCGCGTGCCCAAGACCAATATCCTGGGCGGCGAAGGGCGTGGCTTCATCCACCTGATGGAAGAACTGCCGCAGGAACGGCTCGGCATCGCGGTTGGTGCGCAGGCCGCCGCCCAGCGCGCGTTCGACGAAGCGGTCAAGTTCACCAAGGACCGCAAGGCGTTCGGCAAGACCGTGTTCGAATTCCAGAACACCAAGTTCACCCTCGCTGACCTCAAGGCCAAGCTCCAGGTCGGCTGGGCGCACCTCGACTGGGCGATCCGCCAACACCTCAAGGGTGAACTGACTACGGATGAGGCGAGCGCGGCCAAACTGTGGCACACCGAACTTCAATGGGAAGCCTGCGATACCGCCCTGCAGCTGCACGGCGGCGCAGGTTATATGAACGAGTATGCCATCGCCCGGTTGTGGCGCGATGCGCGTGTCACGCGTATCTTTGGCGGCACCAACGAGATCATGAAGGAAGTGATCAGTCGTTCGATCTGAGAAAAAGGATTGCCCGATGCCGACGCCGCTCACCGATCCGCTCGATTTCGCCGGCCGGAACGTGCTGGTGGTGGGCGGATCGAGCGGGATCGGCAACGGGATCGCACAGGCGTTCCGGGCACGGGGGGCTGAAGTCCTGGTAACCGGGACGCGGTCAAATCCCTCGGGTTACCCCGCGGAAGACGGCTGCGATCTCGCTGGCTTGGCATACCGCAAGCTTGATGTCACGGACCGCACAGCGGCAGATGCACTGGCGGCAGATATAGCCATGCTCGACGTGCTCGTGCTGTGCCAGGGCGCGGTGCGCTATGGCAGGCAGGAATTCGCGCGCGAAGGCTGGGACCTGGTGGTCGACGTCAACCTCAACTCGGTGATGGACAGTGCGCGGGCGTTCCATCCGGCGCTGGCGGAGCGCGGCGGCTCGATCATCGTGGTCAGCTCGACCGGCGCGTTCCACGCCATGATCGGCAACCCCGCCTATGCTGCCAGCAAGGCCGGGGCGGCCAGCCTGGTCGGATCGCTGGCGCAGGCCTGGGCTGGCGAGGGGATCCGGGTTAACGGAATCGCACCCGGCTATGTCCCGACCAAGATGACGCGCGTCACCACCGAAAGCGAGCGCCGCCGCGAAGCGGTGATCTCCCGGATTCCGCTGGGGCGTATGGGATCGCCCGGAGACATGGCCGGCGCCGCCCTGTTCCTGGCTTCGCCGCTCGCGGCCTATGTTACCGGACAGACGCTGATCGTTGACGGGGGCCTGTCCCTCTGACCGGAGGAATAATGCGATGAAGTTTACCCGCCTTGGCCGTTCCGGCCTGATGGTTTCGCGGTTGTGCCTGGGCTGCATGAGCTACGGCGATACCACCAAGGGGTGGCATGGCGAATGGCTGCTGGACGAGGCGCAAAGCCGCCCGTTGTTCCGCAAGGCGCTCGAAAGCGGCATCAATTTCTTTGACACCGCCAATATGTATGCTGGGGGAACCTCGGAAGAGATCACCGGCAAGCTGCTGCGCGAGATGGCACTACGCGACGAGATCGTGGTTGCCACCAAGGCCTATTTCCCGTGGCGCCGGGCGCCCAATGCCGGCGGCTCGTCGCGCAAGAGCCTGATGCAGGCGATAGACGACAGCCTGCGGCGGCTGGGGATGGATCATGTCGACCTGTTTCAGGTCCATCGCTGGGATCCTGAGACCCCGATCGAGGAGACGATGGAGGCACTGCACGACATCGTGAAGGCGGGTAAGGCGCGCTATATCGGCGCCTCCTCGATGTATGCCTGGCAGTTCGCCAAGGCGCAGGAGGTCGCCCGTGCGAACGCCTGGACCTGCTTCGTGTCGATGCAAAACCAGCTCAACCTGCTCTATCGGGAGGAAGAGCGTGAAATGCTGCCATTGTGCGCTGATCAGGGCGTGGGCGTGATCCCGTGGAGCCCGCTGGCGCGCGGGCGGCTGGCGCGGGCAGCGGACGAAACGACCGTACGCAGCCAGACCGACAGCGTGGGCAAACTGCTGTACAAGGATGACGAAGCGGCTGACCGCGAAGTGATCGAAGCGGTCGGGCGGATCGCCGAAGCGCGCGGCGTCGCGCGGGCCAGTGTGGGTCTCGCCTGGCACTTCACCCGGCCCGAGGTGTCGGCACCGATCATCGGTGCGACCAAGGAACACCATATCGAAGCTGCGCTGGCGGCACTGGAAATCGAGCTGAGCGAGGACGAGGTCGCCGCACTTGAAGCGCCTTACCGGCCCAAATGGCCGACCGGCATGGGCATGGCCTTGCCGCCGATGGACCAGGTGACGCTCCGCGGCGTATGACTGAATTCGGCTCGCCGCATCGGCGCCGCGCACAAGTCATGAACCCGTCACACGGCTGCGCCAAACGACCTGCAACAACAGGTGGTTGGTATGGGCGTGATCAATATCTTCATGACCGGCAGTCTCGGCGACGCGCTGCATGATTTCGTGCACGATGACCTGCGCTTTACATTCGGCCGGATCGATGCGGAGGGGCCGCGCCGCCTGATCGAGGGGCCGGTATGGGTCTTCATCGACTGGGTGATGGAGGATATGGCGGGGCTCGAACTGTGCCGCCGCCTGCGCGCCGACCCGCGCACCGCCGAGGCCCATATCACCATGGTGCTGGAAAAGGATGACCCAGAGGATCGACGCCGTGCGCTGCGGGCCGGCGCGGATGATTATGCGGTGGGCCCGCTCGACCGCACCGCGCTGCTCGATCGGGTGATGGCGCTGCAATCCGCGCGGCTGGCCAATGCCTCGGCGCTGCTCGACCGGCACACCGGTGCGGTGCTCGAACAGGGCGAACTGACGATCAATATTCCGGCCTATCAGGCACGCTGGGCGGGTGAGCCGGTTGACCTCAGCCCGAACGAATTCCGCCTGCTGCGCTTCTTTGCCGAGAATCCCGACCGGTTGCTCACCCGCCGCGAATTGATCGAAGGCCTGGGCAAGAGCGAGCCGCCGATCGACGAGCGCACGGTCGACGTATGGATCGGTCGCTTGCGCCGCGCGCTGAAGGCGGCGGGCGCGGTCGATCCGATCCGCACCGTGCGCGCCATGGGTTACGT
>JBMSNZ010000117.1:0-6692 GCA_049421965.1 Erythrobacter sp.
AGGAAGTCGCTGAGAAAGCGAGCCATTCTCGCTTCGAGGAGGCTGACGCAGCAGTTCGCCTGCAAACGGCCACCCGCAGGGCTTGGTCGGAATTGCCCAGGGCTGTGTCGCTCACTAGATCAATAGCACCACCATTCTTCTACGCTCGCTACGTGCCCCGAACAATTCTGGCTCAAGCCAGGGCCATGTGCTTAGTGAGTCCTGACCCTAATCACAGCCATCGAAAGTTGCGCCGCGCAACTTTGCCGGGCGCAAGCATCTCTTCTTGTGTGATTTCAGCTAGATGCGCGTTCCTAGCAGCGCCGCCAGCGCTTCGATTCCTGCGGCATCGGCGGCCGTGAAGCGCGCCGGCAGCGGGCTGTCGAGATCGATCACGGCTACCACCCGCCCATCGCGCAGTACCGGCACCACCAGTTCGGACTGGCTTGCCGCATCGCAGGCGATATGGCCCGGGAAGGCGTGCACATCCTCGACCAGCTGCGTCTCGCCCGATTCTGCGGCGGTCCCGCACACGCCCTTGCCCAGCGGGATGCGGATGCAGGCCGGGCGGCCGACAAAGGGGCCGAGCACCAGCTCGGGCTCGGCCTTGCCCTCGAGCAGGCGATAGAAACCGGCCCAGTTCAGATCGGGCAGGAATTCCCACAGCAAGGCTGCGACATTCGCCATGTTGGCCACGCCGTCAGTCTCACCGGCGGTCAGTGCATCGGCGGCGTCGCATAGCTGGCGGTAGCGTTCGGCGGGGGCGAGTGCTGGATCGGGGCGGAAATCATACATTGTGCCCTGCGATCTAGTCTGCGGCACCGTGAAGGCAAGCCCCGCCCATAAGGGCTAGCGCCAAATAGATAGATTGCCGCCCGCGAGCCGCTCGCCTATCTCCCTCAGCCATGAGCATTCTCAAGAAGATCCTGATCGCCCTTCTCGTCATCCTTCTGCTGCTGGGAGCCGCGCTCTGGTGGCTGACGCGCGGCGATAGTGCCGGCCTTTCGCTTGATGCGGTAAGCGGCCTCGATCCGACACTGGAAGAGCCCAACGCGGAGGCAATCCCCACGGTGCGTATCGCCAAGCCGGTGGGTTGGGCCGAAGACGAGAAGCCCGAAGCGGCCGAAGGCCTTGCGGTGGCGCGCTTTGCCGAAGGGCTCGACCATCCGCGGGTGATCCACTCGCTCCCCAATGGCGACGTGCTGGTCACGCTGACGCGTTCGCCCAAATCTGAGGGCGGCGGCATCACCGCATGGATCGCCAACTGGCTGATGACTCGCGCCGGGGCTACCGGCGATTCGGCCAACCAGGTCATCCTGCTGCGCGACGGCGACGGCGATGGCGTTGCGGAAACCCGGCAGGTCCTGCTCGACGAGAGCGATGGGCTCGATTCGCCCTCGGGCATGGGCTGGCATGACGGCACGCTCTATGTCGCCAATCATGACAGCGTCCTTGCATTTCCATACCAGCTGGGTGCGAATGACGTTGCCGGCAAATCGCGCAAGCTGATGGATCTCCCGCCGGGCGGCGGGCACTGGATGCGCAATCTCGAACTCAGCCCCGAAGGCGACCTGCTGTATGTCGCGGTCGGCTCGGTCTCGAATATCGGCGAGCAGGGCATGAAGGTCGAAGAGGGCCGCGCCGCGATCTGGGAATATAACATCGCCAGCGGCAGCGCGCGGCAGTTCGCAAACGGGCTGCGCAATCCCAACGGGCTGGACTGGAGCCCCTGGACCGGCGAGCTCTGGACCACGGTCAACGAACGCGACATGCTCGGCAGCGACCTTGTGCCGGATTACCTCACCAATGTGCCGGTAGGTGCGCAGTACGGCTGGCCCTGGGTGTATTGGAAGGACACGATCGACCAGCGTGTCGACGCCCCGCGCCCCGCCTATCTCGTTGAATATGCGCGCAAACCGGAGTACGCACTGGGCCCGCATGTGGCCGCCTTGGGGATGGTGTTCACGCGCGAGGGCCATATCATGGGCAGCAAGTTTGCCAGCGGCGCCTTCATCGCGCGCCATGGTTCGTGGAACCGCAAGCCGCCGTCGGGATATGACGTGGTCTATATCGCGTTCGACGCGCGCGGCAATCCGCAGGGCAAGCCGGTGCCGCTGCTGACGGGCTTCCTCAAGCCGGATGGCACGACCCGCGGACGCCCGACCTGGGTCGAATGGGCTGGCGATGGCTCGCTTCTGGTCAGCGACGATACCGCCGGGATCATCTGGCGGGTCCATGCCCCCGGGGCGCCTCGCGGTGCAGGCATTGCGCGGCTGCAGTCCAAGCCTTTGCGCCCGCAACGGGCCCTGTCAGGCAGCCCCACCGCCACCTTTGGCGATGAGGATTATGCGCGGATGCAGCCCGCTCAATAGCCCCGCGAGCGAGCCTATAGCGAGCGACCGGCTCGCCCGGCGAGTTCGACCACGAATTGCCACGCGCTGCGCCCCGAGAGTGGGCCGCGCTCACGCGACCATGCCAGCGCTTCGCCCGCATCCCAGGCCAGCCCCAATGGCGCGGCGTGGGCATCGACGATAGCGAGGAAATCTTCCTGCGAGCAGGGGTGGAAGCCCAGCCGCACCCCAAAGCGGTCGGCCAGCGCGAGCGAATCGTCCATCCAGTCGCGTTCCTGCAGCGCGTCGGCTTGGTCGCTGCTGCCGCGTGCCAGGATCGCGCGGTGGTTCGAGGTTATCGCCAGCCGCACGTTGGCGGGGCGCGGCGCCAGGCTGCCCTCCAGCGCGCTGCGCAAATGGCGCACTTGCTGGTCGGCCGAATGGTCGAAGGCGAGGTCGTCAAGAAACAGCACAAAGCGCCGCTTGACGGTGCGAAGCACCTCAAACAACTCGGGTAGCAGCGTCCCAAGCTGGCTCGAATCGAGTTCGATCAGCGCCAGGTGCCCCGGATGCTGCACCTGTTCGTCTGCAACGCAGGCGCGCAGCAGGGCCGACTTGCCCATCCCGCGTGCGCCCCACAGCAGCATGTCATGCGCGGCATGGCCGGCGGATAGACGCCGGATATTCTCGCGCAGTACCTGTTTGTGCCGGTCAATGCCCTTGAGCCGGTTGACCGGAAGCGCCTCAAGCTGTGTGATCGGGCGGATGCGTCGCTCCTCCGACAGGTAACCGGGATGCGCCAGCCAGTCGATCTTCGCCAGTGGCGGCGGAGCCAGCCGTTCGAGCGCAGCGGCGATGCGCGCCAGCGGGTCCCCCTGGTCTGGCATCTGGTCTGGCACCCGCTCAGCCACGGCCCGCGCGCTTCAGCCCGCCAGTGCTTCGGCGGGCAAGCGGTAGAGCAGGTCCGCCCCCGCCAGCGCGGATGCCTTGAGGCCGCCTGCTTCGGGCACGATCCGGTCAAGGAAGAAGCGCACCGTGACTGGCTTGGTCGCGGCCAGCGCGGGCGCGGCGCCCGCCGCCACCGCCTCGGCCTGCTTCAGCAGCTGCCAGCCAGCCACTGCCACTGCCAGCATCGAGCAGAACGGTGCGCTGCCGGCCAGCCGGTCGTCGAGGCTCGCTTCGGACGCCATCCAGCTCGCGACCAAGTGGCAATCCTGCGCCAATGCGTGAAGCGCGGGTTCGCCTGAGGTGTCGCGCAGGATATCTGCGATCAGCCCTTGAACCGCGCCGCCAGCGTCAATCCCGAGCTTGCGCGTCACGAGGTCAGCCGCCTGGATGCCGTTGGTGCCTTCATAGATCTGGGCGATCTTCGAATCGCGCCAGTGCTGCGCGGCACCGGTCTCCTCGATGAAGCCCATCCCGCCATGCACCTGGATGCCGATGCCAGCCGCTTCGACGCCCGCATCGGTGCCCCAGGCCTTGACCAGCGGAACCAGCACTTCGGCGCGCTTGCCGGCGGCTTCGTCGCCGAGTGTGCCGCGATCGACCTGTCCAGCGCAGTAGTACAGCAGCGCCCGCGCCCCTTCGGTGAGCGCCTTCATCCGCAGCAGCATCCGCCGCACATCGGGATGCTCGATGATCGCGACCGGGTTCTTGTCAGGCGAGCCGGCGCGGGCGGACTGCACCCGCTCACGCGCGTAATGCAGCGCCTGCTGCGTCGCGCGCTCGCCGATCTGCACGCCCTGGTTGCCCACGTTGATCCGCGCGTTGTTCATCATCGTGAACATCGCCATCAGGCCGCGATTGGGCGCGCCGACCAGCTCGCCCACGCATTCGCCGCTGTCGCCATAGGACATGACGCAGGTGGGCGAGGCATTGATGCCCAGCTTGTGCTCAAGGCTGACACAACGCAGGTCGTTCTTCGGCCCCAGCGAGCCATCGTCGCGGACGTGGTACTTCGGCACCACGAACAGCGAGATCCCGCGCGAACCCTCCGGGGCATCGGGCAGGCGCGCCAGCACCAGGTGGATGATGTTCTCGGCCAGCTCGTGCTCGCCCCAGGTGATGTAGATCTTCTGCCCCTGGATCAGGTATTTTCCAGCGTGCTCGCCGCTCTCGACCGGGGTGGCGGTGCTGCGCAGCGCCCCCACGTCGGAACCGGCCTGCGGCTCGGTCAGATTCATCGTGCCCGACCATGCGCCGCTTACCAGTTTCGGCAGGTACTTCGCTTTCTGCGCGGGCGAGCCGTGATGCTCAAGCGCTTCGATCGCCCCCACACTCAGCATCGGCAGCAGGTTGAACGCCATGTTCGCGCTGCCGAGGTTCTCCAGCACATTGCAAGCGAGCGTGAAGGGCAGGCCCTGCCCGCCGAACTCGACCGGCGAGGCGATCGCGTTCCAGCCCTGCTCGACATAGGCGGCATAAGCTTCCTTGAAGCCATCGGGCAGGCGGACCACGCCGTTCTCGAGTCGCGCGCCCTCAAGGTCGCCAACGCGGTTGAGCGGAGCGAACTCGCCCGCTGCGAACTGGCCGACGCCCTCGACGATCGCTTCGACCAGATCGGGTTCGGTTGCGGCGAAACGTTCGCTCCTCGCCAGTTCCTCGATCCCGGCATTGACGCGGATGGCGAGCAGCTGGTCCTGAGTGGGCGGCATAAAGGGAGTCACGGCGTTCGATTCCTTGGTTGCGCGGCAAATCGCTTGGCTTTGTGCATCCTCACCTATAGCGGGCGGGCATGACCGGCAAGAACGCTACGGAAGTGCTGCCTGCGGACGGGGCCGGAATCGCCCGGGCAGCGGCGATTCTCGAACGCGGCGGGTTGGTCGCAGTCCCGACGGAGACGGTTTATGGCCTGGCCGCGCGGGCCGACGACCCCGCCGCAGTGGCGCGGATCTATGCGGCCAAGGGGCGGCCCGATTTCAATCCGCTGATCGTGCATGTGCAAGGCCGCGAGCAGGCCGGGCGATTTGCCCACTGGCCGAGCGCGGCCGATCAGCTGGCCGACAGTGCCTGGCCTGGCCCGCTCACGCTCGTGCTGCCCTTGCGCGAGGATGCCGGGCTGGCGCCGGCGGTGACAGCGGGTCTGCCAACCGTTGCACTGCGCTGCCCGGCGCATCCGGTGATGCAGGCGCTGCTGCAGCAGGTCGATTTTCCGCTGGCTGCGCCTTCGGCCAACCGCAGCGGCTTCATCAGCCCCACTACGCCGGGCCATGTCCTGGCGACGCTCGATGGCAGGATCGATCTCGTGCTCGACGGCGGCCCGTGCGAGGCGGGTATCGAATCCACGATCCTCGCGATCCGCCCCGATGGCACGCTGCATGAATTGCGTCCCGGCCCGGTCGAGATCGCCGATGCCGTTCGCTCGGCTGGTGCCGGTGGCGGAGCAAGCGCAATCGAGGCACCCGGGCAGCTGGCCAGCCATTACGCGCCGGGAAAGCCGCTGCGGCTTGGAGCTGAAGCCGCGAGTGCGGACGAGTTCATGATCGGGTTCGGCGCGGTTGCGGGTGACTGCACGCTGTCAGCCCAGGGGGACCTGGCCGAGGCCGCGGCGCGACTCTACGATTGTCTGCACCTGGCTGCGGCGAGCGGGCGGCCGCGCATTGCGGTGGCGCCGATTCCCGATCACGGCATGGGGCAGGCGATCAACGACCGGCTGCGCCGCGCGGCGGCGTAAGTTTCATGGAGTTAATCTGAGGGGGGCTGTTGTTCGGCCAGTGCCGGGTTGCCGCGCAACAGGATCTGCATTTCGGAATAGGTTTCGCGTGCGGCGAAGCAGGCCCGATCATCGCCTTCACGGCATTCCGCCATCTCTTCTTCGTAACGCCGCTCAAGCCGTCCCAGCTCTTCTTCGCGCTGGCGCAACTCGCGGCCCCGCTTCTCGTCGGCCTCGGACTGGCTGGTCGTAGCGAGGTCGACGCCCTTGCTGGCGATCTTGACCGGGGCTGTCACGACATCGGCTGCGGCACGCACAAGGCAGCCACTCACGGCGAACGAAGCCATCACCAGCACTGCAAGCCGAAGGTTGCGCATGAAAGCTGTGTCTCACACGCAACCTTGGCTTGTCCAGCCGAACGCGACGAGGCGCGCTGGATCGCGGGCGATTACTCTGCGGGCGCGGGTGCGGGTGCGGGTGCGGCTTCGGCAGTGCCTGCCTCTGCTGGCGTACAGGTGAGCGTGCCCGATCCCATAGCCTTGATCTCGCAGGTCGCCCGGCCGACCACGCGGACGTCGCCCGAACCCATCACGCTGGCCTCGACCTTGCCATCGGATGCAAAGTTCGCGCTGCCCGAGCCGGCAATGCTGATGTCTGCAGTCTCGACCTTGAGCTGACCCATCTCGGCCTCGCCGGAACCGGCGATGTTGAGATCAAGCGTATCGGCCGTA
>JBMSNZ010000118.1:0-6685 GCA_049421965.1 Erythrobacter sp.
GGCAGCCGGGGCATTGACGACCTGAGCGACCTTGGTCGCCGGGGCGTTGATAAGACCCACAAGCTTGCCGCGCAGTTCGTCGAGGCTGGGCATCGAGGCGAGTGCCTTGACCCCTGCTTCGTCGAGCACCTGCGCGCCCATCGATCCACCGACGATTTCCAGCTTGTCGTTCGACTTGGCGAAATCGACAGCAGCCTTGGCGGCTGCGACCGGGTCAGTCGACCAGGCCAGCGCGGTCGGGCCAGTGAGGAATTCCTCGAGCCCGACGTAATCGGTGTCCTTCAGGGCGAGCTTGGCAAGACGGTTCTTCGCAACCTTGTAAGACGCACCAGCCTCGCGCATCTTCGCACGCAGTTCGGTGGACTGTGCCACCGTCATGCCGAGGTTGCGGGTGACAACCACCACGCCGACCTCGTTGAAGACCGCATTGAGCTGGGCGACCGCATCGGCTTTCTGCGAACGATCCATGCCATACTCCTTCACTATGACCGCTTGGGATGGCTCCCGCGCGGCCGGCTACGTTTGTCCATGACGAAGCGCTTGCTCCGGCATGGGCGAGTCCGTTCGACAAAGGGAAGGAGGGTGACACGCCAGGCGTGCCTAAACGGCGCAGAAGCGCCGCCTAAATCTCGTTTCCCCGTCTAGGCTGGAAATTAAGAAGGCCTGATTGCCTTCACCAACTGTCTCGGACGGATGAGCGGTGGAATCAAAGAGACCCGCCGATCGCGGCGGGCCTCTAAGGATTTCGGTGCTGCTGTCAAGCGAATTGGCCAATGCCAAAACTAGTCCGGCTGGTATCCCAAGAGGTCACCAGGCTGGCAATCGAGCTCTCGACAGATCGCTTCGAGCGTCGAGAAGCGGATCGCCTTGGCTTTGCCGGTCTTCAGGATCGAGAGATTGGCAAGGGTAAGGCCGACGCGCTCGGCCAGTTCAGTCAGCGTCATGCGCCGCGCGTGTAACAGGTCGTCAAGCTTGACCACGATGTAGGCTCCTTCCTCAGCTGGCATCACACGGTCCCTTCGAGGTCTTCGCGCATGTCTGCGCCTGTGCGGAACACGCGAGCAAGAATGAACAGGATCAGGACCAGCAAGATGCCGCTGAAATCGAGCCCGAAATCAATATCGAACCTGATGTCTTCGGCAACGGGCGTATCCTCCACCAGCTCCATGAGCCACATTGCAACGCCGCCGAGTGGCAAGATCACAAGATGAGCAGCGACGCCGATCCAGCCCATGCGCGAAAGGCGTTTGGCATTTTCCGGGATGAAGGGATCGCCGGTGCCAACTGTGCGCACGATCCGCCGCAGCAGTTCCATGAAGCATACCCCCAGTACCAGCATCGCGAAGACGCAGGTGAAGATCATCAGCAGCGCGCCGATCAATTCGGGGCTGGCCGGAACGCCCTGAGAGGCGACTTCGCCAAGAATTTGGTCCTGGAAGATCAGAGTGGCCGGCACGCTCATCGCGATCAGGGCCGCACAGAACCCCAGCACTCCGATGAAGAAGAACAATAGCAACTGGGCAGCTGCCAGAAGCGGGTCCGATTTGGTGAGGTTCATTGCAGTCTTCTCCGCAAGTGAGGTCAGGCCAGTACCGGCACTTCGGTGCTGTGTGCCTGTGCGGGCGGCACGGTGACGATGCCGTGCAGCGACACGATGGTGAGCAGGACAGCCGCAAAGGCGGCCAGCGAATTGTTTGCGAAACGGGTCATTTATCGAACTCCTTGATGGTCAATATCGATATTCAATATCCGATTCGCGCTTATCGTCAATCAATAATATTGAAAAACGATATCTCGCTGTTTGTTTTGCGATAATTCCAGCCGGCGAGCCTCGAGGCCCACCCATCTGCCATTGGACAGTCCCGCCATTCGCCTTATAGCTTCGCAATGCAGAGCCACCGGCAGTGGTCATGCGCGGGGGCATAGGGGGAATTTTGTGATTGTACGAAGGTTGTTCCTGCGGCTGACCCTGTTCTACGCGGTGGTCACCGGCGCAGTTGTGGCGGCCGCCTCGCTCAGCCCTGTCCTGGCCGATTTCCTGCCGATCGGTGGGGCGCAGACATTGCTTGCCGCGCCGGCCGCTGATCCGATGCAGGGCGTGGCCATCGAGGCCCGCCAGGTGACCCATCTCGGTGAATCGATCCTGTGGCTGTTCGTGGCTGTTGCAGGTGCAATCCTCACCACGCTGCCCGTTACCTGGACCTATATGGCGAGCCGCAACCGCAGCGAATATGATCAGGCGCTTGTCGAAACCATGATCGTTCTGCCGATCGCGGTCACCTCGATCGTCGTGATGGTGCACAATTCGCTGGCGCTTGCCTTTTCGCTCGCCGGGATCGTCGGCGGCGTGCGGTTCCGCAACAACCTCAAGAGTTCAGGCGACGCGATCTACATCCTGCTGGCAATCGGGATCGGGCTTGCCGCCGGGATCGGCGCGCTCGAGATCGCGCTCGTGATGACTGTGATGTTCAATTATGCCTTCGCCCTGCTTTGGGTAGCGGATTACGGCGGACTGAAAGGCGCGCATCGCTATCTGCAGCCGAGCCATTCAGAACAGGACGAACGGCCCACTGCTACCGCCGACGCAGCAGCAGATCCGGGCCAATCGGGCGAAGGGATGATGCCGCGCTAGTCCCTCGCGCGAGGGCAGGTCAGCGGCATTTCTTCGTCAGGTTGCGGGCAACCAAAGCATCGTCCGCAATATCGGCAAAGCCGCTGGCAAGATAGGCCAGCATCTCGTCGCGCGCCTTGCTGTCGAGTTCGGGGATGCCCCGGATCGCGGCTTCAAGCGCCGGGCGAAGCTCTCTCAAGCGCGCGGCTTCTCCGGGTATGAGCGGATTGAGTGAGCAATAGCCGCGATAGACGCGTGTCTTGACCGTCCGGATATTGAGGATCGCGTTGGGGATCGCATAGGGCGCATCGACCAGGCCCGAATTGTCGAAATCATAGGGTAGCGGGGTCAGGTCGCTCGTCGCATCCTTGGCCGCGCCCAGCACTTTCGAATTGTGGCAGCAATCCGTGGGGTCGGGGCCAAAGGTCATGTCCCAGTCGGTATTGCCGATCAGATACTGGAACACCACGTTACGCGCTGCATCGGCGGCATTGAGCGCGCTGGGCTTGAAGTTGCCCGAATCCACTTCCTTGAGGCCCAGCCGACGAGCGGCGTCATCGGCATCCTCGATCATGAAGGCGAGGCGGGTGGCGATCGGCTGACCTGCATCGGCATAGGTGATCTTCGCAAGGCGCACCTTCAGGCTCTCGGGCGTGACGACATTATAGAGCCGGTAGGCGGTGTATTCGCGCATTACCGTCTGGTCATAGCTTGCCTGGTCGCGGCAATGGGTAACGCGCTTGAGCCGCCCTTGCTTGTGGAACAATGAGGTCTCGCCGGGCTTGGACATCAGGCTCAGCCGCATCGGCGGGAAGCGGCAATTCTCGCGCTTGCGCCGGGAAACTCCGCGGGCGGCGATTTCCACGGCAAGCTGCTCGCCTGCTACCTGCAAGGTCGCAGGGTAGGGATCGGTCGAGCGCTCGGCACTACGCACAAGTTCCTTGATCGGACCGTCGAGCGTCAGCGCGAGCACACTGTCCTCGGCGAACAGCGGCGTGACCTTGTCCTCTGCCGGCTGGCCCAATGCAGGGGCGCTGGCGAGCAGCGCGATGGCGCTGACAATGGTTTTCCTGATCATGGCTGTTCCCCCTCTCCCACGGTCGGCAGTTCCCGACTGGTCCATGTCCCATCCTTGTTACGCTGGTGCGCCACCACCCGGCCACCGGCGATTTCGAGAAAGCTGGCCGGACCGCCGTAATGTGCTGAAATGCCCGTATCGACCTGGATCAGCCGCCCGCCAAGGCTTTCCTTTATTCCTGCCACCGCGGGAGTGTGCCCCACTACGAGCCGGCTCGCTCCATGATAGGCCAGCACCGCCGCCAGTTCATCCTGCTGCGGCGGCCGCGTTGCCTCTTCGGCCGTGCGCGTCAGATGGCCGCGATACCACAATGGCCCGAGCGGATCTTCAAGGACGCTGCGGTCGACCGCGTCGCCAGGTGCAAGCGCTGTGGCAATCCGCGCATTGATTGCGGCGATCGGCTCCATCCCGCGCTCGCTGCTCAGCCCACCATGCACGAACAGCACCTGCCCGATCTTCACCACTGCCGGCCGCGTGGCCGCCCAGGTGGCCAGCTCGCCGCCGGGCGCCCATGCGCGCCGGTGCTCGAGCTTGCCCAGAGGCGTGACCTCGAACCAGGCGCGTTTGGCGTCTTCCGGCTGCACCGGCGGATCAAGCGCAGCATAGGCAGCTTCCAGCCGCTCGCGATTGGCGCGCCAGGTGGCTTCGCGCCGTCGTTCGGACTGGCGGTCGGCAAAAGCTGCATATTCCCCTGGGTGAACATATCTGAGGTCGCCGATGACATTCATCGCCTCGTGATTGCCCAGAACCACCACCACCTTGCCACCGGCGTTCGCCGCCTCGCGTTCCAGCCGCTGTAAATCGCGGATGATCCTGAGCGAGTCCGGCCCTCGATCGGTCATGTCTCCCAGCTGCACCAGCGTGGTCGCGCTTCCGGCCCAGCTACCCTTGCCATCAATCAGGCCAGCAGCCTCGGCGATCGCGCGCCATGCGCCAAAATCGCCATGCAGGTCGCCCACCGCAATGATCCGGGCAGGGTCTGTGGCCGCATTCTCGGCGCGCAGCGGGGCCATTGTCAGGATCGCCGCCACCAGCAGCGCCAGCCAGACAATCAGCCTTCTTGCCATCGCCGCTCCTTCCGCACCGGCAGCAAGCTAACACATTTCGCGGCAAAGAGAATGGCACTGTGCTACAGTGCCAATGAGGCGTTTGACAGCGCCTGGCACGATGCCTATATAGCCGCCCGACCGTTTGCTTCGAGCAAGGACGATTCATACGCGGGGATCGGCCTAGGGATGGAAGCAGCGGGCTCCAAATTCGCGACGCTATGATAAGCTGCAGCAAGATGGCCGGAAAGCCGAGCCTATCGCTGCGGCCTTTTCGCGTCCCGGGTCCGGAGCCGCATCACGCGTGATCGATCGAGTTCACGGCCGCCGGTGCCACGCGGTGCCGGCCTAACAGATAAAGAGGCATTCCTCTCCATGGCTACCAAGGCGAAGTCCCCCAAGGCGCAGGGCACGGCGAAAAAGCGCATCCGCAAGATCTTCGGCGATATCCACGAAGTGGTGCAGATGCCGAACCTGATCGAGGTTCAGCGCGAAAGCTACGAGCAGTTCCTGCGTTCCGACAAGACCATCGGTTATGTCTCGGGGCTTGAGAAAACGCTGCGTAGCGTATTCCCGATCCGCGATTTTGCCGGCACTGCCGAACTCGACTTCGTCCATTACGAACTGGAAGACCCCAAGTACGACACCACCGAGTGCCGTCAGCGCTCCATTACTTACGCCGCCCCTATGAAGGTGACGCTGCGCCTGATCGTGTTCGAGGTCGATCAGGAAACCGAAACCCGTTCCGTGCTCGATATCAAGGAGCAGGACGTCTACATGGGCGACATGCCGCTCATGACCGAGAACGGCACCTTCATCATCAATGGCACCGAGCGCGTGATCGTCAGCCAGATGCACCGTTCGCCGGGCGTGCTGTTCGATCATGACCGCGGCAAGACCCACAGCTCGGGCAAGCTGCTGTTCGCGGCACGCGTGATTCCCTATCGTGGCAGCTGGCTCGACTTCGAGTTCGACGCCAAGGACATCGTCAACGTCCGCATCGACCGCAAGCGCAAGCTGCCGGTCACCTCGCTGCTCTATGCGCTCGGCCTCGATGCCGAGGACATCCTGCACTACTTCTACCAGACCGTGACCTGGCAGCGCGCCAAGGACGGCTGGAAGATCCCCTATGTCGCCGAAGCCTGGCGCGGCCAGAAGCCGGCCTTCCCGCTGATCGACGCGGCGACCGGCGAGGAAGTGTTCCCGACCGGCCAAAAGATCAGCCCGCGTGCGGCCAACAAGGCCGAGAAGGACGGGCTCAAGGAACTGCTGCTGCCGACCGAAGAAATCTTCGGCCGGTTCGCCGCCAATGACATGATCGACGAGAAGACCGGTCGGATCTACATCGAGGCAGGCGACGAAGTGGCGCCTGAAAACCTCGACATGCTCGACAAGGCCGGGATCGACCGGGTCGAACTGCTCGACATCGACGAAGTCAACACCGGCCCGTGGATCCGCAACACGCTCAAGGCCGACAAGGCCGAGAACCGCGACGAGGGCCTGGAAGCGATCTACAAGGTCATGCGCCCGGGCGAACCGCCGACGCTGGAAACCGCCGAAGCCTTGTTCGAAGGCCTGTTCTTCGATGGCGAGCGCTATGACCTGTCGGCCGTGGGCCGCGTCAAGCTCAACATGCGCCTCGGCCTCGATGCCGAAGACACGGTCACCACGCTGCGCAAGGAAGATATCCTGGCAGTGGTGAAGGAACTGGTCGGGCTGAAGGACGGCAAGGGCGAAGTCGACGATATCGACAATCTCGGCAACCGCCGTGTCCGTTCGGTCGGCGAACTGCTGGAGAACCAGTATCGCGTCGGCCTGCTCCGCATGGAGCGCGCCGTGAAGGAGCGGATGAGCTCGGTCGATGTCTCGACCGTGATGCCGAACGACCTCATCAACGCCAAGCCGGCGGTTGCCGCGGTGCGCGAGTTCTTCGGCTCCTCGCAGCTCTCG
>JBMSNZ010000119.1:0-6529 GCA_049421965.1 Erythrobacter sp.
CACCGGTAAGGTAGCACAGACGCCTACAGATAGCGACACAATTCGCGCCGATGCGCCCGTTCACCCGGCTGCGTAAGGCACGATCTCGCCTGCGAAGACCGCGCGGGCCTGCCCTTCCAGCCAGTCCATCGCGGCTGCCCAGGGACCGTGGCCATAGCTGATCCGCGCCACACCGCAGGCAGCGAGTTCGGCCCTGGTCCCTCGCCCGGGACCCCACAATATGTTCACCGGCAATGGCGAGCCAGCACAGATCGTGCGGATGGTCGGGTGATCGCCGAGGAACGGCACAAACAACCCGCTGGCTCCGGCTGCAGAATAGGCGTGGGCGCGTTCGAGCACCTCATCGATCATGTGCTGGCCGTAATCCTCAGGCTTGATGCCGCGGTAAACATCGCATCGTGCATTGACGAACAGCCCGCTCGCGGCAGCTGCACCAAAACGTCCCGCCGCCTCTGCCACGGGCAGCAGGGCAGTCTGCCCCGGCATCCGGTCTTCCATGTTGATCCCTGCCGCCCCGGCAGCGCGCGCCCGCGCAACTGAGCGGCCCACTTCGTCTGCGGTCGCGCCATATCCGCTTTCGAAATCGAGCGTGACCGGCAGTTCGGTCACCCGCAGGATCCGCTCGAGATTGCGCAACGCGTCCTCAATCGAAAAGTCCTCGCCATCAGCGAAGCCCTGCGCTTCGGCCACGCCATAGGATCCGGTTGCGATCGCGCTCGCCCCGGCGCGCGCCACCGCGCGCGCGCTGCCAGCATCCCAGATGTTGAACAGCATCAGTGGATCGCCCGGCACGTGTAGCGCCTTGAAGATGGATACCTTGTCGCTCATTTCGCTTCCCTTTCGAGCAGTTCGCGCTTGATCTCTGTGCCATAGGCATAACCGCCGAGCGAACCATCGGCCTGGATCACCCTGTGGCAGGGAATCAGCACCGCGATGTTGTTGGCCCCATTCGCTCCGCCCACGGCGCGGCTGGCAGTCGGCTTGCCGAGCGCGGCGGCGAGCTCGCCATAGCTGCGCGTCTCCCCGGGCGGGATGCGGCGCAGTTCCTGCCACACGCGTTGCTGGAAGGCGGTGCCCTTCACGTCGAGCGGAATATCTGCCTGCGTACCCGGCTGCTCCACCGCTTGCGTGACCTGATCAAATAGCGCGCGAAACGCCTGGCCCGCCGGGACCAACTCGGCGCGGGGGAAGCGGGCGCGCAATTCAGCCTCGCCCTCGTCGAAACTGAGGCAGCATACCCCCTTTTCGGTCGCCGCAACCAGCATCGGCGCGATCGTGGTCTGGACCACCGCCCAATGGATGGTGCGGCCGGCGCCGCCATTCTTCCAGTCGCTCGGCTGCATTCCCATCCTGCCCTTCATCCCTTCATAGAACCGGCTTGGCGCTTCATATCCCGCATCATAGATCGCATCGGTAACCCGAGCCGCACGGCCTAGCGCTCGGCGGGCGCGATCTTCCTTCAGCGCGCGGGCGTAAGCGGCTGGTGACAGGCCGGTCGCGCGCGTGAAAACCCGCTGGAAATGCGCGGGCGAATAGCCGGTGATTGCCGCCAGTTCGTCGAGCTTGCCGGCCTCGCCACGCCGGATTGCCTCGAGCGCCGCGAGCACCGCCGCTTCGTCCCGCCCCACTTCGTCGGGGCGGCAGCGCTTGCAGGGGCGCAGGCCCGAAGCGCGTGCGTCCGCGCCGGTAGCGAAGAACCGCACATTGCCGCGCGCCGGGTGCCGGGCCGCACAGGACGGGCGACAGTAAATCCCGGTCGTAAGCACCCCTGTGACGAAGCGCCCGTCAAATGCACGGTCGCGCCGTTGCACTGCAGCCCAGGCAGCATCGGCATCGGGCAGCTGGGTCATGGCATCCTCCTGGCGCGCGCCGAAAAACAGCCGCGAATGGCATTGTGCACGTCGATCTCGACGATGCGTGGATCATCGAACATCGCGCGCAACGCCTCGTCGGCGGTACCGGGTTCCGCGATCATCGCATCGACCATCATGCCTGCGGCATCGAAGCCGCGCAAGGACAGCTGCCGCGGCACGAATACCTCGGGCACCTGCCCTTCATGTACCGCCGCCTGCTGCGCGGTTTCGCGTACAAAGATGGCATGGCGCGCACGATAAGGTGACTCGCCACTGCGGCTTTCGTGATTGAGCAAAAGCAGCCTCTCGCCGGGTTGCGCGTCTTCCAGCGTGACGCGGCAGGGGTAACCCGGTGCGGCATCTGCCACCACGCGGACGATCCCGCGCGCGGCGAGTTCGGCTTCACCAAGTTCGAACAAAGGGCGGAACGGCGCCGGGTCGAGGCCTTCGATCAGATAGGTCATGGCAATCTCCTTTGCCCGATCGCTACCCCGGCCAGGCACTGGCGCGCATCCCGAAGCTTGCGGTCAAAGCAAATCGAGGTCAAACAGCTTGCCGATGGGTCGCCTTACTTCGCTGTTGCTGCTGCTTCTCGCCATGTTTGCCCTGCCCCAGGCGGGACGAGCGGACCCTGCCGATATCGATGCCGCTGCGCGCGGCGTGGTGCGGGTCGTGATCATCGGGACGGACGGGCGCGAGGTTTTCCCGGTCAGCCATGGCACCGGCTTCGCGGTAACCTCGAGCATGATCGTGACCAACGCCCATGTGCTGCGCGAGGCACTGCAGGATGATACTCTTCGCATCGGGATCGTGCCGTCCGAAGGCGCGGACGCGGCCTATGCTCGGGCGGTAGCGGTGAACCCGCGCAACGACCTTGCACTGCTGCAGATCAGCGACAGCAGCCTGCGCCTGCCTCCGCTGACCATCGCCAGCGCTCCGGTGGGCGACATGGGCGAAGTTTCCGCGGTGGGCTATCCGATGAATGTAGACCAGGCGCAGGGGCTGGAGATCGGCGACATCTTCCGCGCCCAGCCGCCGGTCAAGAGCCGCGGCTTCCTGTCGGGCGCACGTCCCAGCCGGCAGTTCGACACCATGCTCCACACAGCCCCGATCGCGCGGGGCAATTCGGGCGGCCCGCTGCTCGACGGCTGCGGGCGGGTGCTGGGCGTGAACAGTTTCGGCGCGGATTCGGGCGGATCGGATGCCGAGTTCTTCTTCGCGGTCTCGGCCCGCGAACTGCTGCCCTTCCTGCAGGAAAACGGGGTTGAGCCGAGCGTCAACGCCCTGCCCTGCCGCAGCCTCGACGAGCTGGAAGCCGACGAACGCGCCCGCATCGAGCAGGAACGCGCCGAAGCGCGCGAACTGATGGCGCAGCGCGAGGCCGAACGGAGCGAGCGGCGTGAGCGCGAGTTGCTGGAAGCGCAGATCGCGGTGCTGGATGCGCGCGACAACGCCATGGTCCTGATCCTGCTGGCGCTGATGCTCGCGAGCGGCACCGGCTATGTCGCCTGGCAATCGCGCGGCCACCCCGAAAACCTGCAGCGGGTGCGCGCGGCGGGCGGCATTGCCATGGCCAGCGTTTTGGCGGCAGCGGCGCTATGGTTCACGCGCCCCGGAATTGAAGAGATCGATGAGCGCGTATCCGATGCCATGGCACAAGCAGATGCCGGGCTGATGGCGGCCGATCCGGCGGGCAGCGCCAGCGAAGGCACAATGCTGTGCACGCTAGTGCCCGAACGCAGCCGTGTGACGGGATCGCGCACCGACGATGTCGAGTTCGACTGGGGCGGTGATGGCTGCGTCAACGGCCGCACGCAATATGGCCTCAATTCGGGCGAATGGACCCGCGTGCTGGTGCCTGATGACGAGGATGCGGTTTCGATCAACCGTTACGACCCGGAAACCCGCACGTTCGAAAGCGAGCGCTACCTGCTTGGCCGGGCCGCCATGGCCGAAGCACGCACAACCCGCGACGCCTACGCGCCGCCGCAATGCACGACCACCGATGCGGCGCGGGTGCTGGGCGAGCAGCAGCAAGCGATCATCGCCAAACTGCCGGCACAGCCCAACGAGCGGCTGGTTTACCGCTGCGCCCCTTCCGCATCGCGCGCGGGCAGCGCTTTATCGGCGGAGTGAGCAGCTCGCCTCAAGCAGCGAAGCGCTAGGCGAACAAACTACGCCGCGAGCGCTTCTCCGCTCAGGGTGATCCGGTGCATCTCGCGGTAGTGGCCATGGTAGTCGTTCAGCGCATTGTGCCAGGTGGTGCGGTTGTCCCAGATCGCCACGGTGCCCGGTCGCCATTCCACGCGGCACTGATTGTCCTCGCGCACAGCCGTCGCCAGCAACTGCTGAAGCAGCGGCAGGCTTTGCGCGCGGGTCTGGCCCACGAAGTGGATCGTGAAGGCACCATTGACATAGAGCAGCTTGCGCCCTGTCACCGGGTGGCGGATCACCACCGGGTGCACCGCGCCGGTCTTTAGATCCTGCCCGCGCAGTTCGCTGCCCATGTCGGTCTGGGCATAGATGCCGCCTTCCTCATAAACATGATCGGCGGTGTGATAGGCCTCAAGCCCTTCGATCTCGGCCTTCAGATCGGCCGGAAGCGAATCATAGGCCGCGCCCATGTGCGCAAACAGCGTGTCGCCACCGGCCGGCGGCAGCACCCGCGCCACCAGGATCGAACCCATCGCCGGCACCTGGTCATAGGAATGATCGGTGTGCCAGGCGCCCCCGATATTGGTGGTCTGGTCGGCCTTCTTCCGCACGATCGCGATTTCGGGATACTCGTCCTTGAGCGGGAAGTAGTTGTTGATATCGATCCCGCCCCACCGCTTGGCAAAGGCGATATGCTGCTCGGGGCTCAGGTCCTGATCGCGGAACACCGCCACGCCATGTTCATAGATCGCCTGCTTGATCGCGTTCATGTCGGCGTCACTGCAATCGGCCAGCGCCACGCCAGCAATCTCGACCCCGCACCGGGGCCCCATCGGCTTCAGTTCCATCATCCCTCTCCTCGCCCGACACCAGGCCCTTTGTCGTGATACTAGCCCGCCAGCAAACTGAGTCCAGCAAATCGCCGCCAATCGGGTTGCATCGCAGCATACTCGATGCTAGGCGCGCGCCAGCTTTGCCGGGGCACCTTCTATTCGTGCCCGGAACGGTCAGGGCGACGCATCGTTATCTTCCGGATCCAAGAAGGACCTTACGCGCGTGGATATTTCCGCCGGTATTCAGGCTAGCCTGGCAGGGCGTTACGCTTCGGCGCTGTTCGAGCTCGCGGCCGAACACGGGACCGTGACCGCGGTCGAATCGGACCTCGAGACCTTGGCCGCCGCGCTCGCCGAATCGGGCGACCTGCGCGAAGTGACCCGCAACCCCGAACTGAGCCGCAAGGCCCAGGGCGAGGCAATCGCCGCGGTGGCGGCCCACCTCGGCCTGTCGGACCTCACCAGGAACTTCCTCGGCGTGCTCGCCGCCAACCGCCGCCTCGGCGCTGTGAGCGACATGATCCGCGCGTTCCAGGCGATTGCCGCTGCACAGCGCGGCGAAGTCACCGCCGAAGTCGCCAGCGCACACCCGCTCACCGATGAGCAGCTTGCCGCGCTGAAGGACAAGCTCACCGCCCGTCAGGGGCGCACCGTCAAGCTCAAGCCGAGCGTCGATCCGGATCTTCTGGGCGGCCTCGTCGTCACCATCGGATCGCAGCGTATCGACGGCTCGATCCGTACCCGCCTCAATTCTCTTGCCCAGGCCATGAAGGCTTAAAGGACCAGACACATGGAAATCCGCGCCGCAGAAATCTCCAAGGTCATCAAGGACCAGATCGCCAGCTTCGGCACCCAGGCCGAAGTCAGCGAAGTCGGCTCCGTTCTCTCGGTGGGTGACGGCATCGCCCGCATCCACGGCCTCGACAAGGTCCAGGCCGGCGAGATGGTGGAATTCGCCAACGGCGTGCAGGGCATGGCGCTCAACCTAGAAGCCGACAACGTCGGCGTCGTGATCTTCGGTTCTGACTCGGAAATCCGCGAAGGCGACAGCGTGAAGCGCACCGGCACCATCGTGGACGTGCCGGTCGGCAAGGGCCTGCTGGGCCGCGTGGTCGACGCGCTGGGCAACCCGATCGACGGCAAGGGCCCGATCGAAGCGGCCGAGCGTCGCCGCGTCGAAGTGAAGGCACCGGGCATCATCCCGCGCAAGTCTGTGCACGAGCCGGTCCAGACCGGCCTCAAGGCGCTCGACGCGCTGGTGCCGGTTGGCCGCGGCCAGCGCGAACTGATCATCGGCGACCGCCAGACCGGCAAGACTGCCGTGGCGATCGACACCTTCATCAACCAGAAGGACGCCAACAAGTCGGGCGACGAATCGAAGAAGCTGTATTGCATCTATGTTGCGGTCGGCCAGAAGCGCTCGACCGTGGCGCAGATCGTTCGCCAGCTCGAAGAAAACGGCGCGATGGAATATTCGATCGTCGTTGCCGCGACCGCTTCCGAACCGGCCCCGCTGCAGTATCTGGCGCCCTACACCGGCTGCGCCATGGGTGAATTCTTCCGCGACAACGGCATGCATGCCGTGATCGTGTATGACGACCTTTCGAAGCAGGCCGTCGCCTATCGCCAGATGTCGCTGCTGCTGCGCCGCCCGCCGGGCCGCGAAGCCTACCCCGGCGACGTGTTCTA
>JBMSNZ010000120.1:0-6502 GCA_049421965.1 Erythrobacter sp.
CGCGCGCTAACCAGACGCGCCGGGCCGGGAATGCCAAGATCGAGCACGCCGTGGAATTCGAGCGATGCGCTGCGGCGCAGCTGCTCGTTGCCGCGCCAATAGGCCAGCAGCGCCGGGAATTCGGTGATGATCTCGCGCACCTCTTCCGCCTTGTAGAAGCGGAAATGGTCACGCCGCCAGAAGTCGGCGATGCCATCGGTGGCTATGCGGCTCCAGGCTGCAGCATAGGCATCGAGCTCTTCCGCGAGATCTTCAGCCATCGCTTTCCTCCAGCTGGGCAGCCCAATCGCCGAACAGCGGCTGGAACCGGTCAACCCGGATCGATTGCCACACGCCGACCGAGAAATAGGGGATGGCTTCCAGCTTGGTGCGCGCCTCCGCCTCGTCCGCAGCCTTGATCACCAGCAGCGAGCCAACCACCTTGTCGCCCTTCACCATCGGGCCAGCGACCGCGAAATCGCCGCCATGCTCGGCAAAATGCGCGATCAGATCATCATGCGCGTGCTCGCGGAACATCGCGCTGTGTTCCCCGTCGCGGCAGTAGAAGGCAAAGAGCGGCATCGCCGCCGTTTTAGGGTCCGCACCCGCAACCAGCAAGCGCGACTGTATCAGATCACGAAATCGAGCGGTTGAGGGAGTTTGCTGCGATTGACCACCATCTTGCCGTGCAGCGTCTCGATCTGCTTGCTGCCGGTCTTCACGAACAGGAACGGCAGCAGGCCGTGGAGGATGCAGGCGAACCCGCCCAACACCATGCGGATGCCGAAGCCGGTGGCGTGCACCAGGTGCTCGCTATAGCTTTCGCCCACCGATTGCGGATGCTCGGTAAAAGCCCTGATGATCGCGCTGCGGTGCATTTTGTTCCCTCTGCCCATTGGCCGGTCAAATGGATAGCACGCATTGCCCGCAAAAAAATCCCAAAATGGGCTGACAAACTCGCAGTAATTGGGATAATCATATCAATGATAAGGAAGATGATAGAACTTGACACCAAGGACTGGGCGATTCTTGCAATCCTGCAGGATGATGCTTCGCTCTCCGTGCAGGCGATTGCCGATCGCGTCGGCCTCTCGCCCAATCCGTGCTGGCGCCGGATCCGACAGATGGAGGATGCAGGCGTGATCGCACGCCGGGTGGCTCTGGTCGATCCGGTTGCAGTGGGGTTCAGGACCACAGTGTTCGTGGCGATCCGCACCAGCCGGCACGATGCCGAGTGGCTGGCCGCCTTTCACGAAGCGATCGCCGGGATCGACGAGATCAGCGAATGTCACCGCATGGCAGGGGACATCGACTACATGCTCAAGCTGCGGGTGCGCGACATCGCCGATTACGACCGGATCTATCAGCGGCTGATCCGCCGCGTGCCGGGCCTTGCCGATGTGACTGCCAGTTTCTCGATGGAGGAGCTGAAGAGCACCACCGCGCTGCCTCGGCCGGCCTGACCCATGCGTCAAGACAGGCCAGCCCGCTTGCAGGCCCATTGCGCCGCGATATAGAAGGCACACGATGGGCCGCATCCTTGCCATTGTGCTCGCCATACTGTTGTCCGGCTGGGCCACGCCCGCGCTGGCCGAGGTGCGGCTGAGCTTTCACAGCTTCAACGGATCGGTGCTGGTGGGGCGTTATCCGCATGCCTTCATCGTGCTCGAGGGCGAGCTCGAGAATGGGCAGAAGGTGAGCGAGAATTACGGCTTCACTGCCAAATCGGTAGGGCCGGCGGTGCTCAACGGCCCGGTCGAGCACGACATTCTGGTCGAAGAGCCGCGCTACATCGCTAAGACCAACCGCCACTTCACCGTGAGCATCAGCGACACGCAATACCGGCGGATTGTGGCCGAAGTGAAGGCGTGGCGCGACGCGCCAGGCAAGTATTACGATCTCGACACGCGCAACTGCATCCACTTCGTGGGCGAGATGGCGAAGATCGTGGGGCTCAAGGTCGAATACCCCAAGGAAATGCTGCGTCGCCCGAAAAAGTGGCTCAACCACATCACCGCGCTGAACCCCTGGCTGGGGGTGAAGATCATCAAGTAATGGGGGATACCTCGGCCACGCGCTTGCCCCCGCCGCGCCCATGCGGAATCACTCGCGTATGGCGATTCTTTCCGACAAGTGGATCCGCGACAAGGCGCTGAACGAAGGCATGATCGAGCCTTTCGTCGAGGCCCAGCGGCGCGAGGGCTGCATTTCCTACGGGCTCAGCTCCTACGGCTATGACGCGCGCGTGGCGGACGAGTTCAAGATCTTCACCAATGTCGACAGCGCGGTGGTGGACCCCAAGGATTTTGCCGCCAACAGCTTTGTCGACCGCAAGACCGATGTCTGCGTGATCCCGCCCAACAGCTTCGCACTGGCGCGCACGGTGGAATACTTCCGTGTGCCCGAGGATGTGCTGGTGATTTGCCTGGGCAAGAGCACCTATGCCCGCTGCGGGATCATCGTGAACGTCACGCCGCTCGAACCGGGCTGGGAAGGCCATGTCACGTTGGAGTTCAGCAACACCACCCCGCTTCCCGCAAAGATCTACGCCAATGAAGGCGCCTGCCAGTTCCTTTTCCTGCAGGGCAACGAGCGCTGCGAGACGAGCTATCGCGACCGGGCCGGCAAATACATGGGCCAGCGCGGAGTCACGCTGCCGCGGCTGTAACCACGCGCGGCCTTGCCGCAACCGGCGCTTCCGTAACGGCTTTGACTCTCCGCAGCGCCGCGCGCATGCATGGCGCAAAGGAGAGCCACTATGTCCAGGCAGGACCGCGAATTCGACATCATCGTCTATGGTGCCACCGGCTACACCGGCCGGCTTGTCGCCGAGTATCTCAGCCAGCATTATGGGGGCCGCGCCGATCGGCCCAATTGGGCGATGGCGGGCCGCAGCCTCGCCAAGCTCGAAGCGGTGCGCGACGAGATCGGTGCACCGGACTCGACGCCGCTGGTGGTCGCCGATGCCGACGATCCGGCCAGCCTCGAGGCGATGTGTCGCCGCACGCGTGTGGTGCTGACCACGGTCGGCCCGTACCAGCTGTATGGCGACGCGCTGGTCGCAGCTTGCGTCAAGACCGGCACCGACTATGCCGATTTGTGCGGCGAGCCGGTGTGGATGCGCCAGAAGATCGACGAGCATATGGCAGCCGCGAAGACGAGCGGCGCGCGCATCTGCTTTTCGAGCGGGTTCGATTCGATCCCGTTCGATCTGGGTGTGCTGATGGCGCAGAAGGAAGCGGTGAAGCGCTTTGGAAAGCCGGCACCGCGGATCAAGGGCCGGGTCCGTGCCATGGCCGGTGCCGCGTCAGGCGGCACGGTGGCGAGCCTGACCGAAACGATGAAGACGGTGGCGAAGCACCCGTCGCTATTCGGCATCCTGCGCAGCAGCTTCGGCCTTACCCCCGGTTTCGAAGGGCCAGACCAGCCCTCCGGGATGATCCCTGGCTACGAGGAGCGCTTCGACAAATGGGCCGCGCCTTTCGTGATGGCGCCGATCAACACCAAGAACGTTCACCGCACCAACTTCCTCCTGGGCCACCCGTGGGGCGAGGATTTCAAATATGACGAAATGGTGCTGACCAGCCCGGGCGAAGCCGGCAAGAAGATGGCCGAGGCGGCAGTCGAAATGATGAAGAACCCGTTTGGAGCCAAGCCCCCCAAGCCGGGTGAAGGCCCCAGCAAGGAAGAGCGCGAGAACGGGCATTACGATGTCGCCTTCCTGGCGGAAATGCCCGATGGCCGCTCGCTGCTTTACGGCGTCAAGGGCCGCTACGATCCGGGCTATGGCTCGACCAGCCGGATGCTGGCCGAAACCGGGATCGCGCTGCTGGCCTGCGACAAGCCCGGCGCGGTTGGTACGCCAGGCTATTTCCTGGGCGAAGCGCTGGTCGACCGGCTGCAGGAACACGCCGAGATCAGCTTCGCGGCAGAGGATTGAGGACATGGTGGGCCCCTGCGAGAGCAGGAGCCCAATTGAAGGTGCCATGCGCGTGGGTTCCGGCTTCCGCCGGAACTCACACGCCTATCCTAGAACGAGAAGCGCAGGCTTGCCTTGAAGTTGCGCCCCGCCATGGGGACGAAATCCTTGGTGAAGCTGGCGTGGCGACGGCCGGTCACATCGAACACATTGTCCGCGCCCACCAGCAGTGTGACATTGTCCTGGCCGCGCAGTGGACGCCACGCGAGCGACAAATTGACCAACGCGAAAGAGCCTGTCTCAGTCTCGAATTCGGCCACCTTGTCCTGCTTGGCAAACCATTCGACTTCGGCGCGCGCGTCGAAAGCATCGGTCTGCGCTTCCACCGCGCCGAGCAGGTTCAGCGGCGGGATGCGCGGAACCGCTGATCCATCGTCGAGCTTGGCGCGGATGTATTCGCCGCGCAGGTCGGCCAGCAGGCGATAGCCCTCGGCTTCGACCAGCGGCACGCTGAGCGATCCTTCGATGCCGAAGTAATCGGCATCGGCCTGCAGGTATTCGAACACCGGCAGTTCGTCTTCTTCCAGCCCGGTCTCGGAGAGGTAGATGTAGTTGTCGAACCAGTTCTGGAACATCGCGAGGCTCACCGTTGCCGCGCCGATTTCGCCGCGGACATAGGCCTCCAGCCCGATCGCGCTTTCAGTCTTCAGATCCGGATCGCCGACCTCGTAGGCCTGCGTCGCGATATGCGGGCCATCGGAGAAGAGCTCTTCGGCGCTGGGCGCCCGTTCGGCGCGCGAGAGATTGATGCCGGTGCGCAAGCCGGGCTGCGGCTCATACACCACGCCGAACGCGCCCGAAACCGCATCGAAGCTGCGTGCCACGCCCAGCGGCTGCGATTCGACATCGGTCTTCTCGTAGCGGCCGGCAGCTTCGAAATGGACCGGGCCGCTGTCGAATTCCTGCAGCGCGAACAGCGCATACTGGTCCGTGGTGTTTGGTGCGACATAGGCTTCCGCGCCTTGGGCAAGGAAGTCGCGATAGACATACTGTCCGCCGATCGACCCGCGCCAGTTTCCGGTGTCCTTCTGCGCGAGTTCGATGCGGGCTTCCATGCTTTCAGAATCGAAAGTGGTGCCCACCTCCGCGCCTTCGAACTCGGTATGGGTGTAGTCGCTGTAGCCAAGCCGGGCGACGAGCTTCGAGAAGAAACCGGTGCCCAGGCCCAGCTCGGCGCGCAGGTCGGCGCGCAATTGCTCAAGCCCGATCGATACCAGCTCTTCGCCCTCCTCCGCAGCGGCAGCGGCTTCACCTTCGCCTTCCTCGCCGTGGTGATGCTCTGCGCCGGGGCGGGTCGGCACGCCATAGCGCGTATCATACCAGCCCAGCGACACGCCGAGCGAATTGTCACCGTCGATGAAGGCAAGGCCGCCATTTGCGGTCCACGTGCGGGTGGCCGAATTCAGCAGCGTGCCGCGCTGATTGGCCGCCTCGCGCAGCTCTTCGGCCTCCTCGAGCTCGCCGCCTGCTTCCTCTTCGCCGGCCTCATCGAGCAGCTCCGCGCGCAGGCCCGGTGCCACCGCATAGCCGGCAATCTCGAGATCGTCGGTGTCGCGCCAGCTGCCGCTGGCATGGATCACGAAGCGTTCGCCCAGCGGGACATCGACCGAGGCGCCGCCTTCGGCAAGACCATAGGCTGAATTCCAACTGGCAAGTCCGTCGATATGGATCGGTTCGTCCGGCACGCGGCGCGGCAGGCGCTTGTCGATGACGTTTACCGCGCCGCCGATCGCCTGGCTGCCATAGAGCAGCACGGCCGGGCCGCGCAGCACTTCCACCCGTTCCGCCGTGAGCGGATCGATCGTGGTGGCATGGTCGACCGAGGTGTTCGACACGTCGCTGGTCGAAAGCCCGTCCACCAGCACGCGGACACGCTCGCCCTGGAAACCGCGCAGCACCGGGCGCGAGGCGCCGGGCGCGAAGCCGGTGGCCGAAACGCCGGGGAGCTTCACCAGCACCTCGCCGATCTGCCCGTCGAGATTGCGCTGGAGTTCGGCGGTGTCGAGCACCGAGGTGCCCGCCAGCAGGTCAAGCTGCTTGAGCCCGGTGGCGCTGACGATGATGTTGCCCTGTCCGTCGACCTGGCGGTCATGCAGGTCATCGGCGGTGCGCCGTTCTTCCTGCTGCTGGCCGGCAGCATCGACGTCTTCGGCGAGGGCCGGGAACGAAACCGGTGAGACAGCAAGCGCGCTGGCAAGCGCAAAACGGGAGACGCGGTTGGCGTTGGGAAGGGTCACAGTTTGGCCTCTGTTCCGAAAATTGCGGGTTCGTATCACGAATTTATGTGATGATGTAACATCGCCGTTAGCAAGTCCTGCGCAGCGCGCAAGGGCCAAGTTTGCGAGATCGACCAGCGGTATTGGCGGATCGGCCAAATGCGATGCGCGGCGCGCACGCAAGCCGTGCGGTGCCGCGCGGCACAGCACGGTACTGGCCGCCTGGCGTATCCGGTCTGCCTGGAAAATGGAGCGGGCGAAGAGATTCGAACTCTCGACCCCAACCTTGGCAAGGTTGTGCTCTACCCCTGAGCTACGCCCGCTCACT
>JBMSNZ010000121.1:0-6501 GCA_049421965.1 Erythrobacter sp.
GATTGGGATGCGGCCGTCGCCTATTGGCGCAGCCTCGCGACCGATCCGGGCGCGGTGGAGCAGATGCGCAAGCTGCTGTTGCGGCACAAGGGTTGGGAGCGGGTCGAGCACAAGGGCGACGGGCTGTTCGATGTCAGCTATGCGGTGTCGGGCAAATTGAGCCACGACCTGACCTTTCCGATCATCGAAGGCATCCCACCCAGCAATATCTTCGTGCAGGCGATCCTGCGTGACGACAACACCGTGCGGGTCAATGCCCCCGCCTTTGCGATGCAGGACAACAGCAACCCGATGAGTTCGATGATGGGCGGGATGACCGGGCTGGCCGCGATCGGCAGCGGCAGCAGCGCAAGCGGTGGCGAGTTGGACGCGGTGATGAAGGGCATTCCGCGGATGCAGGGCACCTTCATCGTCCATACCAACGGCAGGATCCTTGCCAACAACACCGACGAAGGCCCGACCGATGCAGCCGGGCGTTCACGGCTTGAATGGCAGATCGACCCGCGCACCCCGTCTGCGCCCACCGCGCTGATCCGGCTGGGCGAGTAATCCCCGCCTCAGCTCGGCGGATGAAAAACCCTGCCGGATCGATCCGGCGGGGCGGGTGATCAGTGGCCGCAGCGCGGCGCGAATTGCTGGTTCAGTTGACCGCGTCCTTCAGGCCCTTGCCGGCCTTGAACTTGGGCTGGCTCGAGGCCTTGATCGTCATCGGTTCGCCGGTGCGCGGGTTGCGCCCGGTCGATGCCTTGCGCTTCGCCACGGAAAAGGTCCCGAACCCGACCAGCCGCACTTCGTCGCCGTTCGACAATGCCTTGGTGATGGTGTCGAACACGCCTTCGACCGCGCTCGAGGCGTCACTCTTCGACAGGCCGCTGGCATCGGCAACCGCGCTGATCAGATCGTTCTTGTTCATTATCGAAAACCCCTGTTTCTCGATGGTGCAATTGGGTGGGCTGAAGGCCGCTCGGAAGCGCGCAAATTGATACGTTTTTGCAGAGGCTGTCAAAGGCAAATCCGCCCGAAAAGCGCCGTTTTCGGGGAATCGGAGAGCAATTGAGACCAACCGTGGCGAACGCCCTGGCCACGGCGGGTCATGAGGCTCATGACGCCGCACAAATCGCCGCGGCGATCGGGTTCAGGCAAGCAGGCGCGATGGCGGCGATTCGCTGCGGCGCACCACGCCCGTTCGCGCCGGCTTAATGTGCGGTAGGCACTCCGCTGCCGTCAGCACCGGCGGTGCTCGGCTGGCTTGCGAGATCGTCCGCTTCCGACCATTCGATCGCGACCGGTGGCTCCACCAGCGCACGCTCGAGCACCTGGTCGACATGGCTGACCGGCACGATCTCCAGCCCCTGCTTCACATTGTCCGGTATCTCGGCAAGGTCTTTCACATTCTCTTCGGGAATGAGGACCGTCTTGATCCCGCCGCGCAGGGCCGCGAGCAGCTTTTCCTTCAGCCCGCCAATCGCCAGCACGCGCCCGCGCAGCGTGACTTCGCCGGTCATCGCCACATCGGGGCGCACGGCAATCCCGGTGAGTGCGGAAACGATTGAAGTGACCATGCCTATCCCGGCGCTGGGGCCATCCTTCGGCACCGCGCCTTCAGGCAGGTGGATATGGATGTTGCGACGCTGGAACAGCGAGGGCTTGATACCATAGGCCGGCGCGCGCGCCTTCACGAAGCTGAAGGCCGCCGCAATACTTTCGCTCATCACATCGCCCAGCTTGCCGGTCGATTTGATCTCGCCCTTGCCCGGCGTGGTCACGCTTTCGATGGTCAGCAGTTCGCCACCGACCGAAGTCCAGGCAAGGCCGGTCACGGCACCCACCTGCGGTTCGTCTTCGGACATGCCGTGGCGGAACTTGCGGACCCCGGCGAATTCACCGAGGTTCTCGGGCGTGATAGTGACCGCCTTGGCCTTGCCTTCCAGGATCTGGCGCAGGCTCTTGCGGGCCAGCCGCGCGATCTCGCGCTCAAGCGTGCGGACGCCGGCTTCACGGGTGTAGTAACGGATCAGGTCGCGCAGGCCAGCTTCGGTCAGCTCGAATTCGCCCTTCTTCAGACCATGCGCCTCAACCTGCTTGGGCACGAGGTGGCGCATTCCGATCTCGACCTTTTCGTCCTCGGTGTAACCCTCCAGCCGGATGATCTCCATCCGGTCAAGCAGCGGCTGCGGCAGGTTCAGGCTGTTCGCTGTGGTCACAAACATGATGTCCGACAGATCGAGATCAAGCTCGAGATAATGGTCCTGGAACTTGCTGTTCTGTTCAGGATCGAGCACTTCGAGCAGCGCCGAGGCCGGGTCACCGCGGAAGTCCTGACCCAGCTTGTCGATCTCATCGAGCAGGAACAGCGGGTTGCTGGTGCCCGCCTTGCGCAGATTGGTCACGATCTTGCCCGGCAGCGAGCCGATATAGGTGCGCCGGTGGCCACGGATTTCAGCCTCGTCGCGCACGCCGCCCAGCGACTGACGCACGAATTCGCGGCCGGTCGCCTTCGCGATCGACTTGCCCAGGCTGGTCTTGCCCACACCCGGCGGGCCGACGAGGCACAGGATCGGCCCCTTCAACTTGTTGGTACGCGCCTGCACCGCCAGATACTCGATGATCCGGTCTTTCACCTTCTCCAGCGCATAGTGATCGGCATCGAGCACTTCCTGCGCCTTGGCGATGTCACGCTTCAGGCGGCTCTTCTTGCCCCAGGGCAGGCCCAGCAACACATCGAGATAGTTGCGGATCACCGTCGCCTCGGCGCTCATCGGCTGCATCGTCCTGAGCTTCTTGAGCTCGGCCTGCGCCTTGGCGCGCGCTTCCTTCGAAAGCTTCGTCTTGGCGATCTTCTCGGTGAGTTCGGCAATCTCGTTGCCATCCTCGCCATCGCCGCCGCCCAGTTCGCTCTGGATCGCCTTGAGCTGCTCGTTGAGGTAATACTCGCGCTGGGTTTTCTCCATCTGGCGCTTCACGCGGCCGCGGATCTTGCGTTCGACCTGCAGCACCGAAAGCTCGCCTTCCATGAAGGACAGCACCATCTCCAGCCGCTTCAACGGGTTGGGCTCGGTCAGCAGGGCCTGCTTGTCAGACACTTTCGCGCTGATCGCTGCAGCGATGCGGTCTGCGAGCAGACCGGCATCGTCCACCTCGCCAACCTCGTCGGCGGCATCGTCGCCCAGTTTCTTGTTGAGCTTAGCATATTCGCCGAACTGCTCGGTCACCTGGCGCATCAGCGCGGTCACTTCGCTACCGGAGACGGTCTCGCCTTCAAGCAATTCGACATCCGCCAGCACATGGCTGGCTTCATCCTTGAGCGCGGCCAGCCGCCCGCGCGACTTGCCTTCGACCAGCACGCGCACCGTGCCGTCGGGCAGCTTCAGCAGCTGCAGCACCTGCGCCACGACGCCGATATCGTACAAATCGTCGCGAACGGGATCATCGCAGCCGGGTTCAAGCTGCGCGAGCAGGAAAATGTCCTTGCTTGCTTCCATCGCGGCTTCGAGCGCCGCAACCGATTTGTCGCGCCCCACGAACAGCGGCACCACCATACCGGGGAACACCACGATATCGCGCAGGGGAAGAAGGGGAAATTGCTGGGTCATATCTGTCCATGGCCGCCATTGGGGCGCGCCCTTGACGCGAATATGGGTAGCGGCTGGCCTGCCCGCAATGGGAGGCGGTGCCAGAGCTGTGGATGCGTGTGGATGCGTGTGGCTGTGCCCGGCGCGCCGGGGCGTTCAGTCCGCCAGCGTGCCCTGCCCGCCATGCTCATGCAGGATAGCGCTGGCACGCTCGCGCGTGGCGCCCTCTACCCGCGTATCGACCGACACGAACACCTTGCCACGCTTGATCTGGCGGTCGAAGAACTCGGCGCTGACGCCATCAACATCGTGGTCGGTCAGCATCTTGGCGATCGCGCCACCGGTTGCCCCGATGATCCCGCTGATCGAGGCGACCGAGGTGAGCGCCGAACTGGCGATTGCGCCCGCTGCTGCGACCGGCCCGACCCCTGGAACGAGCAGAAAGGCAAGGCCGAGCAGTGCACCTGCCACGCCGCCGCCTGCCACCGCGCCGGTCACGCTGAGCGTGCTGTGGCCTGCGGGCCATTCAGACCTGGGATCGCTGAAATGGCTGGCGCGCGCGAGGATCGAGATCGCGTCGGCCGGGATATCCCCCTCGCGCAGCGCCGCAATCGCGGTCTCGGCCGCGTCAAGGCTGTCGAACAGGGCAGTGACCACGTGTTCCTTGGCGGATTGCTCGCGTTCCCGCGCCGCTTCGAAAGCGGCGGCAAAGGCTTCGCGCTCGCTGCCGGTGCGGAACACAACCCGCAGGCCGGAGCTTTCGTGGAGTTTGGCGATGCTCGGCGTTTCGACCGGCTGGAACAGCGTGCGCAGCAACATGTCGCGCGTGGTCGGGCGCAGCACCTGATCGGTTCCGCGATTGATCCATTCGACCGCAACCGGCCGCGGGTGATCGTCCGCCAGATAATTTACCGAAGCCAGTTCCCCGGCCTTGATAACATAGGCCGGCTTGGCTGGTTCGCCCTGCGCCATCCTGCCTCGATCGTCAGTTGCGGAAACTGGGGTCGATCCGGTCCAGCTTGCGCAGCAGCGCGGGCCAGGCCAGGCCATTGGCAATCATGCCGATCCCTGCCGGCGAGGTTTGCTCCTTGACCTTTTCCGGAGTGCCTTGTGGCGGATTGTTGAGCCCGTCGCGCCCGGCCGCAAGCATCTTGACCTGCGCATCACAGGCGCGTTCGAGGAAATAGAGCCGCAGGAAGCACTCGGCGACCGGGCGCCCGATCGCAAGCGTGCCGTGGTTACGGAGGATCATGACATGCCGATCGCCCATGTCCTCCACCAGCCGGTCGCGTTCCTCAAGGTCGGTCGCGATGCCTTCGTAATCATGATAGGCGATATCCGACCCGGCGATCATCGCGGTCTGGGTATGCGGCAGCAGCCCTTCGGCCATCGCGCTCACTGCCTGCCCGGCGGGCGTGTGCAAATGCATCACCGCATGCGCATCTTCGCAATTCATGTGCAGGGCCGAATGGATCGTGAATCCGGCCGGATTGACCGGGTGGCTGGTCGGGATCACCGGCATGCCGTTCACATCGATCTTGACCAGGCTCGATGCGGTGATTTCCTCGAACATCATGTCATAGGGATTGATCAGGAAATGATGCTCGGGCCCGGGCACCCGCGCCGAAAGGTGGGTGAAGATCAGATCGTCCCAGCCATAGTGCGCGACCAGGCGATAGGCGGCCGCGAGATCCACCCGCACTTTCCATTCCTCGTCACTCACTTGCGCGCGCACGGCTTCATCCGAACCGGTGCCCGCATCGTTCATCAGGGTTGCCATCGCTTGTTCTCCAGATCGGTTTCAAAGCACCACTAAAATGGCTGCGGGTCAACCCATCCCCGGCAGGTTGAAGCCCGGCGGCAAGCCCAGCCCGCCCTGCATCTTCTTCATCTCTTCACCCGATACGCGGTCCGCCTTGTCGCGCGCATCGTTGAAGGCAGCGGTAACGAGATCCTCGGCGATCTGCTTTTCTTCTGGCTTCATCAGACTCTCGTCGATCTGGACCCGGATGATGCGGCCCTTGGCGGTGGCACGCACCTTCACCAGCCCGCCGCCGGCCTGCCCCTCCACCTCGATCGAATCGAGCCGGGCCTGCATGTCGTTCATCTGCGTCTGGATTGTTTCGGCGGCCTTCTGCGCCGCCTGAATCATCTCTTCCATCGATTTCATGGGGAATTACCTACTCCATTTTCCGCCGCCCGCCTGGGCGAGATTGTCGGCCTCGCTGAGCAGTTCCGCATCCGGAAAGGCATCAAGCGCAGCCTTGACCAGAGGATGCGCGCGGATTGCCGCCTCACGGCTGGCCTTCGCGGCCTGCTCCTGCTCGCGCAGGGTCGGCGCGGCCACGCCGTCATTCCGCTCGACCTGCCAGCGCATGCCGGTGACACGGTAGAGGCAATCGCGCAGCTCGGCGGCAGGGTCTTCGCCCAGGCCCTCGGCCAGTTGGTAGGCGAGCCGTCCCGGCGCCAGTTCGACCACCCGCACCCAGTCGCGCATGAGCTGTGCCATGCGCAACTGGCCGGTGTCCTCGACCTGTTGCACCAGCGCCGCCCAATCTCCTGCGCCCGCAGGCGCTGCACGGTTGAGCGGCGCGGCGGTCTCGCCTGCTGGCACTGGCGCCGAAGCTGCAGGAGCTGTGCCGTGCACGCCGAGATCCTCGATCCACTTCGCGAGCGTGCCCGGATCGGGCAGTTCGGCGGCATGCATCATCCGCAGCAGCGCCATTTGCGCCGAGACAAGCGGATCGGGCGCCTGGCGCACTTCCTCATGTCCCTTCAGCAATAACTGCCACAGGCGGTGGACCTGCCCAGCAGAAAGACGCTGCGCAAAGTCCGCCAAAGCGCTGCGTTCCTCTGCGCTCGGCGCATCAGGCTCGGCCCCCGAAACCTGCGCCAGCGCGATGCGGTGGACCAGCTCCATTAGCCCGCG
>JBMSNZ010000122.1:0-6406 GCA_049421965.1 Erythrobacter sp.
TATGGAGCGGCTCGAGCGCGAGCGGCAGGGCATGCTCCCGGGCGAACAGCAAGCGGAACAAGCGCCGTCCGCTCCGCCGGCAGGCGAACAGCCGGCCGACCAACCTGACGGGCAGTGAGCGCCTGGGCCGGTGTCGGCCCTGATCAATCCGGAGAGCCGGTTGCGCCTGCCAGCGAGTCTTGCGGCCCAATCGGTGCCTGAGCCTGCGCGATCACCGGCTTGGGCGCCTCGCAAGTCCTGATTTCGATGTCCCTGGTCACGATCTCGGACTCGAAGCCAACCGTGATCATGGCCGCTTCGAGTGGGCACAGCTTCAGGCGGCTCACCTGATCGGGGTCGATCGTTAGGCGGTAGCGGCCCGGGGGGACCTGTTCGAAAAAGAAATAGCCGTCGAGTTCGGTCCGCACCACGCCAACAAGCTTGCCGCCCACTTCCGTGAGGCTCAGTCGTACCCCCGAAACGCCCTTGGTTGCTCCGTCCGAGACAAAGCTGGCTGTGCCTTCGACTTCGCTGAGCGCCACAACCGGGTAATCGACGGCATGGAGCCGCCCCGGTCGCGGGACCAGTTCGATGCCCGGCTTCGCAGGGGCAAGGGAAATGTCGGGCAGGCTGGCCCGGTCGATCTGGATCGCGACCTCGCGACCGGTGCCCAGCCCACCAACGCGCGCGATCCCGGCCGTGTCAGTGGTGGCGGTCTGGTTGAAAGCGACGAAATCGACATCGGGCAGCGGCTTGTCGGCAGGGCCGTAAAGGCCGTCGCCATTCATGTCCTGGAACGCGCGCAGAGTTGCAGCGCCGCTCGTCGCCTGGCCAGGCCGGGCCATGAACACGCGTTTGCTCAAGGGATCGCGGCCGAGGCTGAAACCAAACCGCAAACCAACAAAATAGGAATCGTTGGCAAACGAATAGTTTCCGTCAAACGCGAGGCTGAAGCGATCGAAGTCGCGCACGGCGGAAGCACCGAAAGCTGGGGACTTGCTGTCAAAGGCATAGCTCGCCGATGCGCGCAGCGAGGTGTCTTCATCCAGCGCGTGGTCGATCTCGACCCCCGCATTGGTGAGTTTGGTACCTGGAAGCAGTTGATATCCAAGCGCGAAGCGGGCGCGGGTGTCCGAACGGCCCGCGGTAGCAAGGTCAAAATTGCCGAGCAGTTGCGTATCGGCGGCAAAGCCCGCGCCGCTCGTTCGCGAATAGTCCAGCGTGTTCGAGAGCAACAGCCCCGAGGTGCGTGTTGAGGCACGCACGCCGGCCAGCAAACGCTCACCGCCGCCCGCAATGTCATACCGGCGCACCCGCGCGGTCACCGGGACCGAAGCTGAAGCGCCAAGCTTAACTGTCGTGTTGAAATCGAGTTCGGTCGCGCGGCGCATGAACTCCGCCCCGCTGAACTTGGTTTCGTCGGGGAACAGGCCCGAATATTCCGAATGGCTGATCGTCACAGCCGATCCGCCGATCCGGCCACCCAGGCCGCCCGAGAATGCCAGGGCTCCGCCATCGGCCGCTCCGAGGTCCGCCTTTACCGCAAGCCCGCCGATGCTTGTGCGGACACCGGCCGAAGAAAGCCACCGCGCTCCGTCACGCTCGAAGAATGCGCCGCCAAGTACCGCGGTCAGGCCAGACGACACGCCATAAGCCAGCTGTCCGCTGGCCCGCCATTCGCCGTATTCTGCTGGAGGAGAGAAGTTGGGCGGCTCCACGCCCAGCACATTGCGATCCCGCTGGGCCGCACCGAAGCTGTAGACCAGCTGCCCCTTGCCGACTCGTCCGTCGCCAACCGAAATCCGCCGCACGGTTTCGCTGCGCTGCCCTTGCGGCCCGAAAAACACAAGCCGAAAGACATTAAGGCCGAAGTCGACTGGAACCTGCAGGAACTCGTACTGGCCGTTGACCGCGTCGCGGGTCGAGCCGATCAGGATGTCGTTGCGGTAAAGTTCGACCTCGTAACCGGCGGGAAGGATGCCGCGCAGATCGACCCGGTCGAAGACCGATGCCATCTGCGTCGCGGCATTGGTAACCGCAAAGCCCCGCCCAGAAACGCTGCGCAGGCCCAGCGGCATGGTCTCGGTTGCAGTGTCACCGACGGAAAAAGCCGTGGCCTTCAAGGGCCCCAGCAGCTGTCCGTCAGGGTCGACCCGGCCAAGTTCGAGCAGCGAGGCGGTCAGGCCGTTCTTGGTCTCGCCGCTCAGATAGGCTTCAGCGGTGAGGAAGCCGAGATCCCCTGCCAGCCGCAGGTCGCCTTCCATGCGGGCACCATAGGTCGAATCCGAGACCGCGCGGACCTCCACGTCGGCTGCGGGCACCGACAGGGCCACCCACGGCAGGTCGATACGCTCGAAATCGCGCACTTCGGCTTGGCCCTGGCGCGAAGCCAGCCTTTGCCGTTGCGACTCGCGCTGCGCGCGCAACTGGAATGGGAAGGGCTCGAGCGTCTCGATCTCGACTGCCATGGTGCGCAGATCCGCTGCCATCTTGACCGGAAGGAAGCCAGCAAATTGATCGACCCTCAGGTACAGTTCGCCGTCATAGGCAACGGCAACGCCCACGGGGATGGGGCGCCTTTCGCCCTTGAACTCGATCGTCCCGTCGCGCAGATTGATCGTCAGCTGGCGACCGTCGTCGAGCACCCAGCCATTCGCATAATGACCGTCGTCGCTTACCGTTATCGCCAGATCGAGGATCCGCGCCAGCACGCCGAGCGGAAGGTAGATTCCCCCGTGCGCACCATAGGCGATCACGGTGTCGGCGGCATCGACGTCCTTCACCTTTACCTCGAGGATGAGTTCGTCCTGCGGCGAAAGCACGGGCGGCACGAGCGGCGCGGCTGACGGCCACGGCGGGTCGGGCGGGGCAGCCGCCATGATCACCTGATTGATCGGCGCCGTGGAGGCAGGGGCAGATGGCGCGGCGGCGTGCCCTTGCCCTGTGGTGGGCGCCGGTGCGGTTGCTGCTGCTGGAGAAGCGACCGGGGGCAGCGGCTTGCCGGTACGGAAATCCCAGACGCGGAGCTTTTCCGATGCGGCAGGTCCTGCCGTCGCGGTGGCGCCGGCTGCGACCGCTGGCGAAGGCTCCGCTGGCGGAGCGGGCACACTCGCCTGGGCCAGGGCGTCATCAGCGGATCCGGTCTCGGCTGCGCGGGGCGGGGCAACAGGCGCGCTGCTTCCGGCTTCCGCCACGACGGCGGGCTGATCATGCGGCAGCAAGGGCCGGCCAGTCGCGAAGTCCCACACGCGGGCGGTCTGCACCGCTGAGGATGCAGAGCCGGCGGCAGGCGCGGCTGGCTCTGGCATGGGCCGGTCTTCGGCCGCCGCCTGCTGCGGCGCGGCGGACGAGGTGCTGGCGGGCGCGGCAGGCGCTGCAGCGGCACTCTCCATCCTGGTGCTGGCGGGTTCGGGCAATACATCCGGCGCAGCTTGATCATTCGCTGCGCTGACTGCGCTGGCGACTTCACCGGCCTCACCTGCTGCAGCCACGGCAGTGGCGATCGCGGCGGTTTCGGCGCGAGGTGGACTGGGCTGCACAGCTGCTTCCGCAAGCGCGCTCGCCGTCACGCTCGCTTCGGGCGACGGAACCGCCTCGGCATCAGTGTTGGGCTGGTTGTCGTTCTGGCTCCGACCGGTGGACACGGGCACCAGATCGGGTAGCGGCCTGCCGGTTGCGAAGTCCCACACTTTAACGGCGGATCGGGATGCGGCCGGTTCGGTCGTCGGGGCGGCGGCTATGGCGGGTTCAGCCGCTGGCGCGGCAACCGGTTCGGCTGGCTCCAGGGAAGGCTCGTCCGATGGCGCCGAGGGTGCAACCGGCAAAGCGAAATCCGGCGCGGGCTCAAGCGGAGCGGGCGCCCCCCCATCCACGACGGTTGCTGCAACCGTACTGCTGGCAAGGCTGCTGGTGGAGAGCGCCGGGGCGAGCTTCCGGTCGCTCATCGTCTTGGCCGGCTGTTGGGCAGTTGGAATTGCCGCTGCGGGCCTGCCACCGAACTCCGGCACGGGGATCTGCTCGAGCGCAATCTCGCGCGTCTTCTGGCTGCCATGCTTTTGCGGCGAGGGCATGGGCGTGCGTTTGGTAGCGCTGTCCTCGTTGCGAGGCAGCGAACACATCACCAATGCAACCGTCCCCAAACTGACGGCGCTGGCGTTCCGGATGATCTTGCGGCGGTTCAAGGCACCACGAATTCGTGCTCGGCGAGCTTGGTGCCTGGCGCAAAGTCATCGTCGACGAACTGGATTCGCAGCCGCGTGCCCGACGACAGGAAGCGCGGGTCGGCTTCAGGGTCGAACGGAACCAGCACCTGCCGACTGTCGACTTCCGGATAGACCCCGATCCCCTTCGAGATGGCGACCGGCGCGCTCGCGCCCTGAGCCGTCACCGTCACATCGCCAAAGGCCGAGCGTGTGCCGGCGCGGGTCAGAGTGAATGCGACCGCTTTCGAACCGTCCGGGGCGGTGACCATGCTGGCATTCTTGATGCCCACATCCAGCGTGGTTTCGCCGATCCGCACGATCACCGGGATTGCAATGCCGAAACGCGGCCGGATCGTCACAGCAATGCCCGGAGCCTGATCGCCGCTCACCGCATTGTCGATCGAAAGCCCGTCGCTGGCCTGCGGGACGGAAGACACCAGGAAATGCGAGCGATATTCGCCATCGGGCAGTTCCGCCTCGCCGCGCGCCATCACGCGTACCAGCTGCGATTCGCTGCCACGCAGCAGCACGCGGCGTGGCGAATGCCGCAGCATGGCGCTGGCGGTCTTGACGCGCGCCTTGGTGGCTTCGTCGAGCCCGTTGTCGAAGAACTGCAACTGGCCTTCGGGGGTCATCGCCATATCGACGATCTTGATCTCGTAATCCCCGTCGTTCGCGGTCTTGTTGTAAAGCCCGATCGAGGCGATCTCACGCCGCCCGTTGAGCACCACCCGCTTTGGAAACAGGTTCACATCGCCCATTCCACCGACCGAGCCGGCAGGCGGCGGGGAAGCTGCAGGAGGCGAGGCTGGCTGCGGCGGGTTCTGGCCCGCGTCCTGTGCCAGCGCGCTTGACGCACTGAATGCAAGCGCGCTTGCGAGCGCGCCAGCGACAAACATTGCCGCATGCTTGCGGTCCGCAAACGGTCGAGATGGCGAATTCATGTCAGGTGACCCCCCGTTGTGTCACCCGGTTTATGAATTGTTAGGGTTAATTACGCGTAAACACCTAACCCCTGATGCGGGGCTTATAGGAACACGACGGTGACGTCGAATACGCCGGAATACTGGCCCGCTTCCTGGTTGGCACGAACGTTGAGCGTGCCCCCGACATAGAGGTCGAACAGGCCATTGTTGCCGGTCCGGTTGTGCTGCGCCTGGCCCTGGCCCTGGGCAGCTGGCCGGTTGTAGGTCAGGTTGCTGACCACCATCGGCGTGCCGTTTTGGTTGACGATCACGGTGCTGTTGGAAACCGTGGTGATAAACCGTGTGTTGCGTTCGCCGTGCACAAGAAAGCGCGCGGGCGCCCTGGTGCTGGGGAAGGCGGTCAGATCGAGCGTGCTGGTGACCGTGCCGCCCGGGGTCACTGTCACTGTGCCATTGGCAGCGGGTGACATGATGATGCCGAAGCGCAATTCCTCCAGCGCCGTGACCTGCGGCGGCTGCGAGATGATCGCACGCGCAGAGCCGTTCACGGAGAATGTATCGCCCGGGGCGGCATGCCCGGCCACGGCCGTGCATGCGGCTCCCGCTGCGACGAGCCCCTTGATGCTTCTGATGCAGATCGAGTGCGCCATGGGGCCCGTTTCCCGAAGGGGCAGCCGCCAGCCGTTTGAGGTCCGCGGCTGCCCTCGACGAAAGCTCAGTTGTAGGTGGCGGTGGCGGTGTAGCTGCCGGAGTAGCTACCAGCAGCCAGCGCAGCGCCCACAGTCAGCGTGCCGCCGACGGTGAAGGTGTTACCGCCAGACACGATCGTACCGCCGCTGGCGCTCGTCGTGGTGACGAAGGTCATGGAGTTGCCGCCACTGGTGAGCGTGCCGCCATTGGTGGTGAAGCTGAAGCTGCGGCCAGTTTCACCCTGGACTAGGAACGAGTCAGCCGATGTCGTGATGCCGGCCAGGCCAACGACGCCGCTGACAGACCGCACACCCGCCGTCGAAACGGTTACGGTGCCGGGCGAGGCCGAATCAGGCACGATGACGCCGAATTCGAGTGCTGCACCCGACGTGTGCGTCACGGAAATCGGGGACACGATCGTGGCATTCGCGGTGCCGGTCTCGGAATCGGTATCGCCCGGCGCAGCAGCGGCCGGAACGGCAACGGCAGCCACTACGGCAGCCAGAACGAACTTCTTCATGTGGTAGTCTCCTGATGTCTTCCTTTGCCTGGCGATTGCCAGTGCAGACATAGGTATAACTACGGGGCTCTTAAGAAATGGTTCTTCAG
>JBMSNZ010000123.1:0-6396 GCA_049421965.1 Erythrobacter sp.
CCTGCAACGGGCATCACCATCCTGTTCGCAACCGGCGCGCGGCAGATGACGCGCGCAGCCGGGCGCGCTAGTTAGTTCAGAGGTATGCTGACCCGGCTTTCGATCCGCAACATCGTGCTTATCGACGCGCTCGACCTCGAGTTCGAGCGCGGGTTGGGCGTGCTGACCGGAGAGACCGGCGCGGGCAAATCGATCCTGCTCGACGCGCTGGGGCTGGTGCTGGGCGACCGCGCGGAGAGCGGGCTGGTGCGCGCCGGGGCCGAGCAGGCGGGCGTTACCGCCAGTTTCGAATTCGCCGCGCTGCCCGCCGCCGTGGCCGAAGCGCTGGACGAGGCGGGGATCGCGCTCGAGCCGGGCGAACCGCTGATCCTGCGCCGCCAGCTGAAGGCCGATGGCGGATCGAAGGCCTTCATCAACGACCACCCCGCCGGCGTGGCGCTGCTGCGCGAGATCGCCCCCGCACTGGTCGAACTGCACGGCCAGCATGACGATCGCGGGCTGGTGAACCCGCGCGGCCACCGCGCGCTGCTTGATCGCTATGCCGGGATCGACAGCGAAGCGCTGGCGGCGGCCTGGCGCGAATGGCGCGGTGCCGAGGAACGGCTTGCTGCGGCGAGCGCGGCGGTGGACCAGGCGCGCGCTGACCAGGATCTGCTGCTGGCGCATCTCGCCGAACTTACCGCGCTCGAGCCGCAAGCGGGCGAGGAAGCGCGGCTCGCAGAAACCCGCGCGGCAATGCAGAAGGGCGAGAAGCTGGCGGCCGACCTCGAAGATCTGCGCCATTTGTGGGAAGGCTCGGATTCGCCGCTCGCCTCGCTCAGGGTAGCGGCGCGGCGGCTGGACCGGATCGCGGGCGAGCATCCGCTGCTGGCCGATGCACTGGCCGCGCTTGACCGTGCGCTGGTGGAAGCGGGCGAGGCGGAAGATCGGCTCGGCGAAGCGGCCGAGGCGCTGCTGCATGATCCTGCCGCGCTCGAAGCCGCCGAAACGCGGCTGTTCGAGCTGCGCGCCATCGCCCGCAAGCACCGCTGCGAGGTGGACGACCTGCCTGACCGTATGCGCGAGATGCGCCGCGCGCTCGATGCGATCGAAGGCGGCGAGGCCGAGCTCGATGCGCTGGCGCTCGCCGCCAGGGAAGCGGGCGCAGTCTATCGCAAGCGGGCCGAAGCGGCGCATGCGGCGCGGCTGGCGGCGGCCAAGGCGCTTGATCAGGCGGTCGCGGGCGAACTCGCCCCGCTCAAGCTTGATGCCGCGCGCTTCCTCACTGCGATCGGCCGCCTGCCCGAAGAGCGCTGGGGCCCGGCCGGGATCGACAGCGTGGAATTCCTGATTGCCACCAATCCGGGCGCGGATTTCGCCCCGCTGGGCAAGATCGCCAGCGGCGGCGAATTGTCGCGCTTCATCCTCGCGCTCAAGGTTGCGCTGGCCGAACAGGGCGGCGCGGCCACGGTGATCTTCGACGAGATTGACCGCGGCGTAGGCGGGGCAGTGGCCAGCGCGATCGGCGAACGGCTCGCGCGGCTGGCCGGCAGCGGGCAATTGCTGGCGGTCACGCACAGCCCGCAGGTCGCGGCGCGCGGGCGGCGGCACTATCTGATCGCCAAGAGCTCGGACGGGCTGGTGACGAGGACCAGCGTCGCGCTGCTCGATGCGGCGGGTCGGCAGGAAGAGATCGCCCGGATGCTGAGCGGTGCCGAAGTGACGCCCGAGGCGCGCGCCCAGGCCGACCGCCTGCTGGAGGGGGTGTGAGCGGTATCGCCGGAATCACCGAGGCCGAAGCCGCCAATGAGCTGATGCGGCTTGCCCGGGCGATCGCGCGGCATGACCGGCTGTATCATGCCGAGGATTCGCCCGAAATCAGCGACCAGGAATATGACGCGCTGGTGCGTCGCAATGCCGAACTGGAAGCGGCATTCCCGCATCTGGTGCGGGCCGACAGCCCGTCGCGCAAGGTGGGCCATGCCGTGGCGTCCTCGCCATTGGGCAAAGTGACGCACGAGGTTCGCATGATGAGCCTCGATAACGCCTTTGACGCGGGCGAGGTGCGCGAATGGGTGGCGCGGATGCGGCGCTTCCTGGCACTGCCCGACAGCGCGCCGATCGCGATCACCGCGGAAGACAAGATCGACGGCCTGTCCTGCTCGCTGCGTTACGAGCGCGGCGTGCTGGTGCGTGCTGCCACGCGCGGCGACGGGCAGGTGGGTGAGGATGTGACCGCGAATGTGCGGCACATCGCCGATATTCCGCAGCAATTGGCCGATGGCGCAGCGCCCGACGTGTTCGAGGTGCGCGGCGAGGTCTATATGGAAAAACAGGCCTTTGCTGCGCTCAATGCTGCGCAGCAGGCGGCCGAGGCGAAGCTGTTCGCCAATCCGCGCAATGCCGCCGCGGGATCGCTGCGGCAGAAGGACGCAGGCGTTACCGCGCAGCGCCGGCGGCGGTTCTGGGCCTATGGGGGGGGTGCGGCGAGCGACCTTCCCGGCGCGACCCAGCACGAGGTGGTGCGGCAGCTGGCGCGCTGGGGCTTTCGCGTTTCCCCGCATTTCCGGCTGTGCCAGAGCGAGGACGAGATTCTCGCCGCCTATGCCGAGATCGGCCGCGCCCGCGCCGGGCTCGATTACGAGATCGACGGCGTGGTCTACAAGGTTGACCGGCTCGACTGGCAGGCGCGGCTGGGCTTTGTCGCCAAGGCGCCGCGCTGGGCGCTGGCGCACAAATTCCCTGCCGAGCAGGCCGAAACCACGCTGGAAGCGATCGATATCCAGGTTGGGCGCACCGGCAAGCTCACCCCGGTTGGCCGGCTTGCCCCGGTGATGGTGGGCGGGGTGACCGTGACCAATGTCACGCTGCACAACCGCGACGAGATCGCGCGGCTGGGCGTGCGGCCGGGTGACCGGCTGCTGGTGCAGCGCGCCGGTGACGTGATCCCGCAAGTGGTGGCAAACCTCACGCCCGGGGCGGAACGCGCACCCTATGTGTTCCCCGATCATTGTCCCGAGTGCGGCAGCGAAGCGCTGGCCGAGGAGGGCGAGGTCGACGTGCGCTGCCAGGGCGGGCTGATCTGCCCGGCGCAGCGCACCGAGCGCCTGAAGCACTTCGTCAGCCGCAAGGCGCTCGACATCGAGGGGCTGGGCGAGAAGACGATCGACCAGTTCTTCGCGCTCGGCTGGCTTGAAAGCCCGGCCGATATCTTCCGCCTTCGCGAGCGGCGGGAGCAGATCCTGGCGCTCGACGGCTGGCAGGACAAGTCTGTGGATAACCTGTTGACCAGCATCGAACAGAAGCGTTCGCCCGATCCCGCGCGGCTGCTGTTCGGGCTCGGCATCCGCCATGTCGGTGAGGTTACCGCGCGCGACCTGATGAAGAATTTCCAGACGCTGGAGGCGCTGCGTCTCGCGGCCGAACGGGCCCGGGGCGGAGAGGCAGAGGCGCTGGCGGAAATCACGTCGATCGATGGAGTCGGCGGCGCGGTGGTGGAGGCGCTGGGCGATTTCTTCCACGAGCCGCACAATGTAGCGGTGTGGGACGATCTGTTGCACCAGGTCACTCCGCCGCCCTATATCGTCGAAACCCGCGACAGCCCGGTGGCGGGCAAGACCGTGGTGTTCACCGGCAAGCTCGAGACGATGAGCCGCGACGAGGCCAAGGCGCAAGCCGAACGGCTGGGCGCGAAGGCCGCGGGCAGCGTCAGCGCCAAGACCGACCTGGTGGTGGCGGGCCCCGGTGCGGGCAGCAAGCTCAAGAAAGCCGCCGAACTGGGCATCGAGGTGATCGACGAGGCGGGCTGGGCCGAGATCGTGGCGGCAGCGGGTTAGGTGGTCGATATGGCGGGGATCAGGCTTCGGATTGCGATCCTTGCTCTTTCCCTGCACCTGGCAGGTTGCGCGCCGCAGACAAACGCATCGGCGATTGACGATGGCATCCGCTTCGAGCGGCTTTCCGCTAACCCGGTAGAGCACGGCGAGCGGATCGCCAGCGTGCTCGGCTGCAAGGGGTGCCATGGCAAGGAACTGACCGGAATAGACTGGAGTGATGAACTGGGCACGCTGTGGACTGCGAACCTCACCCGCAGCGTGGCCGAGCATTCCGATGAGCAGCTGCTGGCCATGATTAAGGCTGGCAAGCGCCCTGATCGCAGCCTGATGGAAATGCCTTCCTTCCTGTTCACGCAGCTCCATGACAGCGACCTCAACGCGCTGATCGACTATCTGCGCCGCATTCCACCGAATGGGGAAGTTCACCCTCCGCCGACTATTGGGCCCAAGCTTGCTGCACAGATTGCGGCCGGTGACTATCTTGATGCGGCGCAGGAAGTGGAGCGGAATGGTAACACATGGCCCCCCGACATGGGGCCACAGCATGCAAGAGCGCGCTATATGGTCAGGGCGACCTGCGCAGAATGCCACAAGCTTGATCTGCGCGGCGAGGATCCGCCATCGCCTGAAGAGCGGCGCAGCGCCGACCTGCGCATTGTCGCTTCCTACGATGCGGCTGATTTTTCGCGGCTGATGCGTACCGGCAAGGCGGCCGGAAATCGCGAGGTGGGGCTCATGAGCGAAGTTGCACGCAATCGCTTTGCGCATCTATCCGATAACGAAGTCGAAGCAATCAGGGCTTATCTGGTCGAAGTGGCGCGGCGCGATCCATGATTCCCGGGAACCCCAACTGATGGCGCTCGCAGATTATCTCGACAAGCTGATGCGCGATCTTGAATCGCCGGTGGAAGTGCGCCGCTTCGGCAGCGGCTGGCTGTCGGGCTTCTTCGCGCTGTTGCTGTCGCTCAGCGGGCTGCTGCTGGTGGTGGCGCTGCGCTTTCCCGAATGGCTGATGACGCCCGATCTGGCGGTTGTGACCGGCTGGCCGGGCTTTCGCGCGCTGGTCCACGGCGTGCTGCTGGCGAGCTATGCGCTGGCGCTGCTCAGCCTGCTGCTGCGCCCGCGCAAGGTGCTGGGCATGAGTGCGCTGGCGATCGGGATCGGCGCGGCGCTGCTGGGCGGCGCCAATGTCCAGCCAGACGAGGCGCGCGGCTGGGGCGTGTTCTTCGGGCTCGATTTCTTCGTGGTGAACCTGCTGGTCAGCGGCTTCATGTTCGCGCCGTTCGAGCGGCTGTTCCCGCACCGGCGCGAACAGCGATTGTTCCGCCACGAATGGCGCGAGGACCTGTTCTATTTCCTTGTCAGCACCATGTTCGTGCAGATCCTCACATTCCTGACGCTGGCGCCGTCGAGCATCATCAACGCCAGCACCGGCAGTTGGGAGGCGTTCCGCGCCACGGTGGCGGGCCTGCCGTGGCTGGTGCAGTTCGGGGTCGTGCTGGTTGCTTCGGACCTTGCGCAATACTGGTATCACCGGCTGTTCCATCAGGTGCCGTTCCTGTGGGGTTTCCATGCAATCCACCACAGCGCGAAGGCGATGGACTGGCTGGCGGGATCGCGCATGCATCTGCTTGAAGTGGTGCTGCTGCGCATGGTCACTTCGCTGCCGCTGTTCACGCTGGGGTTTAGCCCTTCGGTGATGCAGGCCTATCTCGGTTTCATCTTCGTGTGGAGTTCGCTGCTGCACGCCAATGTCGGCGGCGATTTTGACCGGCTGGGGCGGTGGATCGCCACGCCGCGGTTCCATCACTGGCACCACGGGCTCGAGCGCGAGGCGTTCGATGTCAATTTCGCGATCCACTTCTCGTGGATCGATCGGCTGTTCGGCACCTTTCACCTGCCACCGGGGCGCTGGCCGGAGAATTACGGCATCCCCGAGGATGTCCCGCGCGGCTATCTGGCGCAGCAGGCCTATCCCTGGACGCGCGAGCGCACGCCGCATGAGGCGGAGCAGGGCGGATCATGAGCCTGCTGCGCGAACTCCACCCGCAGGCGCTGCGTATCGCCACCCTGCTGCGCGAACGGAGCGAGCGGATCGTGGTGGCCGATGGTGCCACAGGCGGGCTGGTGGCGGCGGCACTGCTGACCGTGCCGGGCGCGCTCGACTTCTATCGCGGCGGCGGGATCGTCTATTCGCTGCGCGCACGCGACATCCTGTTCGGCCTGCCGCGCGATGCCTATGCCGGGATGGTCTCGGCCAGCGAGGACTATGCGCTGCTGCAGGCGCGGGCGATCCGCGACAATTTCAAGGGGCAGTGGGGCCTTGCCGAAAGCGGCTCAGCCGGAGGAAGCACGCATCCGATGGGCGTTGCCTCAGGGCGCAGCTGCGCAGCGGTGGCCGGGCCGGAAGGATTCGAACGGGTGCGGGTAACCGAGACCGCGAGCGACGACCGGATCGCCAATATGGAAGCCTTCGCGCGCGCCGCGCTCGACCATCTCGAGCAATGCCTTTCCGCCTGAGCGCTTCGCCGCTCGACAAGCGACATTGACCTTCGGGGCGACATCGCGTTGAGGTGAAGTC
>JBMSNZ010000124.1:0-6344 GCA_049421965.1 Erythrobacter sp.
CCGCCCGCCCGCAGCGATGCGACCTTAAGGTCGCAAGAGCAAGGGTATCGCAAGCGCGGAGGCGCTTGCGAAACGCAAGGAAAGGCTCGAAAGAGCCAACCATGCAGCTTTGGGTTGGCCTTGGAAATCCCGGACCGAAATACGCGCTGAACCGGCACAACGTCGGCTTCATGGCGTGCGACGTGATTGCCGAAACGCACGGCTTTGGCCCGGTGCAGAAGAAATTCCAGGGCTGGCTGCAGGAAGGGCGCATCGGGACGCAACGGGTGCTGTTGCTCAAGCCCGCCACCTTCATGAACGAAAGCGGGCGCAGCGTGGCCGAAGCGCTGCGCTTCTACAAGCTGGACGTCGATGCCCTCACGGTCTTTCACGACGAGCTCGACCTCGCGCCCTTCAAGGTCAAGGTCAAGCTGGGCGGCGGAACCGCCGGCCACAATGGTCTGCGCAGTATCGACCTGCACCTCGGCCCCGAATTCCGCCGCGTGCGCATCGGGATTGGGCACCCCGGCCACAAGGACCGGGTCACGGGCCATGTACTGGGCAATTACGCCAAGGCCGAGATGGACGACCTGGCCGCCATGCTGGGTGCCATCGCGGCTGAAGCCGAATGGCTGGCCAAAGGCGACGACGCGCGCTTCATGAGCGACCTGGCGTTGCGCCTGCAGGAATGACGCGATGCAGCGGGTGCTGATTGTGGGCCCGTGCGGCGCGGGCAAATCGACCATGGGCTTTGCGCTGGCCGAAGCCACCGGCCTGCCCCTGTTCCATATGGATCAGCTCAACTGGCAGCCAGGCTGGATCGAGGCCGGTGACGATTCCCTGCGCACAAAGCTTCGCGAAGTGGTGGCAGGCGATCGCTGGATCATCGAAGGCACCTATGGCGCCACGCTCGCTGAGCGGCTGCCGCGCGCCGATACGGTGCTCTATCTCGACTATCCGATCGGGCTCTGCTTCTGGCGGACGCTCAAGCGGATCCGCACCTGGCACGGCCGGGTACGGCCGGACATGAGCGAAGGCTGCCCTGAACGGCTCGACCTTGGATTCCTGCTCTATGTCGCGCGCTGGAACCACGGCTCGCGGCAGAGGCTGGAAGGCAGGATCGCGCCTTATCGTGATAAGGTGATCCGCCTTCGTTCGCCGGCCGAAGCGGCGCGCTTGCTCGCTACGCTTTGCCCGCGATAACCGCTATGCTCTGCCAAAGGAGATGCCCATGATCGATCGCCGCCGCCTGCTCGCCGGAACCGCCGCCACTGGAGCGATGGCCGCGACCGCGTCTTTCGCTCAGCCGTCGCAGGCCGGGACCGAGCCGGACCTGGCTGGCCAGTCGATCCTCATCACCGGCTGTTCGTCCGGCTTCGGGCGGCTGGGCGCCGAATACTTCGCCCGGCGCGGTGCGCGGGTGTTTGCCAGCATGCGCGGCCTGCCGCGGCCTGAAGGCGAGGAGCTGCGACAGCTTGCCGCCGACGAGAAGCTCGACCTGCATGTGCTCGAAATCGATGTGACGTCTGATGCGCAGGTGGCCACCGGCGTGGCCGAGGCCGAGCGCATCAACGGCGGCGCGCTCGATGTGCTCGTGAACAATGCCGGTGTCGGCTACGCCGGCCCGATCGAGCTGCAGGACATGATCGCGACGCAGCTGATCTTCGATACCAATGTCTATGGCCCGCACCGTATGGCGCTTGCCGTGCTGCCCGGCATGCGCCGGAAGAAGAGCGGGCTGGTGTTCAGCATTTCCTCGCAGCTCGGGCGCGTGATCGTGCCTTCCTCAGGGCACTATTCGCCCAGCAAATTCGCGCTCGAAGCAATGAGCGAGGCCATGGCTTACGAGCTTGCCCCCCACGGCGTGGAAGTCTGCGTGATCCAGCCCGGCGGCTATCCCACGAAGGTGTGGGTCAACCGGAACCGGCTGGCGAGCGAACTCAAGCAGCGCCTCTCGCGCGAGCAGGCTGCAGCCTATCCCGCACTGGTCGAGCAGATGGGCAAGGAAGACGGCACGCGCCGCACTGCCGATCCGATGGATGTGCCTCGCGCTATCGCCGAAATCATCGCCATGCCGGCGGGCACCCGCCCGCTGCGCCGCGCCGTCCATCCTGGCAGCAAGCCGCAGGAGGCGATCAACCGGGTTGCGGCCGAAACGCAGGTCGGCTGGCTCGGCAATTCGCCCTTTGGCCCCTGGGTCAAGGCAGTGCACAACGTGTGATCCCTCGATCCCGCTCATGCTGAGCTTGTCGAAGCATCGCTTTTCTTTATAGCGCCGGGCTCCGAAGCAAGTTCGCCCCTTCGACAGGCTCAGGGCGAACGGAGATTTGAAGGTTTACAGCAATGGGTTTCCGCTGCGGGATCGTCGGCCTGCCAAATGTCGGCAAGTCCACCCTGTTCAATGCATTGACTGAAACGCAGGCCGCGCAGGCTGCGAACTACCCGTTCTGCACGATCGAGCCCAACGTCGGGCAGGTCGCGGTCCCTGACGAGCGGCTGGACAAGATCGCCGCGATCGCCAAGAGCGCCAAGATCGTGCCGACCCAGCTTGCCTTTGTCGACATTGCCGGCCTCGTAAAAGGTGCCAGCAAGGGCGAAGGGCTCGGCAATCAGTTCCTCGGCAATATCCGCGAGGTCGATGCGATCGTCCATGTGCTGCGCTGCTTCGAGGATGACGATATCCAGCACGTCGCCAACAAGGTCGATCCGATCGCCGATGCCGAAGTGGTCGAGACCGAGCTGATGCTGTCTGACCTCGAAAGTCTGGAAAAGCGGGTTCCGGCCGCGGCCAAGCGTGCCACTGGCGGCGACAAGGAAGCCAAGCTGATGGCTTCGGTGCTGGGCCAGGCGCTTGATCTGCTGCGCGAAGGCAAGCCCGCCCGGCTGACCGAACCCAAGGATGACGAAGAGGCGCGAATCTTCCGCCAGGCGCAGCTGCTTACCGCCAAGCCAGTGCTCTATGTCTGCAACGTCGGCGAGGAAGATGCTGCCGAAGGCAATGCGCTATCGGCGCTGGTGTTCGAGAAAGCCAAGGCGGAAGGCGCCGAGGCGGTGGTGGTTTCCGCCGCGATCGAAAGCGAACTGGTCGCTATGCCGGCCGAGGAACGCACCGAATACCTTGAAGCACTCGGCCTGTCCGAAAGCGGCCTCAGCCGCGTTATCCGCGCGGGCTACAAGCTGCTGGGCCTCAACACCTTTTTCACCGCCGGGCCCAAGGAAGCGCGGGCCTGGACCTTTTCGGCCGGCGCCAAGGCGCCGCAAGCCGCAGGCGAGATCCACAGCGATTTCGAACGCGGTTTCATCCGCGCTGAAACGATTGCCTATGCCGACTATGTCTCGCTGGGCGGCGAGGCCGGCGCGCGCGAAGCGGGCAAGCTACGCCAGGAAGGCAAGGAATACCTCGTCCAGGACGGCGATGTGATGCTGTTCAAGTTCAACGTCTAAACCGGAGACGCGCGTGCTCTATTACGAAGATCTGGAAATCGGCAAGCTGCGCACCTTCGGCCGTTACGAGGTAACGCGCGAGGAAGTGCTGGAGTTCGCCCGTAAATACGATCCCCAGGCTTTCCACCTTGACGATGAAGCCGCTGCGAAAACGCATTTTGGCCGCCTCTCCGCGAGCGGTTGGCACACCTGCGCCATGACCATGGCCATGCTGGTCGAGAATATGAAGGTCGATCGCCAGGCCGGGCTTGGATCACCGGGGCTTGACGGATTGAAGTGGAAGAAGCCGGTCTATCCGGGCGATACCCTGCGCGTCGAAAGCACGCTGATCGAGAAGCGCCGCAGCGCTTCCCGCCCCGAAATGGGCATAATGAAGGGGCATGTCCGGGTTTTGAACCAGCATGACGAGGTTGTGATGGAGATGTGGAACACCGGGCTGATCGCGGTGCGCAACCCGGAAGCACCGATCGAGGAATAACGGGCGGGCGTCAGCCCTTGCCCTTCGTCTTGGTCTTTCCGGCCTTGGCGTTTTCCTCGATGAACTTGATGATCATTCCAGCCACGTCCTTGCCGGTCGCCATCTCGATCCCTTCGAGCCCGGGTGAGGAATTGACTTCCATGATCACCGGCCCGTGGTTCGAGCGCAGCATATCGACCCCGCACACGTTGAGCCCCATCCAGCGCGCGGCGCGCACTGCCGTCGAACGCTCTTCGGGCGTGATCTTGATCACCTCCGCGCTGCCCCCGCGGTGAAGGTTGGAACGGAATTCGTCAGGCGCGCCGGTGCGCTTCATCGCCGCTACGACCTTGCCGCCCACAACCAACGCGCGAATATCGGTGCCGCCCGCTTCCTTGATGAATTCCTGCACCAGGATGTTCACATTGGCACCGCGAAATGCCTCGATCACCGACTTCGCGCTCGACATGGTTTCCGCCAGCACCACCCCGATGCCCTGTGTACCTTCGAGCAGCTTGATCACCACCGGGGGCCCCTTGACCGCACGGATGATCTCTTCGGCCTGCTTGGGATCATTGGCATAGGCTGTCAGCGGCAGGCCGATACCGTGCTTGGCGAGGATCTGCATGCTGCGCAGCTTGTCGCGGCTGCGGCCGATCGCCACGCTTTCATTGAGCGGCCAAACTCCACCCATTTCGAACTGGCGCAGCACCGCCAGGCCATAATTGGTGATCGAGGCGCCGATGCGCGGGATCACCGCGTCATAGCGGGGCAGCGTCTCGCCGTTGTAGCTCAGCGTCGGGCGATGGCTGGCAATGTTGACCGTGCAGCGCAGCGTGTTGAGCACATCGATGCGATGCCCGCGCGCTTCTGCCGCCTCGACCAGGCGACGATGCGAATAGAGCGCAGGATTGCGGGCCAGCATGGCGATCTTCATCACTCTATCCTTGGTTCTTCAATAGTTTGCGTTCCTGCCGGCTCGACTGGAGCCAGGACCGGCCGGGATCGACCAGGAACCTGCCTTTCAAGGCGGTGCGGCCGATCAGGATCGGGAATTTCATGTCGGACCGGTCAGCCAGGCTGAATTCGGCCCGGAACGCGTGATCGCCCAGTACCAGCCTTGTGCGGATGATGAAACGATCCTGCGCTTCGCCGTTCGAGCTGGTGATGATCCGCCGGTCCACCCTTGGCACCTCGCAGGTTACAGCCTCGTTACGGCCCTGCCCCAGATCAAGCAGGAACCGCACCCATCGCTGCCCGCCGCGGTCAAACCTCTCGATCTCGGTTGCGTGTAGCGACGAGGTGCGTGCGCCGGTGTCGATCTTTGCCGGAATGCGCGCGCCAGCCAGATCGGAGAGGCTCACCATTTCGCGCCAGCCGACGAGGACTGGCGGGCTCTTGCCCGACGCCACTCAGCGCCCGCCCAGTATTGCCATACCGTCACCGCCCTCGCCGGTCTTGAGCCGCCGCAACACCTTGCCGCTGGCAAAGTCGACCTCGGCCACGGTGTCGCTGCCGGTCTCGGCGGCGTAGGTGCGCCGGCCATCATGCGACCACAGGATCGTGACCTGCTGGCGTGCTTCGGCCTCGGATGGGCCTGATACGGCAATCTTGCGCAGCAGCTTGCCGGTCCTGATGTCGATCACCGACAGGCCGCCATCGGCGAGGTCGCTGGTGACCGCGACATCGCCCTGCGGCCGGATCGCGAGGCGCAGCGGGAATCGTCCGGTCGCTACTTCACGGCGCAGCTCCAACGTTATCGGATCGAGTTCGAATGCCTTGTCGGAACCCCGCGCCGAAACCCACAGCGCCTTGCCATCTGGCGAAAGCGCGATACCTTCGGGTTCGACTCCCACGGCGACCGACCGCAATGCCCGCGCATCGCGAACCTCAATCAGCGTGGCGGTGCCCGAACCAAGGTCCATGGTCCAGGCGAAGGCTCCGTCCGGGCTGACCGCGATCATATGCGATCCGATCTTGCCGGTCGGTATCTCGGTTAGGTCAGGATCGCCACCGGTGGGGTAGTCGATTACGAATGCCGAGCGTCGCCCTTCGGCAGTGGCGAAGATCTGGTCGCGTCCCAGCGCGCTATCCTGTTGCCACACTATGCCGTGCGGCCGCGCATTCTCGCCGAGGTCTATGCTGGTCACCCGCGAAAGGTCAGTCGTGCGGAATATGTCGACCGTCGTCCCGCCATAGCAGGCGAGCGCCACATGCTGCCCGTCGGGCGAGGTCGCCAGCTCGTGCGGATTGGCGCAACTGGGCACCCGCAGCACTTCCTCTCCGCTGGCGAGATCGATCTTCGAGAGGCTGTTGCCGCGCTTGTTGGCCACGAACAATGTCCCGGCTTCCGCTCCCGCATTGGCGGCGGAATGCGCCGGTCCAGCGGGTGCGCATGCGGCCAGCAACAGCGCGCCCAACATTGCCCCCAGGACTATTCCCCCGACTCGCGAGACCGGTGAAT
>JBMSNZ010000125.1:0-6269 GCA_049421965.1 Erythrobacter sp.
ACTGGATGCCCTGGTTCTGCCCGATCGGGCGGCCGAACACCTTTCTTTCGTTGGCATAGTTCACCGCCTTCTCGATGAACCATTTCGCATCGCCGATACATTCCGCCGCGATCAGGATGCGCTCCGCATTCATGCCCGACAGGATGTAGCGGAAGCCCTTGCCTTCCTCGCCCACCAGCGCGCTGGCCGGGATCCGCATATCGTCAAAGAAGACTTCGCAGGTCGAATGGTTCATCATCGTGCGGATCGGCTTGATCGTCATGCCTTTCCCCACGACTTCGCGCATATCGACCAGGAAGATCGACAGGCCCTCGGTGCGTTTTTCCACCTCTTCGCGCGGTGTCGTGCGCGCCAGCAGCAACATCAGGTCTGAATGTTCGGCCCTGCTGGTCCAGATCTTCTGTCCATTGACTACGTAATGATCCCCGTCGCGCCCGGAAACTCTGGTGGCGCGGGTTTTCAGCGACAGCGTGTCGGTGCCGCTGGTTGGTTCGGACACACCGAAGGCCTGCAGGCGCAATTCGCCGGTGGCGATGCGCGGGAGATACTCCGCCTTCTGCGCCTCGCTGCCATAACGAAGCAGCGTGTTCATGATGTACATCTGCGCATGCGCGGCGCCGCCGTTGCACCCCGATGCCTGGATTTCCTCCATGATCACTGCGGCGGCATCGAGTTTCAGACCGCTTCCGCCAAATTGCTCGGGAATCAGCGCGGCGAGGAAGCCCGAGCGGGTCAGGGCATCGACGAATTCGGCGGGGTACTCGCGCGTGCGATCCTTCTCGCGCCAGTATTCACCCGGAAAGGCGTCGCACAGCGCGCGCACAGCGCGACGGATCTCGGCCAGTTCTTCGCTCTCATGCATTGCCGTGGGCTATCCCTGATAAGTTTGCCGGCGGGTGCTTGCCCAAGTGTGCCGCGCAAGTCCACCTGATCATGTTGCTATGTCGTGCGGGCCCATCTGCGCAGCTTCCCGCCCTTCCCGCCGGCGCAAAGCTGTTCTATTCTCGCGGTTTGTCACAATCGGGGGCAGCGGCAGATGTTCGAACATATCAACAACCAGGTCAGCGCCATGTGGTTCGGTTTCGTCGAATCGATTCCGGCGATCGTGATTGCGATCATGCTGCTGCTGGTGGCCGGGCTGGTGGCGACTTATGCTGTGAAGATTGCCGACAAGCTGATCGGCAAGACCGACCTTAGGCCATCGCTGCGTAACTTGATTGAGACCACGGTGAAGCTGGGAATCTGGCTGCTGGGCATCACGCTGGCGGCCATCATCGTATTCCCCGATCTCACCCCCGGCAGCCTGTTCGCCGGGCTCGGTATCGGAGCGGTAGCAATCGGCTTCGCCTTCCAGGACATCTTCGAAAACTTCTTCGCCGGGGTCCTGATCATGCTGCGCGAGAAGATGCGCATCGGCGATGTGATCCAGTGCCAGGGGATCAGCGGCGCGGTGGAACATATCTCGCTGCGCGAAACCCATATCCGTGCGGGCTCGGGCGAACTGACGATCGTGCCCAATTCGATCCTGTTCAAGAATCCGGTCGAAATCTTCACCGATGGCGACCAGCGCGGGCACAGCGCCGTGGTCTCGGTCAATTTCGATACCGATCTCGACAAGGCTGCCGAAGTGATCCGCAAGGCAGTCGAGACCGTCGATGCTGTCGACCTGGCCAAGGGAATCGATGTCTTCGCCAGCGAGTTCCGCCCGGGTGGGGTCGAGTTTCTCGTCCGCTGGTGGGCCGGCTCCTCGCCGCTCGACCAGCTCCAGAGCCGCGACAAGATACTGCGCGCGATCAAGCAGGCGCTGGCGACTGCCGGCATTGAGGGGCCGCGGCCCGTGTTGGCCCAGGCGGTGTAGGCCGAGGCAAGCAATGCGATGGACTGATGAGCGCGCTCAAGCAGCGAAGCGGCAGCGCAATAGACACGCGCTCAAGCAGCGAAGCGGTAGCGAGAGAAAAATGGTGCGCCCGACAGGATTGTCCTCGCCCTGACGGGCTCGTTCGTCTCGGCTTCGCCTCGACTCCGAAGTTCGAACCTCCCAATGGCAGAACCACAAAAGGCCAACCCGTTTTAGCGAGTTGGCCCTTTGTTGGTGCGCCCGACAGGATTCGAACCTGTGGCCCCCAAATTAGGAATCTGGTGCTCTATCCTGCTGAGCTACGGGCGCGCGCCGCCCGTTTAGGCATGAGCGAACACCAAATCAATCAATTGAGTTCGTCGGGCGGAGCCACCGGAAATGGCAGCGGCGCGACAGAAATTCCTTCCTCGACCAGGCCTTTCGCCTCGTCCAGGCTGGCGCGCCCATGGATCGGCTTCTCGTCGGCCTCGCCATAATGCATCTTGCGGGAAACGTCGGCGAACTTGTCGCCAACCCAGGTGCTCTGCTTAAGCGCGCGTGCCTGCGCCTCGGCGAGCTTGGCAAGCGCCTGCTGCACTTCGGGAGGCATGGTCTGGCTGGCGACCTGCTGGCGGGCAGGACGCGGCGCATCTTCGCGCGTATTGCTCTTGGCCGGGACGGCAGGTGCCATCGGCGCCTTGGTCACTTCGACGCTGGCGCATGACGGGCAGGACACCAGCTCGCGCTCGTGCTGCTGCGCAAAGTCGGCGGACGAACCGAACCAGCCTTCGAAGCGGTGGCCCTGGTCACAGATGAGGTCGTAGACGATCATGGCAACCCGATAATAGCTTGAGCCCGGTTAAATTGGTGATGTCGCGCCGATTGGCAAGACTCGGCAATTGCGAGCGGACCTCGGCGATCCTCGAAAGATCGATATCAACAAGCGCCAGGCCCGGCTCCTCTCCGCCCATGTCGAGCAGGACTTCACCCCAGGGATCGACTACCAGCGAATGGCCATAGGTCACCCGGCCGTCTTCGTGCTGACCGACCTGTGCGGCCGCAATCACGAAAGCGCTGGCTTCGATCGCCCGCGCGCGTTGCAGAACGTGCCAATGCGCCGCTCCGGTCGACACGGTGAAGGCAGCGGGAATGGCAATCGCGTCGCATTGCCGCTGGCCCAGCGCCTCGAACAGCGCCGGAAAGCGCAAATCATAGCAGATCGTCAGGCCAAGCCGGCCGACCGGCGTCTCTTCAGCGGTCACCACCTCGCTCCCGCCGCGATAGGCATTCGATTCGCGCCAGGTCTCGCCGCTCGCAAGCTGAACGTCGAACATGTGGATCTTGTCATAGGTCAGCGGAGGCGTGCGGTCTGGGCGGAACAGCATCGCGCGATTGGCATATTGCCCGCCCGGCACCGCCACCGGCATCGATCCAAGGGCGATGGTAATGCCCGTTTCCGCGGACAGTTCGCCAAACATGCGCACGAAGGGCGAATCCTCCTGCGCCACGATATGCGGCGCTGCCCGCGCACGATCGCGATCGATCAGCAGCGACATCTCCGGCGTGAACAGCATCTCTGCCCCGCCCGCGCTAGCGGCTTGGGCAGCTGCGCGGATGGTATCGAAGTTCGCCGCGGGATCGATCCCCGAACACATCTGCAACACGCCGATGCGCGGCATCGCGACCTCCGTCAGCCGTCGAGCAGCGCGTCGAGACGACCGGCGCGCTCCAGCGCTGCCAGATCGTCCGAGCCGCCGACATGGTGCGCACCGATGAAGATCTGCGGCACGGTGGTTGCTTGCGGGGCGCGTTCGAGCATCTCGGCCCGTTTGGGGCCACCCAGCGTAATGTCGTATTCGGTGAAATCGACGCCCTTGCTGCTCAGAAGCTGCTTCGCCCGGACGCAATATCCGCAACCGAACTTGGTGTAGATCTCGACTTTCGGCTTCGTCATTTCCCTTGCCAACTCCGATGCCATTCCATGCCGCTGACCCTTGAAAGGCCTGCCCGGCCACCTATCTGGATGATGTCTCCGTCCGCCGCAATGGGGCCGGTGACACAAGGGCAAAGCGCTGCATCCGGCAGGCTTTGCAATGTCAAATTGCTCTCATGAGGATTTGTGCCATGTCCCGTTTCGATTTTACCCCTTATCGCCGCAGCACTGTGGGCTTTGACCGGCTGTTTGACCTGCTGGAAAACCAGGCCCGGCTCAATTCCGGCGACAACTATCCCCCGTTCAATATCGAGCGCCGCAACGAAGACCGTTACCGCATCACTCTGGCGGTGGCCGGCTTCCGCCCCGATGATATCGACATCACCGCGCAGCAGAACCTGCTGGTGATCCAGGGCCGCAAGCGCGAGGAAGCGGCCGAAGGCGAAATGCTGCATCTCGGCATTGCCAATCGCGGTTTCGAACGCCGCTTCGAACTGGCCGATTATGTGCGCGTCGAAAGCGCCGATCTGGCCGATGGCCTGCTGGTGATCGACCTGGTGCGCGAAGTGCCGGAAGCGATGAAGCCCAAGAAGATCGCGGTCAACGGCCAGCCCCGCCTCAAGGCGGTGACGGCTGGCGATGCGGACAACGCCGCCGACGCCGCCTGATCATTTGCTGACACAACTCTGACAAAATCAAAGGGGCAGGCCACGCGGGCCTGCCCCTGCGACTTTACGCCGCCTCGCCCAGCCTGTGACGTCCGGGTCGCAGAAGACGACACCGACCGGTCCGAGCTCTTGGGTCCAGCAGAATATCCTGCCGCGACCGAATACAATGGGCGGATGTTTACGCCCCCCTCCCCACACGCACCTGGACTGCCATTTCCGGACAAATACCGGTGCGAACGGCGTGTTTGTTGCGCAGGAATCGGTCGCTGACTTGTAAGAACGCGACAGTTTTGTTGCGTCGACATGCGAAAAATCGAAACTCGGCCAAGATTCAGCCACTTGGGTGCGAAAAAAAATCGAACTAAGTCCGAATTTCAGCAACTTGTGTCCCTCAATTGAGGGTCAGACGAGGCGCGACTGCTCCACCGCCGCCGCCACGAACCCAGCAAACAGCGGGTGCGGATCGAACGGCTTCGACTTCAGTTCGGGGTGGAACTGCACCCCCACGAACCACGGATGGTCGGGCCGTTCGACGATTTCGGGCAGCAGTCCATCGGGCGACATGCCCGAGAAGATCAGGCCCTGCGCTTCCAGCGGCGCGATATAGGCGCTGTTGACCTCGTAGCGGTGGCGATGGCGCTCGGAAATCGCGGTAACCCCGCCATAAATTTGCGAGACATGGCTGTTGGCGGAGAGCCGCGCCTCATAGGCGCCAAGGCGCATGGTGCCGCCAAGGTCGCCGCCAGCCTCGCGCGTCTGCAGCCCTTCCTCGCTCATCCACTCGCTGATGATGCCCACCACCGGCTCGCTGGTCTCGCCGAATTCGGTCGAGGATGCGCGCTCGAACCCGGCCGCCCGCGCCGCTTCGATGCAGGCCATCTGCATGCCCAGGCAGATACCGAAGAACGGCACCTTGCGCTCGCGCGCAAAGCGCACGCTGGCAATCTTGCCTTCGCTGCCGCGCTCGCCAAAGCCGCCGGGCACCAGCACGCCGTGCAGCGGCTCGAGCTGCGAGGCGATATCGGCATCATCCTGCTCGAAGATCTCGGCATCGATCCAGCGGATCTTGACCTTCACCCGGTTGGCCAGACCGCCGTGGATCAGGGCTTCGTTGAGGCTCTTGTAGGCATCGGGCAGGCCGACATACTTGCCGACTACCCCGATCGTGACTTCACCTTCGGGGTTGAAATAGCGATCGGTGACGTCTTCCCACGCCGACAGGTCAGGCGCGGGCGCATCGGTGATGCCAAAAGCGCGCAGCACCTCGGCATCGAGCCCTTCGCGGTGATACTGCAGCGGCACCGAATAGATCGACGGCGCATCGAGCGCGGGGATCACCGCCTGCGCACGCACATTGCAGAATTGCGCGATCTTGCGCCGCTCGCCTTCGGGGATCGGATGCTCGGCCCGGCACAGCAGGATATCGGGCTTGATGCCGAGGCTGGCCAGTTCGCGCACCGAATGCTGCGTGGGCTTGGTCTTGAGCTCGCCCGCCGCGGCGATATAGGGCACCAGCGTGACATGGACCGACACGGTCTGGAACGGCTCGAGCTCGTTGCGCAGCTGGCGGATCGCTTCCATGAACGGCAGCGATTCGATGTCGCCCACAGTGCCGCCGATCTCGCACAGGATGAAATCGTGGTCGTCCTGGCCAGCCAGCGCGAATTCCTTGATCGCATCGGTCACATGCGGAATGACCTGGACGGTTGCGCCCAGATAGTCGCCGCGCCGTTCCTTGGCGATAATGTCGCGATAGACGCGCCCGGAAGTGATGTTGTCGCTCTGCCGCGCCGAGACCCCGGTGAAACGTTCGTAATGCCCGAGATCGAGA
>JBMSNZ010000126.1:0-6234 GCA_049421965.1 Erythrobacter sp.
GCACGGCCCGTTAGAGCCGTGCCACCCGTGGCGGACGTGGAGAGATTGCCAAGCGACCCAGGCGGGAAAAGAGCAAATACCTGTGTCGCCGGCGTCCGCCGCTTCCGCAGTCCGGGGTGCTAGAACTTGAACCCGAGCTCGACAAACACCTGCCGGCCGCGGTTCAAGGTTACCAGTCGATCGTCGGTCCCCGGTGCGCCGAACGGCGGCGGAGCCGAGGTGTTGATGAAGATCTTGTCGGTCAAGTTGGTGCCGATCAGCGACAGTTTCCACTTCCCGTCGGGGGCGCCGATCGAGATCGAGCCGTCAATCGAGAAGAAGCCGGACTGCACAAGATCGCCGATGTTGGTCGCTGGATCATAGGCGGTTGGGCTGGTGGTCGTGGTGAAGTAATCGTCGGTGTAGCTGACGACCGAGTTCAGGCCCAATTCCAGCGAATCGCCAAGCGGAATGTCCCAGTCGACTGCGACATTGCCCGACCATTGCGGCGCGCGGGCTGCATCGCGACCATCGAGGTCGAGCCCGTTCACCGAAATGAAGGTGTCACTGAATTCCGCGTCGAGATACGAGACAGCCCCGCTGAGGTTAAGGCCTTCAACCGGAGTGGCCCAACGCCAGTCGATATCGATCCCCTGCGTGGTGGTTTCACCAGCGTTGAAAGTGCGGAAGTTGAAGATCGCCACGTCGAAGTTCTGGATCTGCTGATCGTCGAACACATAGTGGAAGATGGTTGCGTTCAATGTGACGCTACGGTTTGCGAGCTGCGACCTGATCCCGATTTCGCCGCCCATCGAAGTCTCCGATTTGAACCGCAAGGCACTCGCGGCAGCTTCGGCAACCGCCGGATCGGGGCTGTTGAGCAATGTGACTGTACCAAGCGGCAAGGTGTTGTTGTCGACCCCGCCCGATTTGAACCCGGTCTTGAACGCGGCATAGATGTTGAGATCGTCATTGGGCGAATACTTCAGCACCACTTCGGGCGAGATGTTGCTGTCGCTGAACTTGATCGGCCCTGCGAAGAAGCCGGATGGAACGGCCCCCAGCGCTCCGGCAATGAACGAATGCACATAGGGGAACGAGATGGTCGTGTCCTTCTTCTCGTCGGTCCAGCGCACGCCACCCGAAAGGTTCAACTTGTCGGTCAGGTCGAGCGACCCGCTGGCATAGAAGGAGATCGCTTCAGCCGAGAGCGGACGATCGGCCAGCCAGTCGAAAGTGAAGCCGGTTGCCGCGTCGGGCCCGAGGATGATAGAAGGCAGAAAGGCGTTTTGGGCCGTCAGCAAGCCGCTGTCCCGGCTTTCCCAGAACCCGCCAAGCTGGAAATTGAACGGGCCTTCGAAGCTGCTCGACAGACGGAATTCCTGCGTGAACTGCTCAAGCGTGTTGCGGAACGGCGCCGCAAAGCCGGCGGCAGTGCCATTGGCGTTGCGGCCGGTCGAGTTGAAAGTGTCGTTGTAGACGTTGTCGAGATCGACATAGCCCGACAGCAGCGTGAGCGTCAGTGCATCGGTCAAGTCGATGTTCGCCTCAAGGCTCGCCAGGAACAGGTCAGTGTTGTTGAACGACTGGGTGATGTCGACATCGTCGAGGCCCATGCCCGTGGGAACGACAGTGATCCGCGGATCGCCATCGGGTCCGGGGAAGCGATTGTCCCTGATGTTGCAATTGTGGGTTGGCGCGAACGACAATCCGAACACTGCCAGATAAGAGGGTTCGGCCACGCCGTTTCCGCCGCAGAATACGTCGGTGAAGGCGTTGAGCGTTTCCGAACGCTGGCGATTGTAATTGAGCTTGAGCTTCGCGTTGAAGCGGTCGCTCGGTTCATAGGCCAGCGTCAGGCGGCCAAGGAAGTTCGTCAGGCCCTTGTTGCGGTCCTTCGCGGGCACATTGTCCTGCAGTTCGACGAACTTTTCGATGTCCTGATATTCGGCCGCCAGCCGGATGCCGAGGGTTTCTGACAGCGGGCCCGAAACGTAGCCGCCGATCGTGTAACCCTCTTCCTCCATCTCGTAAGACGCCTTGCCCGCGAATTCCCACTGCGAAGTGGGATCGGCGCTACGCAGCGTCAGCACGCCGGCCGAAGTCGACTTACCGAAGAACAGCGGCTGCGGCCCCTTGAGCACTTCGACCTGGGCAACATCGAAGAATGCGGTCTGCAGGATGCGCTGGGTGCTCACGGCAATGCCATCGACGTTGATCGCCACGGCCGAATCGAATGCGTTTGAGATGTTCGAGGAATTGATGCCGCGGATACCGATCTGGGCGCCGGCGCCCGAGCCACCGACCTGCACGGAAAGCGCAGGCACGCGGCTGATCAGGTCAGTCGCTTCGTCGATGCGAAATTCGTCGAGGGTTTCGGTCGAAATCACCGCCACGGCGACCGGCGCATCCTGCAGCGATTCTTCCTGCTTGCGCGCAGTGACGATAATCACGTTCACGTCTTCGGCATTTTCGGCCGATGCGCCTTGGTCCTGCGCCTGAGCGCCGCTCGAGAATGTCAACGCGACAGCGGCTGCGGCAACCGATCCCCCAAGCGCAAGCAGGCGGCGGGTGCGCGCTGCGGCAAATACCTTCGTCATATTCCTCTCCCCTTATTGCGCCCGCCGCTTGTTGCGGAATAGCGCGCTCAAAATTCTGGCCTAATGCGGTATCCAGCTTCCGTGAAAACCGGCCGGCACCCGTGCTGGCAAGTGGATCCGTGCGATCGGATCGTCAGCCATGCTGGCCGCATTCAGGATCACAAGTTCGCTGGAGTTTTCCGACGGATCATAAACAAAGCTCAGCAGGTATCCGTCGTCCTCTCTCGCGGGATTGGCCGAGGGCACGAAGCGTGCCTCGCTCCCGGTTCGCCCGGCTTGCAGGACATGCGATGTCCGCTCACCGGTCGACATGTCGTATTTGTGAAAACCCTCGACCGTGGGTGCTGCCTTGCCGAACTCGGCGAAATAGCCATAGCGGTGGCGCTGCCCAACCAGGCTGTCAGGAACGACCGGGAAATCCATTCCCAGATCGTCGATTGCGCCTTCGGCCACCGCACCTGTCTTTAGGTTCAGCCGCCACCGATAGGGCACAGGCGTTGGCGGCTGCACCATTCCTTCTGCCATGTATCCGACCATGCGGCAGCCTTCCACGACCACCTCGTTGCCATCGTCGTAGGCATTCAGTGTGTGGTAGACATAGCAGGGGGCGATCTCAAACCAGCGGACGGCATCCGAAGTGCCATCACGCGGCATCACCCCGATCCGTGCGCCATAATCGTCATCATGGCGTATACCGAGGCCGCCCCGCTTGCGTTCCTCAAGGTCGAACACAACCGGCAGGTCGAGGAAGACTGTCCTTGTGCCGGTAATGCAGAAATCGTGCATCATCGTCGGGCCCTTGACCGCGATTTCAGTCTCCTGGACCAGTGCGCCGTCTGCCGTCACGCGGTAGTATTTGAGATAGGGCGGCCGCATCGCATAGCCGAAGAACATCAGTTCGCCGGTGACCGGGCAGGCCTTGGGATGTGCGGTCATGTTGCCGTTGAGCTTGCCGCCGAAGCGATAGGGCCCCACCGTCTCCAGTTCAGGCGTCACCTCTATCGGCAGGTTGAGCTCCGCCAGCGCAAGGATCCGGCCGACATGGCTGATCACATGCGTATTGGCGATCGAGTTTTCCAGCTGGCTGCGGGTTTGCGGATCGGGCGTTTCCTGCTCGAGCAGACAGGTCCGGACATACCGGTTGCGATACCAGCGCGGCTTGCCGTCCGCGATCTCGACCCCGTGCAGCATGCCGCAGCCCAGGAACCAGTCGTAGCTCTTGCCGGACGGGGGATTGGCGCCGTTGCGGACATACAGGCCGTTGAGTTCGCGTGGAATCTCGCCGGTGACGCGCAGATCGCTGTCACTGCGCTCCTCGAAGACAGGCGCGAAGTTGCCGCTCAGCCAGAATGGCAGCTGTTGCGCAAACTCCGCGGGACTGTTCATCCTGGAGTGACCTCCGCCATTCCACCCCCTATTTCAGGAGAATGAGGCCAGCCTTGCTTAAACAACACTCATAAAATTGATACGATCGTTTAAGGTGCGTGCCTGACCGTCGTCGCGGTTCAGAGGTTGAACAGCCGCATGATCGCATCGGCATGCGCCTCGATCTGTTCCTCGGTGAACACATCCACGCCGAAGCTGCGTTCGATCTGCGGCGCCATGGTGAAGATCGTCTGGATCGCTCCCATGGTTACGTAGACGAGATTGAGCGGCGCCACTTCCTTCGAGAACACCCCGCTTTGCTGCGCGATCGAGGCCCAAGCCATGGAGCGCTCCATGAACTCGCGCAGCTGGTAGCGTGCCAGCCATTCCAGCCGTTCACCGCCTTCGATCATCTCGAACAGGGTGATACGGTACAGTTCGGGATTTTTGGCCGAAAACAGGATGTAGTTGCGAGTGGAATTGCGGATCACTTCCCGCGTCGAGCCTGGCGTTATGCCCTCTTCAGCGTCGAGGATGGCATCGGCCAGCGAGCGGTAAAGGTAGGAAACAACGGCCCGCCACAGTTCCTCTTTGGAATTGTAGTGATATTTGACCGCGGCGACATTGGTGTCGGCGCGCTTGGCAATGTCGCGCAGCGAAGCACCGCGAAACCCGTAGGCGCCGAATTCGGCAATCGCTGCCTTGAGCAGCCTGGACTTGGTATCCAATCGCATCGTCTTCGCCATACCGGCCTTAGTAGAAACCCGGCGTTCAACGAGCAAGCAGCCGCGCATAGTGATCGAACAGCGTCTCGCTGCCGGTCTCGGGAGTAAGTTCCTCGCGATGAGAACCGGATTGCGGGTCCCAGACGAGCATGGACTCAGTGGCGTAATAACGCCCGATCCGCGCGTAATTGGCCTTGTCCGCTGCGCGGCGCGACACCCTGCCAGCGAGGTCGAGGGCCCCGATCACGCCATCGAACAGCGCCACCGGCACCTGGCGATACCTTGGCGGCCGCCCCAGCAGCGCGAACAATGCCTCGCCCTGGTCGAGCGGGGTGATCGCCGGACCCGGCCCGCCGATCGGGAGAATTTGACCCAGCCGCTGCGGATCTCCGATGCAGCTGCTGATATACCGCCCGAGATCATCGTCGCTGATCGGCTTGCAACGAGTAAGCCGCCCGTCGCCAAAGATCAGGAATGGCTTGCCGCGCCGGACCCGCTCGACCTGGCCAGACAGCGACTTGAAGAAGGCCGTGGGACGCACGATCGACCAGTCGATCCCCGATTGCGCCAGTTCGGCTTCGAACGCGAGTTTGGCATGCTGGAACGCCAGCAGCGGCTTCTGCACGCAGATCGCCGAGAGCAGGATCATGTGCCGCACGCCGGCCGCCTTTGCCGCCGCCAGTGCATGGCGGTTGGCCTGGTAATCGACCGCCCAGGCATCTGCCGGTGTGCCGCTGCGCGAGGCGAGACAGGAAATCGCGACATCGAAGCTCTTGCCTTCCAGCAGCGCCCCGCTCGCAAAGGCGGGATCGGCTACCTCGGCGTGGAGCGCCTGCGCCCCTGCGGGGAGCGGCGCGGCTGATCTGCGCAGCACGCAGGTGACCTCGTGCCCGTCAGCGATCAAGGCCTGGGCCGTGGCGCGGCCGATTGTGCCGCTGGCGCCAAACAGCAGCACACGCTGGCCGGCCGCCGCCGTGCGGCTTGATTGATGCTTTCTCATCCAGCGCTTGGGACTGAAGGGACAGGCATGACCTCAGCGTAACAGGCCATGCCCACCGGGCAAGCCATCACGCGCCCGTCCACCTTTCCCCCTTGTCCGGTCCCGCTCACTGGCTAATCATCAATTATCTTTCATCGAGGATTGCCTCTGGCTAATGGCAATCAGGGGCTGAGTCGCTATGAGATCGCCAGATTTCATAGCGTCGCGTGTAATTTTGCAATTTCGGCCTGAGACATCCTGATCCTGCCCAACCGATGACCGCTTCAACGCAAGCTGATGGCCTTGCCGGCGCCTTCATGGCGCATCGCGACAAGCTGCTGCGCTTCCTGCTGGCGCGCGGGGCGGGTGATGCTGCGGAAGACCTGCTGCAGGAAGTATGGCTGCGTATCACCACAAGCTCGACCGGACCGGTTGCTGCGCCGCTGCCCTACCTGTTCCGGATCGCGGACCTGCTGATGATCGACCGCTTTAGGTCCGCGCGGCAGGCCGCGCTGCGCAAGACCAAATGGCACGAAGTGAGCGGCGGGGTCGATGCGGGTGTTTCCGAGGCCCCGTCCGCCGCTCG
>JBMSNZ010000127.1:0-6212 GCA_049421965.1 Erythrobacter sp.
CGTGGCGCTGCATGCAGCAGCCAGCTTGTCTGGGTTCGCCAGCTATGTTAACGTTCCCAAGACTGGTGAGGGGAGCGGGACACCGTGCGAATTTCGGGTTGGTTGGCGGCCGGACTGGTCGCTTTGGGAGCATTTTCTGCGACAACAGCGGCAGCCGGGCAAACGCTCGAGGCACTTGATGCGCAGCTGCCGGGCACGCTGGTCAACGATCCCTCGCGGCTGGACTGGGAAACCTATGGCGGTGACAGCGAAGTCGCGCCGGTAGTCGATCCGGCGATCCCGGGCGGTGGAGCGGCCTTGCGCATCAGGGTCAAGCGCGCCGCCGAATTCATTTATGTCGCGGGTGCCAATGTTCCGCTGACCAAAACAGTCAAGCGCGGCGATACCATCACAATCGGTTTCTATGCGCGCACGATCGAGGCGGAAACCGCCGATGGCAAGGGCGTGTTGCGCGTTCGGTTCCAGCAAAATGTGCCGCCTTATCCCGGCTTTGGCGAGAAGACGGTCGAGATTGGCAAGGAATGGGACTGGTACGAAGTGACAGCCGATGTCGAAATGGCCTTGCGCGCCAAGGACGGAATTGTCGCGCTGCAATATGGCCGCACCCGGCAAACGATCGAGATCGGCCAGACGATCGTGGTATCAGGCGCTAATTCGATCGCGTCCGGACTGCCGGACCGCAAAGTTGCCGCTGCCGCGCCACCTCCCCCCCCTGCGGCACCCACACCGATCCCGGTGTCAGAACCGCTGATCCCCGAACCGCTCGAAGGCTCTGGTGACTTGCTCAACGATCCCAAGGGGTCAGACTGGGCTGTGACCGGTGCCGCTGGAACCATGCAACTGCGCGACGATCCTACCGTGTGGCTGGGCAAGGCCAGGCGCTTCACGGTGGCTGCCGCCAATGCTGACCCCGAAGCGCTCTCGGTTCGTATCCCGATAAACCTGCCGATGCAGGGCGGCGATAATCTGCTGGTCGCGATTGCCGGGCGTACCGAGCAAGCCGCAACGACGGATGGCAAGGCGCGGGTCAGCGTGAAGATCGACGACTTGACGCCGGGACGGGGCGATTTTGCGCAGGCCGAGTTTCCCTTGGGCGGAGATTTGCAACTGATCCGGCTGCGCGCCCGCTCTCCACGCAATTACGAAGGCGGTGCGACGCAACTGGTGCTGCAGTTCGCCAGTGTTGCGCAGGCAGTCGACATCGGGCCAGTCTACGTGTTCCGCGCGCCGCCTGCGAATTGAAACTAGACTGCTGAACTAAAGCGGCGCTGCGAATCCTGCCGATATGAATCGAACAATGCGGCGATTGTGCGAGAGTATGGCAAGCCGCGTTGCAGGATCGTGAGAGTGTCGTTGCAGATCTCTGCCAGTCCGCGCTCAATAAACGGCTGCAAGGCAGCGCGGTTCTCGTGCATCAGGCGGCCGCCGAGACGCGCCTCGCCACTGCATAGCAGCCGTTCGATCACCGCCCCGCGATAACGATCCTCAGCCGAGCGGATAATGCCATTTGCGACTGGAAGATGGTCTTGCGAGAGCAGCATACGATAGCGCCCGCCGTTCTTTTCAGTCTGGGCCAGCAGCTGCGGAAAACTGCTGATCGCCGAGGCCCCAAGGCCTATCAGAATCGGCGCGGGATCGTCCGTGAAGCCCTGGAAATTGCGGTGCAATCTGCCCTCTGACGCGGCTAGGGCCAGCGGGTCGGGCGGGCGCGCAAAATGGTCGAACCCGACCGGGGCATAGCCGTGCGAGGTGAGATATTCGAACCCGCGTTCAGCCATCTCGAACCGGGCTTTCATCCCCGGCAAGTCGTGGTCAGGGATAGCGCGCTGGCGCGGAATCAGATGTGGGACATGGGCATAGCCGAACAGGGCGATCCGGTCCGCGCCGAGTTCCAGGCTGCTCGCCAGTGTGTCTTCGAGGTCGCCCCATGCCTGGCCCGGCAATCCATACATGAGATCGAGATTGAGCGAGTTTATACCCCCATCGCGCAGCCAGCGGACCGTGCGCTCGATCATTTCGAAAGGTTGCACACGCCCGATCGCGACCTGAGCGCCGGGTGCGAAGGTCTGAACCCCAAGGCTGGCGCGGGTGATGCCGGAGCTGGCGATCACTTCGGCCCAGTCCTCGCTCATCACGCGCGGGTCGAGTTCGACCGATATGAGCGGATCGTCCAGCCGGAAGTGGGCGGTCAGGCAGTTGAGCAGCCGCGCGAAATCCAGCGCCGTGACCGCATTGGGGCTACCCCCCCCAAACGATACCCTCGTAACGGAAACGCTTTGAGGCAGGCGGTCAGCCACCAGCGCGATCTCGTGGTGAAGCGCGTCGAGATAGGCCTCAAGCCGCTGCCGCCGCCCGGCCGCCGCAGTGTTGCAACCGCAATAATGGCAGATCTTCTCGCAGAAGGGGATGTGCACATAAAGCGACACCTCGCCTTCGGCATGTTGCAGCTCGCGGGCAAAGGTAGAGCCATCGATTGGGCCGAACTCTGCGGCGGTCGGATAACTTGTGTAGCGCGGAACCGGCGTAGCCAGCAGCTCGGGATGATAAGGCCAGATCATGTTTCCCTCCTGACCCCTCCGCCACACCCGGTCATTGCGATCGGTCAAATTGTTTGCGGCAAGATCCCGCGTGGCATGCCTTGAGCGGGCAGGGTTCCGGCACAGGCGCTGGCCGGTCGTTCAACGGAATGGTGATCGACCCGCCACTGCACAAGCGCGCCCGCACAATTCCATTGTTCGCTTGCGCAGGCGCGACCGGCAACGAAGCTGCGACCAGCGCAACTGTGGCCAGCCTCGCGATCAGCACGGACCGGCGTCCTCGTCATCGATCAGGATGCGATGCGCGGCTCCGTCAAGATCTTCAAACTGGCCATCGCGCATGGCCCAGAAGAACAGCGCAAGGCCTGATAATCCCATCGCCAGAGCGACCGGGATAAGCAGCATCAGCCCGTTCACCGGCCCGCTCCTGCAAGCCGCAGCGAGTTAGCGACCACGATCACCGAACTGATCGACATGGCGATGGCCGCGATCATCGGCGTTACCATGCCAGCCAGTGCCAGCGGCACGGCGAGGATATTGTAGCCGATCGCCAGCACAAAGTTCTGGCGCACCACCTGCATCGTCGCGCGGGCGACTGCGACTGCTTTTGCCACCGGCATCAGTCGCTCGCCAATGAACACAGCGTCGGCAGCCTGCTGGCTCGCATCGCTGGCGCTGCCGGGCGCGATCGCGGCATGGGCGGCGGCCAATGCCGGCCCGTCGTTAAGCCCGTCGCCCACCATCAGCGGGCGGTACCCCTGCGCCTTCAGCTGATCGAGCAACACCAGTTTGTCTGCGGGTTTCAATGCCCCGGCACCTTCGAGGCCGAATTGTCGTGCCACCGCGGCGACCGCTTCAGCTCGGTCGCCTGACAGCAACTGCGCTTCGAGCCCCATCGCCCGTAGCTCGCTCAGCGTCTCGGCAATATCGCCGCGCAGTGGGTCGCTGAACTCGATCGTGCGGCGCACGTTGCCGACGCGCAATTCACTCATCGGATGGTCTGAGGTGGCGGCGGGACGAGCCAGCGCGACAGGCTCAAGCCCGGCCAAGGCAAAAACCCCCTCTCCCGGCCGTTCGGAAACATCATACAGCGTCGCGGCGACCACGCCTCGCGTGATCAGCGCCTTGACCAGCCCCCGGCTGAGCGGATGGCGGCTGACCTGTGCCAGTGCCAGCGCGATCGATTTCTCGTCGGCGCTCAGCTGGCTCAAATCCGGGCGCGGTTCGCCCAGGGTCAGCGTACCGGTCTTGTCGAAGCGTACGCAGTCGACTTCGGCCAAACGTTCGAGGGCAGTGCCGTCCTTTACCAGCAGCCCTTGCCTGAGCAGCGCATTGCTCGCCACCACCTGTGCCGCCGGAACTGCGAGGCCGAGCGCACAGGGGCAGGTGATGATCAGCACCGCAATTGCAATGAGCAGCGCCTGGTGCCAGCCGGCGCCCGCGAGCATCCATCCGCCGAACGCCAGCAAGGCAAGTGTGTGGACGGCTGGCGCGTAAAGCCGCGAAGCGCGGTCTGCTATTCGGACATAGCGGCTGCGCGATTGCCCCGCCTCGTCCATCAGCCGCGCGATTTCCGCGAGGCTGGTGTCGCTCGCGACTGCAGTAGCGCGTACCTGGACCGGCCCCATCACATTGATGGTACCGGCATGGACCAGACTGCCCCGAGTCACAGGTTCGAGCCGGCTTTCTCCTGTCAGCATCGAATTGTCGATCGCGCTCGATCCGTCGACCACCTCGCCATCGACGGCAAGCGCTTCACCCGCAGCTACCAGCATCACCATTCCCGGTTTTAGCTGGTCGGCGGGCAATCGGCGCACGGTGCCGTCGGCGGCCAAGACAGAGGCGCTCTTGCCCATGCGGCCCAACAGTGCATCGATCCCCGCCCGCGTCTTGCCGCGCATCATCGCGTCCAGTGCGCGCCCGCACAGCAGGAAAAACAGCAGCATCACCGCGCTGTCGAAATAGGCGTGCTCGCCGCCTGCCAATGTTTCGTAGAAGCTGAGGGCGGTGGCCAGCAGTACGCCGATTGAGATTGGCACATCCATATTGGTGCGGCGGTGCCGCAGTGCCATCCAGGCCGATGCAAAGAACGGCCTCCCGGCGTAAGCGATCACCGGGATTGCGATTACCGCCGAAAGCCAGTGGAACAACTGCTTCGTGACGCCGCCCGCGCCCGACCACACGCTGACCGACAGCAGCATGATATTCATCATTCCGAACCCGGCCACTGCTGTGGCGCGCAGCAGCAGGCGCCGGTCGGCATCGTCTTGCGCCAGGGGATTGTCTTCAAGCCGCTGCGCTTCAAAGCCGAGCGCTTCGATCGCCTCGATCAGTTGGTCCTCGGTCAGTTCCGGTTTATGGCGCAGAGCCACCCGCTTCGCGGAGAAATTGACTCGCGCTTCGGCGATCCCTCTAACCTTGGGCAATTCGCGTTCGAGCTTGGCGATGCAACCGGCGCAGCGCATCCCGGGTACCGTGAAGCGGCTGTCGACCAGCGGGGTCGCATCACTGGCCGGAATGGCGGCAGCGATTGTCACGGCAGTTCTCGCTCCATGCGCCACGCTTGCCTCGCGTGTTCGACCTGCAGCCGCACGATCCAGCGCCCCGGCGGCAACGCAACAGGCGATTGAAAGCCGTTCCTAGGGGTTGGCACAAGATCGATGCGGGTCGTCTCGGCCTGACCCAGTGGCCGGCGTAGCCAGACTTGAGCGGTGGCATTCGCAGGCACACCGCTGGTAGCAACAATTAGCCTCCCATCGGTGTCGCGCGCGATGTAGGCAGCCCAGCCCAGCGCCCGCTCACGCCGTGCCTCGGCCAGCCAGCCGTTATACTTCTGGCTGGCGACGTAACTGTTGGTGACGATCACTCCGCCGAACCCGCTGGTGGCGAGGCTGGCCATCAGGAAATTGACCGCCATCACGATCCCGAAGCCGGCGACCATGACCAGCAGCATGTGCCGCCCGGTGAACTCGCCTTGCGTCAGTTTCCTGGGCATCATTGACCTCCGGGGGCGTTGAACAGGGTTTCGGCCACGTCGCGTTCGGCCTGCTCGTCTTGCGAGGTGAGCACGAAGGCAAAGTCCTGCTGCGTTGCGCCTGGCGGCGCCGCGACATAGGCGCGCACTGTGCGCGTTTCATCGGCAGCGACCTCGACCACATGGCTGCGCGCGGCGTCGGCCTGCGCGATGGTGTCGGTCCACAGCAAAGCACCTGGAAGGCTTCGCAGCGCGATTTCCATCCGGCGCGGACGGCTTTCCATATTGCGCAGTTTGAGCGTGTAAGCGTTACGGACCGATCCGTCCTTCAGCAGCATGAAGGGCGGGTTGCGGTCAGGCGATACCGTGAGATCGGTGTGATTGCGCACGCCGAGCGCGAACAAAAGGCCGAGGCCGATCCCGCCCCAGACCGCGAAATAGGCCAGCGTGCGCGGACGCAGCAGTGCTTGCCATGCCGGACGCGGCGGCGCTCCGGCCTGTTCCGCCTTGCAGTCTTCTAGCGTCGCGTAATCGATCAGGCCGCGCGGGCGCCCCACGTCCCTCATCACCCGGTCGCAGGCATCGATACACAGCGCGCAGGTAATGCAGCCGATCTGCGGGCCTTCGCGGATGTCGATCCCGGTCGGGCACACCGCCACGCATTGCAGGCAATCGATGCAGTCCCCGAAAGCATCGGGGGC
>JBMSNZ010000128.1:0-6208 GCA_049421965.1 Erythrobacter sp.
AGGAACTGGGAGAAAAGCACTCCAAGGTTTCCTATGCCGTCGAGCAACTGGCCGCGGCTGAACACGCGGCCCGGGCTTTCCATGAAGAATTTGAGCAGGCGGTATTCGGTCGGCCCAAGCTTCAGGTCTTTCCCGCGCCGCTGCACCTTGTGCGCCACCGGATCGAGCTTGAGATCGCCCACTGACACCGTCTCGCCCGCCAGCGCGGGCCGGATCCGGCGCAACACGGCCGAAACCCGCGCCAGCAGTTCGCGCGGGCTGAACGGCTTGGTCAGGTAATCGTCCGCCCCGGTTTCAAGCCCGCGCACGCGGTCATCCTCGGCTTCGCGTGCGGTCAGCATGATGATCGGCACATGCGCAGTCTGCTTGTCGCGGCGCAGGCGGCGGCACACCTCGATCCCGCTGGTGCCTTCGATCATCCAGTCAAGGATGATGAGGTCGGGCGTATCTTCGGCGGCCAGAATCAGCGCTTCATCACCATCGCCGGTGCACCGCACGACATAGCCTTCGTTCGAAAAGCGGTATTCGAGCAGTTCGGACAGCGAGGGATCATCCTCGACCAGCAGCAATTTGGCGGCAGACATATTGCGCTTCACTCCTTCGATGCGCGACTACGCTCCCGCCATATGTCGGTTTCAAGACAGAATGATGTCAGTCGTCATGATCGGGCGGATAAGTCCCGGTCGCCGCGAAGTGGACCATCTCTGCAACATTGGTGGCATGGTCACCGATACGCTCGATATTGCGCGCCACGAACAACAGCTGGGCCGCGCTCGAAATCGTCGCAGGATTTTCGACCATGTAGCTCACAAGATTGCGGAAAATGCTGTCGTAAAAGGCGTCGACCTTGGCATCTGCAGCAATCACTTCACGCGCCAGCTCAGGATCGCGCGCGGCATAAGCCGTCAGCACATCGTGCACCATCTCGCCCGCCAGTTCGGCCATGGCCGGCAGCAGGGTGAGCGGCTCGAACCGCTTGCGATCATGGATCTCGCCCACACGGCGCGCGATATTCTTCGAATAATCGCCGATCCGCTCGACCACGCCCGCGATCTTGAGCGCGGCGATCACTTCGCGCAGGTCGTCAGCCATCGGCGCGCGCAGTGCGATCACGCGCACGGCCAGCCGGTCAACTTCCATCTCGAGCGCATCGATCTTCTTGTCGCGCGCGACGATCTGTTCGGCCAGCACCTCGTCGCCGCGAACCAGCGCGTCGAGCGCCTCGTGGATCGACACTTCGGCCAGCCCGCCCATCTCCGCGATCAGGCCGCGCAGGCGGGTAATGTCCTCGTCGAACGCCTTGACTGTATGCTCGGCCATTACCCGTACCGTCCCGTGATGTAGTCCTTGGTCCGTTCTTCGATCGGATTGGTGAAGATATCGGAAGTGTGGCCGTATTCGACCATCTTGCCAAGGTGGAAGAAAGCGGTGCGTTGCGACACGCGCGCGGCCTGCTGCATCGAGTGAGTGACGATCACGATCGAATAACGATCGGTCAGTTCCGCGATCAGTTCCTCGATCTTCGCCGTGGCGATCGGGTCAAGCGCGGAGCACGGCTCGTCCATCAGGATCACTTCGGGATCGACCGCGATCGCACGCGCGATGCACAGGCGCTGCTGCTGGCCACCCGAAAGCGCGGTGCCCGAATCGCTTAGCCGGTCCTTTACCTCGTCCCACAGGCCGGCGCGGGTGAGCGAGCGCTGCACCACTTCGTCCAGCTGGTCCTTGCCTTCGGCCAGGCCATGGATGCGCGGGCCATAGGCGATGTTCTCGTAGATCGACTTGGGAAAGGGATTGGGCTTCTGGAACACCATACCGACCCGCGCGCGCAGCTGCACCACATCCATGCCCGAGCGGTAGATGTCTTCGCTGTCGAGCTCGATCGTGCCTTCCACCCGTGCGCTGGGGATGGTGTCGTTCATGCGGTTGAGCGCGCGCAGCAAGGTCGACTTGCCGCAGCCCGACGGGCCGATGAACGCGGTCACGAAACGCGCCGGGATGTCGATCGAAACGTTATCGATCGCCAGCTTGTCGCCATAATAGACCGAAACGTCCTTGGCGCGCATCTTGGGGTCAGTGACCTCGAGGTTGGGATGGATGACTGTCACCACTTTTTCTCGAATTTGTTGCGGAGGTAGATCGCGAGGCCGTTCATCACGAGGAGGAACAGCAGCAGGATGATGATCGCGGCGCTGGTGCGTTCGACGAAGCCGCGGTCGATTTCATCGGACCAGAGGAAGATCTGCACCGGCAGCACTGTGGCGGGCGAAGTGAAGCCGTCCGGCGGCGAGGCCACGAAGGCGCGCATGCCGATCATCAGCAGCGGCGCGGTTTCGCCCAGCGCACGTGCCATGCCGATGATGGTGCCGGTCAGGATGCCGGGCAGGGCCAGCGGCAGCACGTGGTGGAACACCACCTGCACCGGCGAGGCGCCGATCGCCAGCGCGCCGTCGCGGATCGATGGCGGAACCGCCTTGATCGCGTTGCGGCCGGAAATCACGATGACCGGCATGGTCATCAGCGCCAGCGTCATCCCGCCGATCAGCGGGGCAGAGCGATAGTTCGGGAAGATCCACAGGAACACGGCAAGGCCGAGCAGGCCGAAGATGATCGATGGCACCGCGGCAAGGTTGTTGATCGAAACCTCGATCACATCGGTCCAGCGGTTCTTGGGGGCATACTCCTCGAGATAGAGCGCAGCCAGCACACCGATCGGGAACGCGAGCAGCAGAGTGACGATCATGGTAAGGATCGAACCCTTGAGTGCGCCCCAGATGCCCACTTTCTGCGGGCTGGTGGCGTCGGCCCGGGCAAGGAAGCCGGGATCGAAGTTGCTGGCCAGCTTGCCTTCCGCCTCAAGCCGCTGCGCAAGGGCCTGAACTTCGGGCGGGCCTTCGCCCTTGAGGCCCGATGCCAGCGCGTCACTGGCCGGCAGGCCGAAGGTCTGCTTGCCCTGCAGGAGCTGCGGATCGGCGACGATGGCGGCGGCCACTTCGCGCCAGGCCTCGGGGCTGACCCCTCCGGCAGCCTCGCGGCCGAGCGATTCTTCCGCGTAAAACGCCACCACGTCGGGCAGGCCCTGCATTTCCAGCGTCTGCAGCCCGCCCTTTTCGCCCAGCGTTGCGGCATCGCCCGAAATGCCCGAGGCCGGAAAGTCGATCGTCACATCAAGCTCGGCGCGCTGGAAGCCGGCGATGCCGTTATAGGTCATGCTGCCCAGCAGGAAGATCAGCACCGCCACTGACAACAGCACAGCGCCGAGCCCGGCGCGCTTGAAGCGCCGCTCGGCGGCATAGCGTTTGGCCAGGCGCTTGCGAAACGCCTCGGTCCGGGTCGGGGCGACCTGGGCAGGGATGGTGGCTGCGTCACTCATAGGCTTCGCGGAACCGCTTGACGACGCGCAGGGCCACGAAATTGAGCCCCAGCGTCACAGTGAACAGGACCAGACCCAGCGCAAAGGCGCTGAGCGTGGCGGGATGGTTGAAACTGCCTTCGCCGGTGAGCATGGCAACGATCTGGAAGGTGACAGTCGTCATCGCTTCAAGCGGATTGGCGGTGAGATTGGCGGCTGCACCTGCGGCCATCACGACAATCATAGTTTCGCCGATCGCGCGGCTGATCGCCAGCATCACGCCGCCGACGATGCCGGGCAGCGCGGCCGGAACAAGCACCCGCCGGATCGTTTCGGACGTGGTCGCGCCCAGCGCCAGGCTGCCGTCGCGCATGGCACTTGGCACCGCCGCGATCGAATCGTCCGCCATCGACGAGACGAAGGGAATGATCATCACGCCCATCACGACGCCGGCAGCAAGTGCGCTTTCGCTCGATGCGCTGGTGATACCGATCGCAACAGCAGCATCGCGGATGGCGGGAGCCACCGTCAGCGCGGCGAAATAGCCGTAAACCACAGTCGGCACGCCCGCGAGAATCTCGAGCGCCGGCTTGAGCCAGGCGCGCAGGCGGGGATGCGCATACTGGGTGAGGTAGATCGCGCTCATCAGGCCAAGCGGGATTGCCACGATCATGGCAATGATCGCGCCGATATAGATCGTGCCCCAGAACAGCGGGATCGCGCCATAGCGGGTCGGATCCGGATTGTCCGGATTGCTCATCGGATCAGGGCCCCAGAAGGTCCCGAACAGGAAGTCGACCGGGGAGACCATGCCGAAGAAGCGCGCGGTTTCGAACACCAGGCTGGCGAAGATGCCGAAAGTGGTGAGGATCGCTACCAGCGAGGCCAGCAACAGGATCGCCATCACCGCCCGTTCGACCCGGGTGCGCGCGGTGAACTCCGGCTTGATGCGCAGGAAGGCAAAGATGCCGGTGAGCAAGGCGATCGCAGCCGCAATCGCGATGCCGATGATCCGGTATTGTGCGGCGGCTTCGGCAAAGGGTGCGATCAATGCCTGGGCCTCGGGGTTGAAGACCGCGCCCGAACCGCTCGCCGCCACCGCCCGCGCTTCGGCCAGGATCGAATCGCGCTCAAAACCGAATTCCGGCAGGCTCTGCGCGGCAGGCGAAGCCAGCACCGCCCGCGTGACCAGTTGCGGTTCGATCAACGACCACAGGATCGTGAAGGCGAGCAGCGGCACCACTACCCACAGCGCCACATACCAGGCGTGATAGTTGGGGCGCGCCGCCATCCGCCGCGTTCCGGCCGTCTTCTGGAGGCTCCATGCTTTCGCACGCGCGGCCAGCCAGGCGGCAAGGCCCAAGCCGAAGGCGATCAGGAGCAAGGTAATCGACGTCATTGGCTAACTGCTTGACCTGCGCTTCTGTGCGGCGTCGATGAAAGACATCCGGTTAGGTGGCGTGCGTTACAATCTGGCGTAGTTTTCAATTGCCCCATGCAAGGGCAGATTCGCTAGCGCCTGAGAGACCCAATGTTAAAGAAATAAGACACTTTCATGACAATGCGTCCGGCTCTGCCGGAACCATCGGAATCCGCACTGTCACAGTGGTCCCTTTGCCCAGTTCGCTTTCGATGTCGAGGCGCCCGCGGTGGCGTTCAACAATATGTTTGACGATCGCCAGCCCAAGCCCCGTTCCGCCCGAGGCGCGGCTGCGGCCCGGGTCAGTGCGATAGAATCGCCGGGTCAGGTGCGGGAGGTGCTCGGGCGCGATGCCTTCGCCCTTGTCGGTGACTGTCACACGCGCCTGGTTTTCGCGGCCTTCGGCGAGCTCGACCGTTACAGGAGCGTCGTGATCGCCATACTTCAGCGCATTGTCGACCAGGTTGCGCACCAGTTGCTCCAGCTGCTGGCGGTCGCCGAGCACCCGGATTGATCCGGCAAGGTCCAGCCGCAGCTGTCCGCTGCGTTCCGGCCCTGCCGCATCGCGGGCGGCCTGCGCGATCAGTGTGCCAAGCTCGATCACTTCGGTCGGCTGCTCGTGCTTTTCCGCTTCGACCCGCGAGAGCGACATCAGGTCGCTGACAAGCGATTCGAGGCGCTTTGCCTCGCGCAGGATCGTATCGAGGAACTTGCGCGCGGTAGGGGTGTCCAGCCCGGCGTCGCCTTCGCGCAGCGTCTCGACATAGCCGATGATCGAGGCGAGCGGGGTGCGCAGCTCATGGCTGGCATTGGCCACGAAATCGGTATGCGCCCGGCTGATATCGGCTTCGGCGGTCAGGTTGATCAGTTCGATGACGGACAGGTCACTGTCGATCTTCTGCCGGTTGATTCGCCAGATATCGCGGCGGCGTACCAGGCCGCGCACGATTGCGGCGCCGCTCCGATCCTTGCCCAGCAGCTTGACCGCTTCCGGCTGGCGGAAGGCCATGCGCGGATCCTGGCCCACAACGTGCTTGCCCAGCACCTTTTGCGCGGCCTTGTTGGCAATCGCGATCTTGTTCGATTCGAGCACCAGCAGCGGGGTGGCCGAATGCTCGATCAGCTCGCTCACGTTCTCGCGCGAAATCGTGCTCGGGCGTTGCCTCGTGTCCTGCTGTGGTGGGCGAGCGAAGGCGAGATAGAGCGAACCGATCCAGATGACGATTGCTCCGGCCACCAGCACCGGGTCGACACCCAGTCCGGCGAGGACCAGGCCCGTGGCGAGCGCAATGGCAATGCCTGCTCTGGGATGCTTCGCGCTCTCGTCCATCGGCGGCGGGAGATAACAGAATGGCTGCCCAAGAAAAGCGCGAAGGCGCAGCTCTCCCCGAAAGGGGAAATTATGACAGCGATGTGACGGAAAGTGGTGACCCCTA
>JBMSNZ010000129.1:0-6095 GCA_049421965.1 Erythrobacter sp.
GCTGGCGCCACCAGATGCCCGTGCTGGCGCAGCTGGGATATCGCGTGTGGGCGCCCAATCTGCGCGGCTATGGCGGCACCAGCCGCCCCGCGGGCAAGCTCGATTACCGGATGAAGAATCTGAACGCCGATGTCGCCGCGCTGATCGATGCGAGCGGCGCGCGCGAGGTCGTGCTGATCGCGCATGACTGGGGAGCGCTTATTGCCTGGAATTTCGCGATCAACCGGATTCGCCCGCTCGATCGGCTGGTGATCATGAATGTGCCGCATCCCAAATGCGCGCAGCGGGAGCTCAAGCGCTGGCGGCAATTGCGGAAGAGCTGGTACATGTTCTTCTTCCAGCTGCCCTGGCTGCCCGAGCGGATGCTGGGCCGCAAGGGGGCCGCGCCGATCGCCCGCATCTTTCGCGATTCCGCGGTCAACAAGGCGCGCTTCACCAGTGCGGAGTCGGAGCCTTATCGGGCTGCTGCGGCACGCCCCGGCGCGATTTCGGCGATGCTCAACTATTACCGCGCGCTGTTCCAGACACCCGATGCCAGGCACATCGGCGATGGCATGGTGTATGTGCCCACGCTGGTGATCTGGGGCGAACAGGATGTCGCGATCGACATCCACTGCCTCGACGGGATGGAGGACTATGTGCCCGATCTGACGGTGCGCCGGCTTCCCGATGCGTCGCACTGGGTGCAGCAGGACGCGCCCGACGAAGTGAACGCCGCGCTCAGAGACTGGCTTGGCCCGACGAGACCTTGATTCACGTTCCAGGCCCGGCCTGAAACGATCGAGACCTACCCGCTGGCGGCGCGGATCATCGCGGCGATATCGATGAACTTCTCGCGCGGGGCACCTTCGCGCGCCGCACGTTCTTCGGCTTCCTCGATCTTCTTCCAGTCGCGGAACGTGATGATGTCGAGCCCGCGCTGGGCGGCAAGCCGGTCAAACCCTTCGCGGCCCGCTTTGCCGCCATTGCCGAGCGCGCCCGCCGCAAGGTCTTCTGCGATCTTCGCCACCACTGCTTCGCCATCGGGGCGGTTGGTGCCGATCGTGCCGCTTGGCCCACGCTTGGCCCAGCCGACGCAATAAAGCCCGGGCAGGATGCGGCCTTCGTCATTGGCGAAGCGCCCCGCGCGCTCGTCGAACGGAACATCGGGGATCGGCGAAGTGCGATAGCCGATGCAGGCCACCACCAGATCAGCCGGGATCTCGTAGAATTCGCCTGTGCCGGTGGCGCGGCCATTATGCACCTGGGTGCGTTCGACTTCGATCGCTTCCACGCGGCCGTTGCCAAGGATGCCTTTGGGCGCAGCGAAGAAATCGAATTCGACCTCGATCGGGTAATCCGCGCGATGGCTTTCGGGAATCGCGGCAAAGCTGCGCAAATGTTCGACCGACTTGCGGATACCCGGTTCGAGCAGCGCATCCTCGGCCTGGTCGGGCAGGTCCTCGGGTTCGACCCGTGGCACCGCGCGGGCGAGGTGGCCCAGTTCACCCAGTTCCTTGGGGGTCATCATGATCTGGTGCGGGCCGCGGCGGCCCAGGATCACGATCCGGCGAATGTTCGATTCCGCCAGCATCTCGAGCGCATGGGCCACGATGTCGCTGCCTGCAAACTCATCCTGAGTCTTGGAAAGGATGCGCGTCACATCGAGCGCGACATTGCCCATGCCGATAACCACTGCGGTCTTGCCCGAAAGATCGGGATCGAGCGCGGCGAATTCCGGGTGGCCGTTGTACCAGCCGACGAAGGCGGCACTGCCGAACACATTGCCCAGATGGTCGCCGGGAATGTCAAGGTCACGGTCGCGTGGCGCGCCGGTGGCGAGCACGATCGCATCGTAAAGCTGCGACAGTTCGGGGATGGTCACATCCTCGCCGACCTTCACATTGCCGACGAAGCGCACATTGTCGGACAGGGCGGTCTTCTCGTAGCGGCGCGAGACACCCTTGATCGACTGGTGATCGGGGGCAACGCCGAAGCGGATCAGGCCATAGGGCACGGGCAGGGCGTCGAAAACATCGATCCTGACCGCATCGCCCCATTGCTTCTGCGCGGCTTCCGCCGAGTAATAGCCTGCTGGGCCAGAACCGATCACCGCAATGTGCCGCATGGATGTTCCTCTTCCTCTTGCGGCCGGCCTTCGCCTCAGGCCGCCTTTGCCTCGTCGGCGCTGTCGGCCTGATCGAGAAACCGCTGGATCGCGGCAACGCATTCGTCGCTGTGGCTCAGCAGGAACAGATGCCCTCCGCCGCGCAGCACCAGCAATTCGCTGTCGGGGATCAGCTTGTCGAGCAGCCAGCCATTGGTCAGCGGCACGATGTGATCCTCGTCACCCATCATGATCAGCGTCTTCTTGCGCATGAAAGGCAGCACCGGCGCACTGGTCCAGCCGAGCATGGCGAGCAACTGGTAGAAATAGCCACGCGGGCTGGGCGGCTTCAGGCGATGGATATGCTCCATCTTGTTGAGCGAATTGCCGAGCGCACCGCCATAGAGTGTCTGGAAATGCTCTTCCATGAAGGCGGCGTCGATATAGCGGCGCGGATCGGCCATCTTGCTGAGCGAGGCCGGATTGCCCGGCACCATGATCATGCCGGCAGTGGTCGCCGCCAGGATCAGGCGCCGCGTCCGCCCCGGGTGCTGGATCGCAAAATGCTGCGCCATCGCGCCGCCCCAGCTCACCCCCATCACGTCGACCCGGTCGATGCCGAACTTGTCGAGCAGCTGGGTCGAGGTCCAGGCCATGGTCCAGGCGTTGTAGGGCACCACCGGCTCGGGCGATCCGCCTACGCCGGGCATGTCGAACATGATGAAGCCGCGATCGGGCAAGGCTTCGGCCAGTGGGGCAACCGCCTCGATATTCGCGCCGATGCCGTTGAAAAACAGGATCGGCAGGTGCGCGCTCGGCCGGTCAAGCCGCCAGGTCGCTACACGCAAGGTGCGCCCGCCCACTGTTTCCATCGTGATGCGCGCATCGCGCATGGCATGGTCAAGGGCTTCGTCCAGCACCTCGTCGCGGGTTTTGCTCAAGCGCTTCGTCCTGTCCTGCGGCCCCGTATGCGAGGTCTGGCTATCTCTCTTCCACTACGTAGAGACCGGGGGCCGGGTCCAGAGGTTTGTAGGTGGCATTCCCCAGTTCCTTTGGCGCCGCTTTCTGCTTGCCGGAACGTTTCTGGACCCATTCCATCCAGTATGGCCACCAACTGCCGGCCACCTCTTCGGTTCCCTTGAGCCACTCGTCGGCGGTTTCGGGCAGGGCGCCCTTCTTGGCCTGGACGTAGTATTTGGCCTTGGGATTGCCCGGCGGGTTGAGGATCGCCTGCATATGGCCCGATTGCGACAGGACATAGGTGACTTCCTTCGAACCGAACAGCTGGGTCGAGCGATAGGTCGCCTTCCACGGCGTGATATGATCGGTCACCCCACCCAGGATGAATAGGTCCGAGGTGACCTTGCTGAGATCGATCTTGTGGCCCGCCATCTCGACCTCGCCCTTCTTGGTGAAGGCAAGCGTTTCGAACAGTGTGAGGAAATCGCCCATCAGGCTGGCCGACAAATTGGTGGCGTCGGCGTTCCAGAACAGCACGTCGAAGGCCGGCGGATCGGCACCCAGCAGGTAGTTGTTGATCACATAGTTCCAGATGAGATCGTTCGGGCGCAGCCATGCAAAGCCGCGTGCAAGATCGTCAGCCTTGATCACGCCCTTCTTCTCGGCGCGCTTGCGGGCCAGCTTCATGCCGTTTTCGGACACCAGCGAGCCGGCCTCGATATCGAGCTGCTTGGGATGCAGCACGCACACCATCAGCGTGAGCGTGCCGAGCAGGTCGCTCTTTTCCGCCGCTAGCCGCGATGCCATCACACTGGCGGTCTGCCCGCCCGAGCACCCGGCCGAGACATTGACCTTCTTCGAGCCGGTAATCCTGCTCACCGCTTCCATCGCTTCGAGGCACGAGGCGATATAATCGTCCATGCCCCACACGCCCTGTTCCTTGGACGGGTTGCGCCACGAGATCACGAAGGTCTGGATGCCGTTGTCGACCTGGTACTTCACCACCGATTTCTCGGGCGAAAGGTCGTTGATATACATCTTGTTGATCTGTGGCGGGATTGTCAGCTGCGGGATCTCGTAGACGTTCTCGGTCGAGGGCGCATACTGGATCAGCTCCATCATCTCGGTGCGCAGCACGACGGAGCCCTTGGAAGTCGCGATGTTCTCGCCAATCTTGAACGGGCGCTTGTCGACCTGGCTGACCATGCCCTTGTTCTCGGTCAGGTCCTTGTAGGCGTTCTGCAGGCCCTTGATCAGCGACAGGCCGCCGCTGTCGATCACGCGCTTTTGCGCGGTGGGATTGCCGATCAGCGTATTGGTCGGGGCCAGGCTGTCGATAATGATGTTGGAGATAAAATTGGCGCGGTCGCGCTCGAGATCGTCCAGTTCGAGATCCTGCAGCCAGTTGCGCATGCCCTTCTGCACCGCGAGGTAATATTGCGCGCCGGCGCGGAAGAACGGATTGTACTGCCAGGCCGGGTCCATGAAGCGCTTGTCCTTGGGGTCGGGCGCCAGCTCCGACTTGCCGGTCATGATCTTGATCATGTCTTCGCCCATGGCCTGGGCATGCTTCATCAGCCGCTTCGGGTCAGACGCGCTTTCGCGCAGCAGCAGCGCCACCGCGCCCACGAAATCCTCGCGCGCGACTCCGATCAGCGGCCCCAGCGCGCTGGTCGATTGCGCGGCCTCGTTCTCGAGCCTGGTGCTCTTCGACATGCATCCCCCTTCAGACGGTCTATTCACGAGATCGATGTGCAAGAAATGGCGCGCTTGCGGCGGAATGGCAAGGACACTTGATAGCCGCGTGGGCAATCGTTGCCATGGTTATCGAATTGGCAAGACTTGCAAGTTAGGTCCGCCCCAGGGAACGCGAAAGTCCAGATTGATGCCAATGCGACCAGGGAAGCCTGCACTGCTCTCGTCGCCGCAGAAGCTGCGGTCGCTGTTCCGCGCCCAGAAGCCGGCCGTTGACGCCCAGAAGGTCGAAATGCTCGAGAGCTTCGAGGAAGCCGGTCTTGGCTACTTCTGGGCCACCGATGATCGTGGCAATCTCACCTATCTTTCGGACACGGCCATGCTGGCGTTGGGCTGGCAGGCGGAAGATGCGATCGACAAACCGGTCAGCAAGCTGTTCCTGCAATCAGGCGAGCAGGAAGCGGGTTCGGACCGACCGATCGCGTTCCTGCTTTCCGCCAGGAACTCGATTGTCAGCCTGCCCGTGCGGCTGGCCGCCCGCCATGGCGAGGTCTGGTGGGAAATCTCAGGCAAGCCGGCATTCGCTGCCAATGGCGAGTTTCTGGGCTATAGGGGCAGCGCGCGCGATGTTACCGAGGTGCGCCGGGAAGAAAACCGGGAACGCCGCGAGGAGCGTCGCGATCCGGTGACAGGCCTGGCCAATCGTTCCCAGATTCAGGCCCTGCTGGGCAAGACACTCCAGCTGTTCCGCAATACCAAGCAATCCTGCGCCGTGATCCTGGTCGATCTCGACCGCTTCAAGCAGGTCAACGAAGCATTTGGCCATGCCGCGGGCAACGCGTTGCTCAAGCAGGTGGGCGAGCGGCTCACGCGTGTGGTGGGCAACGCAGGATCGGTAGCTCGGATCAATGCCGACGAGTTCCTGCTGGTTTTGCCCGATATCGACGATCGCGGCGTACTCGGCGATATCGGACAGCGGATCCTGCAGTTGCTGTCACAACCCTTCGCGACCGACGGTCGCCAGGCAAATGTCGGATCGTCGATCGGGATTGCGGTTGCTCCCTATGACGGGATCGAGGCGATAGAACTGCTCAACGCTGCCGAACTGGCCATGTTCTCGGCCAAGGCAGGCGGGAGGGATTGCTACCGCTTCTATTCGAGCGATCTCAAGGCGCATGCACAGCGGCGCAGCCAGCTTGAGGCCGAGCTGCGCGAGGCCGTCGACCAGGGCCAACTGAGAGTCTGCTACCAGCCGATCGTCGATGCCAGGAGCCTGGCACTGACCTGTGTCGAGGCGTTAATCCGCTGGGAGCATCCGGTGCGCGGCAATGTTTCGCCAGCCGAATTCATTCCG
>JBMSNZ010000130.1:0-5959 GCA_049421965.1 Erythrobacter sp.
AACCGGGCGATCACCCCGTCAGGCGTGATGAGCCCGCTTCTGGGCGGAAAGGACCAGCATTTCGTGCTGGTGAAGATGAACCAGTTTTCGGGCGGGTCCGACGCATCGACCAACCGCCGCTTTGCCGCATCCGAAGACAACGGCGAGTTCGACGAGAACGATCCGCTTATGGCGCGCAAGGTGCTGGCCGATGCGGGGCGCAAGGGCTTTGCACAGCAATATGGCTACGACTATTCGGAAGCCTCCGACGCCGAGATTCTCGACAACTTCACCTACAACATCTTCCCGAATTTCAGCCCGTGGATCGGCTTCCTGCCGACTCTGGTTTATCGCTGGCTGCCGGGCGAGACGCCTGACTGGTGCACGATGGAGATCCGTCTCCTGTTCCCGACCCCGAAGGGCGAGAAGCGCCCGCGCAGTGTCGAGAAGACCGTTATCCCCGAGGACCAGCCGTTTGCCTGGGCCAAGGACAAGATGGGCGAAGCGCTGGCCGGCGTGTTCGATCAGGACATGGCCAATCTGCCGCATGTCCAGACCGGCATGAAGGCGATGAAGGGCAAGCTGATGGAACTGGGCCATTACCAGGACAGCCGTGTACGCCACTTCCAGACCACGCTGATGAAGTACATCAACGGCGAGCTTCCGGCCGCAAAGTGACGATCGGCGCGTGAGCGGCTTTTCGTTCGATCTGTCCGGGCGCACCGCGCTCGTCACAGGCGCGTCGTCCGGTCTTGGGGCGCGCTTCGGGCGGCTGCTTGCCGCGTCGGGCGCCAACGTCGCGCTGGGCGCGCGCCGGGTCGACAAGCTGGCCACGCTGGCCGCAGAGATCGGCCAGCGTGCATGCGCGGTGGAAATGGATGTCGGGCGCGAGGCGGATGTCATTGCCGGCTTCGATGCGGCCGAAGCCGCCTTCGGCACGGCGGTGGACACAGTCATCGCCAACGCCGGGGTGGATGGCGCGGGCATGATCGACCACATGCCCGAAGACGAGATTGCGCATACGCTCAACGTCAATCTCAAGGGCGCCATCCTGACCGCGCGCGAAGGCGCCAGGCGGATGATGGAAGCTGGCGTTGGCGTCGACGGAAAAAGGGGGGGGCGGATCGTCATGGTCGCCTCGATCACCGCGTTCGAGGCCTCGCCCGGCCTGGTGGCCTATTCCGCCAGCAAGGCGGGCGTGGTGCAGGCTGCGCGCAGCATGGCGCGCGAGTGGGCGCGGCGCGGCATCTCGATCAACACGATCTCGCCCGGATATATCCGCACGGCGATCAACGATGCCTGGTTCGATACCGAACCGGGGCTCAAGCAGATCGCCCGCTTTCCGCGCAAGCGGCTGATGGGGGAGGAAGGGCTTGATGCCATGCTGCTGTTCCTGTGCTCCGACGCGGCCGAATTCGTGACCGGCACCGATTTCGTGCTGGACGACGGGCAGACACTCTAGGGCGCTGCGGATGGCCCGACGCCTCATCTCGCTGGCGGCGGGGATCATGCCCGAAGCCACTCCGGCGCAACTGGTCGAAGCTGCTGCCGCAGCCCAGTTCGACTTTGGCGGGATGTGGGCCGAACGCGAGAGTTGGGCCCCTGCGACCACGCGCGCGATCCGCCGTCAGCTTGGCGAGGCAGGTGTCGCGCTGCTCGATCTCGAAGTGGCCTGGATCATGCCGGGCGCACCCGATCCGTGGCTGGTCGAACTGGTCGACATCGCGGCTGAACTGGGTGCGCAAAACCTGCTGTGCGTCTCGAGCGACCCCGATCCCTCTGCCACCGCCGCCAAGCTGCAGGCGATGGTCGATCGCGCGCAAGGCACGCAGGTGCGGATCAATCTCGAATTCGGCCTGTTCACCGAGGTCAAGACCATCCATGCCGCGCACCGGGTGCTCGACATGGTGGAAGGCAATGCCAAGGCGCTGCTGGTCGACACGCTGCACTGGACGCGCTCGGGCGGGACGGCGCAGGATCTCGCGGCGATCCCGCCGGAATGGCTGAGCTATTGCCAGCCGTGCGACGCACCGGCCGAACCGCCCGACCTCAATGACCGCGATGCCGTGATCGACGATGCGATCAACCGCCGGATGGCGCTGGGGCATGGCGGATTGCCGCTCGCCGCGATGATCGATGCGCTGCCCGGTCACTTGCCGCTGGCGGTGGAGGAACGCTCGGCCGGTTTGCGCTCAGCCTTCCCCGATCTCAACGCCAGGGCACGCGAAGTGGCGCGCACCAGCCGCGCGTGGCTGGACGCGCACAGCCACGGTTGAATTCGCTTCGGCTTCGCTCAGTACCGCCTAGGCGCCGCTAGGGACCGTTAGACCAGCCCTGCGAGCCCCGCCATCCAGTCTTTCGACTTAGCCCATTCAAGATGCGAGGTATGCTTTAACCCAAGGAGATCGCGCACTTTTTGCGGATCGACCACCAGCGGCGAGGTCGGCTGGGTGTTGTAGAAAGCATAGAACTTGGCCATGCCGTCATAGATGCTGAGCGGCTGGACCTCGCGCGATCCGGTGACGAGTTCACTCATCCGCGCGGCGAATTCTTCCGGCGCAAGGCTCTGGAATCGCACGGGTTTGCCGATCGCCTTACTGAGGTTCGCGGCAACTTCGTCACCTACCAAGGCGTCCGGCCCGCCCAATGGGACATGCATTCCATCGGCGCGGTCGGTCATCAGCGCCAGCGCCATAGCCTGCGCAACATCCTCGAGGCACACCCAGTTGATCTTCAGGTCTGGCTTGGCGGGATAGGCGAAGATCCCTTCGCGCATGATCAGCGGCCGGGTCCAGATGCGGTACTGGTTGTCCATGAACACGGTCGGCTCGATGAACACGCAGGGAATGCCGGTTTCCTCAAGCGCGCGCTCGATGTCGCGGCGGCCATCATGCGCCGAAAGGTCGAGATCGCGGTCGGCGACATAGCACGCGGTGTTGAACACGATCTTCTTCAGGCCGGCGCGGCTGGCACCCGCAGCAATCGCTCGCCCGAAGTGCGCGGCCTTCTCGCGGTCAAATTCGAACGGCAGGTGGAACGCTGCTGCGTCCTGTCCCTTGAAGGCCTCTGCCATGGTGTCGGCATCGGTAATGTCCGCAAACACGGTCGGCAGGTCGGGAAAGGGCGTATCCTTCATCGCATCGGCCCGGCGCACGCCAGCTGTGACAGAGAACCCGCGGTTGAGCAGTTCGGCCACCAGTGGCTGGCCCTGGTCGGCTGGCGCGCCCAGGACGCAGATTTTCTCGATCGCCATATTGCTATTCGCCCGCTTCAGCCGCGATTTCCGCGGAGTCGAAATAATGGATGCGATGTTCTTTGAGCAGCCCGTCCTCGAACCGGCCGACTTCGCTGAGTGTCTGAGTGAATGTCCGACCGGTCTTCTTCGAAGTCATGGTCAGGCTCAGGATCACGGCCGCGTAGGTTTCTCCGCCGATGATCTCGTGAATATCGACCTTTGCCTCGGCCCAGGCGCCATACATCGCTGCCGAAAGCCGTTGCAGTGCATCCTTGCCGCGCCATTCCCCACCGAAGGGAAGCGAGGCCGCTTCATGGATCACGATATCGGGGTGCAGCCGCTCGGCCACCGCCTCCCAGTCGCGCAGGCCGGCCAGCCGATAGATATCGGCGAGAAGCTGGGCCGGCTTGCTCACTCAATCGTGCCGATGAGGTCGCCAACCTTGTAGCGCTGCCCCTCTTCGCCGGTGGGGTGGATGATGCCCGAGGCCTGCGCTTCGATCTCGACAGTCGTCTTGTCGGTTTCAGCGGTGTAGATCACGTCGCCCACATTGACCTGCTCGCCATCGCCGAACATCCATTCGGCCAGCGTCACTTCGGTCGCGCTCATGCCCAGCTTGGGGATGCGGATTTCCTCGGCCATCAGAGCTTCCCTACGCTCGCCTTGATCTGCTCGACGATCTCCGCCTTGGTCGGGATCCAGGCTTGCTCCAGATGTGACGCGAATGGCACAGCGGAGAAAGTGCCACCGACCCGGCGTACAGGGCCTTTGAGATTGTCCCAGCACTTTTCCTGAATGTTCGCTGCCAGTTCCGCCCCAGTCCCGAACGGACGCACGGCTTCATGCAGGGTCAGCGCACGGCCGGTCTTGCGGACCGAGGCCAGCACTGTCGCCTCGTCGTAAGGGGCGATAGTCCTGAGATCGACCACCTCGACCGAAATGCCTTCCTTGGCGAGATCGTCTGCCACCGCCAGCGCATCGAGCACGGTGCGGCCATAAGTGATGATCGAGATGTCGGTGCCTTCGCGCGCGATTGCCGCCTTGCCCAGCGGCACACGGTAGCCCGGCCCCGGATCCTCCGACTGGAGGCCGTAGCACAGGATGTTCTCGATGAAGATCACCGGGTCATTGGCGTCAATCGAAGCACGCATCAGCCCGCGCGCATCGGCCGCATTGCTGGGCGTCACCACATGGATGCCCGCAACATGTGCGAACCAGGCTTCGAGCATGTCCGAATGCTGCCCGCCGAAACCTACGCCGACGCCGGTGGTGGTGCGGATCACGATCGGGCACGGGGTCTGCCCGCCCGACATGAAGCGCAGCTTGGCCGCGTGATTGACGATCTGGTCCATGCACACGCCGACAAAATTCATCAGCATGATTTCGGCGATCGGCCGCTGCCCGGCAAGTGCCGCGCCCACTGCCGCGCCGATGATCGCGGTTTCGGCGATCGGCGTCGCGCGGATGCGGTGTTCGCCATACTTCTCGGTGAGGCCGGCAGTGACCTTGAACACGCCGCCGCCCTGCTTGGCCGAGACGTCTTCACCCAGGCAGAACACGCCCGGATCTTCAGCCATCGCCTCGTCGATCGCGAGGTTGAGCGCCTGGGTCATGGTAATCTTGCCCATGTCAGTTCACCTCCTCGAGCACATCACGGTAGATCTCATCAGTATCGGGCAGCGGGGCATCGAGTGCATGCTGCACTGCCGCGTCAATTTCGGCATCGATTTCGGCCACGATCCGGTCCAGCTCCTCTTCGGTGAACTGGCGCTCGAGCATGACCTTGCGCAGCTTGGGCAGCGGGTCCTCGCGCTTCATTTCCTCGATATGCTCGGGCGGCATGTAGGAGAAATCGGAGCCGAAGAAATGCCCCATCATGCGATAGCACATGGCTTCAATCAGCGTGGGGCCTTCGCCCGCGCGCGCGCGATCGACCGCTTCCTTAACCGCCGGGTAGATCTGGTTCACGTCATTACCGTCAACCCGCACGCCCTTCATGCCATAGCCTGCCGCCCGGCCGGCGATCGTCGGGCTGTCGGTATGGTCGGCAAAAGCGGTGTGTTCGCCATAACGGTTGTTCTGGCACAGGAAGATCACCGGCAGCTTGTAGAGCTGGGCCATGTTCATAGCCTCGTGGAAGCCGCCGATATTGGCTGCACCGTCACCGAAGCTGACCAGTGTGACGCGGCCATCGCCATTGTTCTGGCTGGCCATGGCGAGGCCATTGGCGATCGGCAGGCCCGATCCCACCACGCCCGTTGTTACCATGATCCCGGTTGCGGGATCGGTGATGTGCATGGTGCCACCCTTGCCCTTGCAGGTGCCGGTAGCCTTGCCGAGGCATTCGCCCCACCATTTCTCGATCGGGATGCCCTTGGCGGTCTGCTCGCCCTGGCCGCGGTAGGTGCAGACGACATAGTCTTCCTTCTCGAGCGCTGCCATCGCCGCCGCCGATACCAGCTCCTGGCCGCGCACGCAGTAATACATCACCGCAACCTTGCCCTGCATCAGCAGCTGGCGGAATTTCTCGTCGGTGCGGTTCACCTTCATGGTGCGGGTGTAGATGTCGAGCAGCTTGTCGCGGTCGATTTCAGCCATGGTGTAATTGCCTCTTCAAATTCCGTTCGGGCTGAGCCTGTCGAAGCCCCGTTCTTTTCTTCAGGAGATATAGCCCTTCGACATGCTCAGGGCGAACGGGAGCAGGTTTGGGTCAGAACTGGACGCGCTGGGTGAAGCCGCCATCCA
>JBMSNZ010000131.1:0-5875 GCA_049421965.1 Erythrobacter sp.
CAGAACTGGAACCGCGTCCTTCTGTGGGAACGCATGACCCTGGAAGGCAACGGCTGAGCCAGTCCCGCTCCGGCTTCGGGGCACGCGTGGTGGCCGCGGTGTCGAGCGAAGAAAAAGGCGCGATCGCACGCCAGGCCGGTGCTGACGAAGTGGTGGTCTATCCCAAGGGCGAGATGGACAAGGACGCTTCGAAGGACCTCGCCAATGCCTTCAAGGCAGCCTGCGGGCCGGAAGGCGCGAACATCGTCTATGACATCGTCGGCGGGCAGTATTCGGAACCCGCGCTGCGGGCGATCGCGTGGGAAGGCAAGTTCCTGGTGGTCGGATTCCCCGCCGGGATCGCCAAGATGCCGCTCAACCTGACGCTGCTCAAGAGCTGCGATATCGCTGGCGTATTCTGGGGCGCCTTTACCGCGCGCGAGCCGGTGAAGTTTCGCCAGCAGGTGGAGGAACTGTTCCAGCTCCTGCGCGAAGGCAAGATCGATCCGCTGGTATCCGAGACCTTCCCGCTGTCACGCGGCGGAGAGGCGATTGCCAAGCTTGAAAGCCGCCAGGCGGTGGGTAAGCTTGTTGTGACCATGGACTGAGGCGGCTTGCCGCTGATCGCCGGTCGCCCTATCTCTGCTTTGCACCGTTAATCCGAGGGGACTGCATGACCGATTTCAGGGACCGTGAACGCGGCGAGGAAGCCAAGTTCGCATTCGACGAGGAAAATGCCTTCAAGATCACCGCACGGCGCAATCGCCTGTTGGGGGAATGGGCGGCCGGGCTGATGGGCCTGACCGAGGAAGAGACCGATGCCTACCGCAAGGCGGTGGTACAGGCCGATTTCGAGGAAGCCGGCGAAGAGGATGTGGTGCGCAAGCTGCTGGGCGATCTCACCGCCGCTGGCTGTGACGTGACCGAAGCCGACATCCGCGCAAAGATCGAGGAAAAGTCGGTCGAGGCGCGCCGCCAGATCATGACCGGCGTCTGATCGCAGAGCAAAGGGCCAAGCCATGCCGATGTCCGCTGCCGAGATCGAAAGCGCGATCACGCAGGCCCTGCCGGGTGCGCAGGTCGAGATGACTGACCTTGCGGGTGACAACGATCACTGGGCCGCCAGGGTCACTGCGCCGCAATTTGTCGGCAAGAGCAGGGTCCAGCAGCACAAGCTGGTCTATGAGGCGCTGGGCGGGCGGATGGGCGGCGTGCTCCACGCCTTGCAACTCACCACCGCCGTCCCCACTTCCGAACAGTAATCATCTCACGAACCAGGTTTCACGCATCATGTCCGACGTCCATTCGCGTATCTCGAGCCTCGTCAACGATCATGACGTCGTGCTGTTCATGAAGGGCACGCCGCTCTTCCCGCAGTGCGGCTTTTCAAGCCGGGCGGTTGCCATCCTCGATCATTGCGGCGTAGCCTATGAAAGCGTCGACGTGCTGCAGGACATGGAGATCCGCCAAGGGATCAAGGCATTCTCGGACTGGCCGACGATTCCCCAGCTTTACGTGAAGGGCGAATTCATCGGTGGCAGCGACATCATGACCGAGATGTTCGAGGCTGGCGAGCTGCAGCAATTGCTCGACGAGCAGCAGGTTGCCCGCGCCGAGGGCTAATTTGCAAGTAAGGCTGCTAGCCATTCGATCGACCTGGTAGGCAGTACCAAACAAGAAAGCCGCCCCGGGGGTTACCTGCGGGGCGGCTTTGCTGTTTCGGGGAGGCCGCACCGGGAGACTGGTGGCGCTACCTCTTTGAAGAAGACTGTTCGGGTAATGGTAGTGTAGCATCAAGCGTGCCAGTTTTGCGCGCCCCAGCATTTCCGCAGCTCACGATGGTTAACGCGGCGCGGCCGATCGCCTGACCTGTCAAGTTTTCCGACAGCCTGGCCGCCCTGGCTGAATTGGCGGGTGGCAATCGCCTGCCGCTTTGCCCATAACAGCGGCAATGAATGACCAGACCGCGCCATCGCCCGAAGGCATCCCCGCCGCCACAATCGTGATTTTCCGCCGGGGCCAGCCGGGCGGCCCGCCGGAAATCCTGATGACGATCCGCTCGCGCAACATGGTATTCGCGGGCGGCATGGCTGTGTTTCCGGGCGGCCGGGTCGATGCGGCGGATTACGAGCTTGGCCAGCGGCTTGCCGCGCATCTCGACCCTGTCGAGGCGGCGCACCAGATCGCCGCAGTGCGCGAGACGCTGGAGGAAACAGGACTGGTGATCGGCCTTGCCGGGCTAATCGACGCCGCCCGCGCCCGCGCGGCGCGCGACATGCTGCTGGAGACGGGGCAGCTTGCCCCGGTGCTCGAACATTTCGGCTGGTCGCTCGACCTTGCCCAGATCACGCCCTTTGCGCGCTGGTATCCCAAGAACGAACGCATTCCGCGCGTCTATGATACGCGCTTCTACCTCGCTGATCTGGGCACAGGCGCGGTCGAGATCGAGGCCGACCTGTCGGAGAATACCCATCTGTTCTGGACCAGTGCGCAGGGCGCGCTGGAGGCGGCTGACGCGGGCGGGATCAAGGTGATCTTCCCGACGCGACGCAATCTCGAACGGCTGGCGCAATTCGGCAGCTTCGAGGAAGCTCGCGCCCATGCCGAAGCGATCCCGGTGCGCACGATCACGCCCTATATCGGCGAGCGTGACGGCAAGCCTTGGCTCTTCATTGGCGATGACCTGGGCTATCCGGTCACCGGCGAGCCGCTCGACAGCGTGGCGCGCGGGTAAGGACCGAGAAATCTGGCGCGCCCGGCAGGACTCGAACCTGCTGCCTCAAGATTAGAAGTCTCGCGCTCTATCCAGATGAGCTACGGGCGCGCGCTGCGCCTGCCTTAGCGCATCAGGCGGAAAAGTGGATACCGGTTTTCCGCAGAGGCAATGCAGCTTGCTCCGGAGCGCTTTCCCCACGCAGCAAATCCCGTTAGGCACAACCGCGATGGATAATCCGCACACGCCTGTCGCGACCAGCCGCGCCCCCGCCAGTTTCCGCTATTTCGACCTGGTGATGGCGGCGTTTGTCGCGATCCTGCTGCTGTCGAACGTGATCGGCGCAGCCAAGCTTTCGTTCGTCGAAGTGCCGTGGTGGCCGCAAGGCTGGTGGCCGGCGCCCGATGGCCTGTTCATTTTCGGCGCGGGGATCCTGTTCTTCCCGGTGAGCTACGTGATCGGTGACGTCCTGACCGAAGTCTATGGTTATGCCCGCGCGCGCCGGGTGATCTGGACCGGCTTTGCCGCGCTGATCTTCATGGCAGTGATGAGCTACGTCGTGGTGGGCTTGCCGCCCTTCGCTGACTGGGCCTGCGCCGGCAGCGCCACTCTCCAGCTTGCGGGCGGCACGCCGGGGACTCCGGGCGCAGTGTGCCAGCAAACCTATGAATCGGTGTTCGGCAGCACATGGCGGATCGTGATCGCTTCGATGACCGCATTCTGGGCAGGCGAGTTCGTCAATTCCTATGTCATGGCGCGGATGAAGATCTGGACCAGGGGCAAGGCGCTGTGGAGCCGCACGATCGGCTCGACAGTGGTGGGTCAGGGTGTCGACAGCCTGATCTTCTATCCGATCGCATTCCTCGGCATCTGGAGCACCGAAGCGGTCATCACTGTGATGTTCACCAACTGGGGGCTGAAGATCCTGTGGGAAGCGTTGCTGACTCCGGTGACTTATGCCGTGGTCGGCGCGCTGAAGCGTCGGGAGGGCGTGGACCTGTTCGACACCGAGACCGATTTCTCGCCGTTTGCCACCACCGGCAAGGCCGAGGGATAGCTTCGCCTAACTTAGTGCGTTTACTGCCCCGTCAGCCGGGGAGAGTGCCCAAACCGCATCGTCGGGTACGATTTCGACCACCGGCTCGAGCGCGAGCCGCGCGGCGAGCAAGCCATGGTCCTTCTCGACCGGGATACCGTAAAGATCGCTGTGGCTGTGCTGCAGTCGCAGTACCAGCCGGTTGCCGTCACGCAGCAGTCGGCTGACCTGCAGTGACTTGCGCGAGCGCGCCCCGACCCGGCGGGCGAGGCGGATCGCCAGGCCCCAGCCGATCGCTTCGTCGAGCGCATCAGGCGGCGCCAGCAGCGCCAGTTCGCGCGGGAGATCGAGCCGGTTGCCATTAGCCGACATGGTCGCTGCGATCTGCGCCCGACCTACCGCGTCGAGCGCCAACCAGCGTTTCTGCAGCGCCCAGTCCATCGCCTGCCCGACCCTCAGGTTGGGTTCGATCTGCATCGAGGCAAGCGCCAGCATGGTCGCAGCGAGGCGGACCCGTTCGCTGCCCGCAGCACCGGTTGGCACCGCTTCGGCAGTCCAGCCCGCAACGCGCGTGGCGAGTTGCGGCGGCGCGCCGCGGTGGCTGGCGAAATCGGCCACGCCCGCCAGCAGCGGATCCTGCGCCCGCTGATGCGGAGCGAGACGGCGATAGAGCAACCCTTCGCGCAGGCCCCAGGACGAGAAGATCACTTCGCTCGGCCCCAGCTGGCGCAGCAGTGCCTGTAGCAGCACCGCCGCATCGGGCAGCACTGCGGCGCGGGTTTGCGACAGGCGCGGATTGCCGCCCAGTGTGTCGCTGTTGCTGCGCGCCAGCTTTCGCGCCAGTTCCTCGGCCGGCTCGCGCCGCAGCGCGAAAGCGTGCGGATCGGTCAGCGGATAGCGGCTGACATCCATCGCATAGGCCGCCATCGCGCGCCACGCCCCGCCCACAAGGAATAGCGGCGCGTCGATCGGTCCGTCCCAGCCGTGCTGCGCGATGGCCGCGCGCAGCCGCTTGCGCATCGGGCCGACAGTGCCTTCTTCGCCATCCCCGCGATATTCGCGCAGCCGCAGCGTACCAAGCGGCAGCGAAGCTGCGGTCTGGCTCGCACCAGCGGCAATCTCGACCAATTCCAGGCTACCACCACCAAGGTCCGCGACTACCCCGCGCGCGCCGGGAAAGGCCCCGATCACGCCATCGGCGCTGGTCCGCGCTTCCTCCTCGCCCGAGATCAGGCGCGGTTCGAAGCCTGCAGCGCGCACCAGCGCCAGAAATTCCTCGCCATTTGCAGCATCGCGCACTGCGGCGGTGGCGACCGTCTCGACGTCCTTAACCTCGAGATCCTCGAGCAGCAGAGCGAAGCGCCGGATCCCGCGCATCGCCAGCGCGATCGCATCCTGCGGAAGTCGCCCGGTCGTAGCGATATCCCGCCCGAGCTGTGCCACCACCTTCTCGTTGAGCAGCACCACAGGCGCGCGCATCGTGCCACCATAGACGACCAGCCGGACCGAGTTCGAGCCGATGTCGATAATCGCTCGCTCGGCCGCGTTGCCGGAGAAGCTGCCCGCCCGGTCGCGTCGGCGCCGCGCCACCATCATGTTGTGCGTCCCTTGCGGAGCGAGAGCTTGGGGATGGCATCGGGATCAAGCGCTTCGCCGCGGCCCGAAAGCGATGGATTGGTCATGAAGTAATGGTGGCAGTTGAACGGCCGGTCTTCCGCCGCCGCGCGCGCATAGCTGCCATCGGACGCCAGCAGCCAGCTCTGCTCGGTATCGAGCATATTTGCGAGCAGCACCTGCTGCAGCACCTGATCATGTACGGTATGGTTGCGGATCGGGATCAGCGCTTCGACCCGCCGGTCGAAATTGCGTTCCATCAGGTCGGCCGAGGAAATGTAGACCCTTGCCTTGTCGCTGGGCATAGGATGGCCATTGGCAAAGGCGTAGATCCGGCCGTGTTCGAGAAAGCGGCCGATGATCGATTTCACCCTGATGTTCTCGCTCAGCCCTTCGACACCCGGCCTAAGGCAGCAGATCCCGCGCACCACCAGCTCGATCTCGACCCCGGCCTGGCTGGCGGCATAAAGCCGCTGGATCATCGCCTCGTCAGTGATCTGGTTGCATTTGAGCCAGATAGCTGCGGGTCGGCC
>JBMSNZ010000132.1:0-5858 GCA_049421965.1 Erythrobacter sp.
ACCGCTCGATCAATGCCTATCGCGGATGCGAACACGGCTGCATCTATTGCTATGCACGCCCGACCCATGCCTACCATGACCTTTCGGCAGGCCTGGATTTCGAGAGCCGCCTGTTCGCCAAGCCCGATGCAGCAAAGATCCTGCGCGAGACGCTGGCCAAACCGAAATACCGCCCTGCCCCGATTGCGATGGGCACCAACACCGATCCCTACCAGCCAATTGAGCGGCAATACCGCATAACGCGCCAGGTGCTGGAAGTGTGCCTCGAAACACGCCACCCGGTCACCATCACTACCAAGTCTGACCGGGTGCTTGACGATCTCGACCTGCTGGCGGAGATGGCACGGCTCGGGCTTGCAGCGGTGGCAGTGTCAGTCACTACGCTCGACCCCCGGCTCTCGGGCAAGCTTGAGCCACGTGCCGCTGCCCCGGCCAAGCGCCTCGAGGCGCTAGGGCGCCTCGTCGAGGCCGGCGTGCCAACGCATTGCTCGGTTTCCCCTGTGATCCCCGCCATCACGGACGAATTCATGGAAGATATTGTCGCGCGGGCAGGCGCGCTGGGCGTACTCTCGGCAGGATGGATTCCGCTACGCCTGCCGCACGAAGTCTCCCCATTGTTCCGCGAATGGCTGGAAGTGCATTTTCCCGAGCGAGCCGCTAAGGTGATGGCGATCGTGCGATCGATCAGAGCCGGACGCGACAATGATCCCGAGTTTTTCAGCCGAATGAACCCGCAGGGCGTGTGGGCTGACCTGTTCCGGGCGCGGTTTCGCCTTGCGCGCAAGCGTGCGGGAATGGCGCAGGCCCGGATCGAGCTTGACTGTTCGGGCTTCCGGCGGCCAGACGCGGGTGGCCAGTTACGCCTTATTTGACGCCGGATTGCGCAGGCTGCGCTGCATGTAGACGCTGTCGAGATAGCGCCCGAACTTGAACCCGACGTCCCTCAGTCGGCCCACCTCGACGAAACCCAGCTTACTGTGCAGCGCGACCGAACCCGCGCCGCCGCCGCCGATCACTGCCACCATCTGTTCGAACCCCGCAGTACGCGCCGCCTCGATCAGCGCGCCCAGCAGGCGCGTTCCGACCCCAGCGCCGAGCATATCCTCGCGCACATAGATGCTATCCTCGCAAGCAGGGGCATAAGCGGGCCGCTCGCGCAGTTGCGCGGCATAGCAATAGCCTGCCACTTCGCCTTCAAGCTCGGCCACAAGGAACGGCCAGTCCTTGGCGGTGATGGCGGCGATCTTTGCCTTCCAGAAAGCGGCATCTGGCGGAACAGTGTCGAAGGTTCCGGTTCCCGTCAGCACATGATGCGCGTAGATCGCGGCAATCGCAGGTGCGTCGGCAGGCTGAACCGGGCGGACTGAGACCATCGCATTCAGCCGAAGCTGTCCCCCGCACCGCCCGGCTTGAAGCGGATCAGCCGGCTATCGACCAGCGCCGCAGTGCGATTGACCACGGCCAACTGGTAATCGCGGTCCTTGATCATCTCGAAGAATGCACCGCTGGAGGGGTACTGCGCCACGAAGCCATCGTGCCAGGCGCGTCCGCTGGGCCCGGTCACCATGCACTGGAATGCCCCGCGCCAAACTATCTGCCCGCCAACACGGCGAAAGATCGGCCCGGAGGTGCGGCCGTATTCCTCATAGGCACGCCGCCCGCTCCAATTCTTGCCGGCATGTTCATGCCCCACCGGATACTCCGCCTCGTCGCGATAGAGCAGCAAGTTGAGCATGTGGATCGGCTCGTCACGCGGCAGCGCCTTGAATGCGGCGAAATTTTCTGCACCCGGATCGATGTAGACGGTCATCGGCTTTCCCCTTCCTATGGCAGGTTTAGCGCACGCCATTCGCCCGGGCCAAGCCCTTCCAGTGTCCAGTCACCAATCTGCCAGCGCACAAGGCGCAGCGTTGGATGCCCCACTGCTGCAGTCATCCGCCGCACCTGGCGGTTGCGACCTTCGGTAAGGGTCAGGCGAAGCCAGCTGTCAGGAACGTTTTTGCGGACCCGGATCGGCGGATCGCGTTCCCACAGCGCTGGTGCATCGATCCGTTCGACCTTGGCCGGGCGGGTCATTCCGTCGTTTAGCCGCACGCCCGCGCGCAATTGCGCCAGTGCCGCTTCTGGTGGCACACCTTCGACCTGTACGAGATAGGTCTTCGGCAATTTATGGCGCGGCTCGGCAATGCGCGCCTGCAGCCGCCCGTCATCGGTGAGCAGCAGCAGGCCTTCGCTATCCTTGTCGAGTCGGCCTGCCGGGTAGACCCCGGGGATGTCGATGAGATGAGTCAACGTGTCGCGCGCCTCCCCGCCCTTGCCGCCGGTGAATTGCGACAGCACTCCGTAGGGCTTGTTGAGGAGAACGAGCCGGCTCAAGTGTCAGCCAGGCGATAGTCCTTGAACCGGTCGCGCAGGTCCTTCTTGCTGATCTTGCCGGTGGCCGTGTGCGGGATCTCGTCGATGAACTCGACCGCATCGGGCAGCCACCATTTCGCGATCTGCGGCCGCAGATGCTCGATGATGTCATCGGCGCAGCAATCGGCGCCTTCCTTCCTGACCACGAACAACACCGGGCGCTCGTCCCATTTGGGGTGGAAGATGCCGACACAGGCCGCTTCAGCCACAGCGGGGTGCCCCACCGCCGCATTCTCGAGCTCGACCGAACTGATCCATTCCCCGCCGGACTTGATCACATCCTTGGTGCGATCGGTCAGCTGCAAAGTACCATCGGGATGGATGATGCCGACATCGCCGGTGTCAAACCAGCCCTGATTGTTGGTGGCGTCCTGCTCTGCTTTGAAATAGCGCTTGATCACCCACGGCCCACGGATCTGCAGCGCCCCACTGGTTTTCCCGTCGCGCGGCAGCTCGGTCATCATGTCATCGAGGTCGACCGTCCGCAGCTGCACGCCGAAGATCGGACGCCCCTGCATGGCAGTCTTGTCGACCTTCTCGTCGAAGCTCAGCTGGTCCCAGTCCCAGGTCGGGCCGCCCACGGTGCCGATCGGGCTGGTCTCGGTCATGCCCCAAGCATGCTGGACGCGCGTTCCGTTCTTCATCAGCCGCTCGATCATGAAGCGTGGGCAGGCGGATCCCCCGATGGTGGCTGCCTTGAGCGGCGGCAAATCGATGCCTTCCTTGTCGCAATACTGGAAGTGCGCCAGCCACACCGTCGGCACGCCGGCGCTGTCGGTGACACCTTCGTCAAGCATCAGCCGGTGCAGCACCGCCGGATCGTTGACCGCGCTGAACACGAACTTGATGCCCGCCATCGCGCCGGCATAGGGAAGGCCCCAGCTGGCGGCATGGAACATCGGCACCACCGGCAGCATGACCGAGGAACTGCTGAAATTGAAGGCGGCGGGCTGTAGCCCGGCCAGCGCGTGCAGCACAGTCGAACGGTGTTCGTATTGCACGCCTTTGGGGTTCCCAGTGGTACCCGATGTGTAGCACAGCATGCAGGGATCGCGTTCGTCGCCAAGGACCCATTCGAAGTTACCGTCCTGCTCCGCGATCCAGTCTTCGAAGGCCTTTGCCTGCACGCCGCTGTCATAACAGATGTAATGTTCAACCGTGGTCCAGCGCGAACGCATCCGGTCGACGATCGGCTGGAATGCAGCATCGTAGAGCAACACCCGGTCTTCGGCGTGATTGACGATATACTCGAGCTGGTCGTCGAACAGGCGCGGGTTTACGGTGTGCAGCACTCCGCCCATGCCTGCAACACCGTACCAACTGACAAGGTGACGCGAATGGTTCATTGCCAGACTGGCTACGCGGTCGCCCTTGCGGATGCCCAGCGCCAGCAAGGCCTGCGCCATCTTCAGCGCATCGCGGCGGATCCAGGCCCAATTGGTGCGGGTCAGGCTGCCGTCGGCCCAGCGGCTCACGATCTCGCGCTCGGGCGCCTCCCGCGCGGCGTGATCGATCACCGCGGTTACCCGCATGCTCCAGTCCTGCATCGCACCCAGCATCAGCTTGCTCTCCATCAAGCGAATTCAACTTGCGCCTCTCATGCCGAGGACCGGCATGCTTGGCAATTGTGACCTTAAAACGCAGCGGTGATCACCGGTTCCCCGCAGCGGGTTCAGGCCACAAGCCGCAGGTTAGGCCTCGCGCGCACAGGCTGCAGCTGGACATTGGCGATGCCTTCGATCGCAGCGATGCGCTCAGCCAGTTCGCCATCGAGCGCGAAATCGCGCCCAAGCCGGAGCGCCGCGAACTCGCCCGGCGCTACCAGCATGCGCGCGACCACTTCGCCCTCACCATCCTCGCCGGCCATCAGTTCCATCTGGAGATCTGCCAACGCCTCGCGGCTCAGCACGTCGAGCGACATCCACATCCGGGTTGTGCCCTTCACTTCGGCCAGCGGTCGTGCGCCGCGCACAGTGATCCGCGGCGGCTCACTGGGATTGGGCGAATCAAGCTCAACCTGCAGCAGCAGGCAGGTGCCTTCCGCCGCCCAGCGTTCGAACTGCGGCACCAGACTTTCCTCGAAACAGGCCGCCGAAAACTGGCCTGAGGCATCGGAGAAATCGCCGCGGATGAACTCAGCCCCGCGCTTGGTGCGGCCCTTGCTGAAACCTTCGACCATTGCGGCCATCACCGCCGGGGCGCGTCCACCGGATGGTGCGCCCGCCGCCATGATGCTCTGGAACGAGCGCGCGCCGTTGGCCGAGGCGATCTGCCAGTGCTGCTGGACCGGGTGGGCCGAGAAATAGAAGCCGAAGTTCTCGCGTTCCTTCGCCATCTGCTCGGTCCGGCTCCAGCGCTCGGTCTCGGCCAGGTGCAGGCTGTCGGCAGCAGCCACCTCGCCGCCGAACAGCGCGGCCTGCCCGCTTGCGCGCTCGCGCTCGGCGGCATCGGCCACCGCCAGCAACCGGTCGGCATTGGCGAACAGCCTGGCGCGGTCGCTGTCGAGACAATCGAGCGCACCTGCCGCCGCGAGCCCTTCAAGCTGGCGCGAGTTCATGGCACCCTTGGGCATGCGCTCGAACAGGTTCTTGAGGCTGGTGAAAGGACCATTCGCCTCGCGCTCGGCCACGATCGCTTCCATCGCCTTGTCGCCCACGTTGCGGATCCCGGCCAGTGCATAACGCACCGCATAGCCGTGGTCGGTCTGCTCCACGGTGAAGCGCGCCTCGGAATGGTTGATGCACGGAGCGAGCACTTCCACGCCCCCGTCGATCCCCGGATAGCGTCGCGCATCGTCCACGAACACCGCCAGTTTTTCCGACTGGTGCATGTCGAAGCACATCGAAGCGGCGTAGAATTCCTCGGGGTAATGCGCCTTCAACCACGCGGTCTGATAAGCCAGCAAAGCATAGGCCGCCGCGTGCGACTTGTTGAAGCCATAGCCGGCGAACTTGTCGATCAAGTCGAACAGTTCGCTTGCCTGTGCCTTCTCGATGCCTGAAACTTCTTTACAGCCGTCGATGAAGCGCGCGCGCTGCGCATCCATCTCGGCCTGGTTCTTCTTCCCCATGGCGCGGCGCAGCAAGTCCGCGTCGCCCAGCGAATAGCCGGCCAGCACCTGTGCGGCCTGCATCACCTGCTCTTGGTAGACGAAAATACCGTAGGTTTCCGCGAGAATGCCTTCCAGCTTGGGATGCGGATATTCAATCGGCGCTTCGCCGTTCTTGCGCCGGCCGAACAGCGGGATGTTGTCCATCGGGCCAGGGCGATAAAGCGAAACCAGCGCGATGATGTCGCCGAAATTGGTTGGCTTCACCGCCGCCAGCGTGCGCCGCATCCCTTCGGATTCGAGCTGGAACACCCCGACAGTATTGCCTGACTGGAGCAGGTCGTAAACCGCCGGATCGTCCCACGCCAGCGCGCCAAGATCGATATCAATCCCA
>JBMSNZ010000133.1:0-5852 GCA_049421965.1 Erythrobacter sp.
TGATGGACCGGATCGCGGTGCAGGTGGAAGGCAGCGAGGATTATCGCGCGCGGGTGCGCTTTCTGGCAACCCCGCCCGATGCCACCACCGCCGATGCGCTGGCGCATGCCTGCATGACTATCGCTGACACGGTTTCGATCAGCGCGATCAATGTATTCACCTCGTCAGGTTCGACCGCACGGCGCGTTGCGCGCGAGCGGCCCGATACCCCGATGCTGGTACTGACGCCCTCTGTCCGCACCGCGCGGCGGGTGGCGCTGCTGTGGGGCGCGCATGCCGTCAACACCAAGGACATCGGCAGCTTCGAGGAAATGATCGCGAAGGGCAAGCGGATGGCGCTGCGCCATGGTTTCGGCAAGGCGGGAAGCAAGCTGATCGCGCTGGCCGGGGTGCCGTTCGGCACGCCGGGGGCCACCAATCTGCTGCATATCGTGACACTGACGGGCGACGAGCTCGACAAGCACGGGAATTGACGCGCGGCCTTCGCGCGCTGCGCTGCTTCAGGCGGCCAGCCGCGAAAGATGCTCGAACGTCGGCTCGTAAAGCGGTTCCTCGAATGCGATTCCGGCGCGCTGGTCTTCGATCCACACCACTTCAGCGGGCTGGTAGCCGAGGCTTGGCAGCTTGATCGAGACAAGTTCCCCGGCCCGGATCGACCAGGCGCGCGCATCGACCATGCAGCCGCCCAGGCTGATATCCAGAACCGGCAGCAGCAGCTTCTGACCCGAGCGATAGCGGACCTCGGCATTGTACTGTGCTGCGTGGCGCTCGTTTTTCCTGCGCTCCATCCGCCTGCTCCCTTGTCTAACTGTCCGGCGACCTGCTTTGCCCTGGGTAACGCAACGCGATTGCCAATCGGGTACCGATCATGGCCTATAAATGGTTAACAACCAGGGTTTAGGCGCGATGAAGACCGCGGTGGACCGATGCGAAGGGCCGCGCCTTGGGAATCAGTGGTGCGCCGCGCGGTCGAGCCGGGCGCGCGCCTCGGCTTCACCGATCAGCGGCAGCAGTTCGGCCATGTCCGGGCCGTGGTCCATGCCCGTAAGCGCCTGGCGCAGCGGCAGAAAGAGCGACTTGCCTTTGCGCCCCGTTGCTTCCTTGAGCGCGTTGGTAAGCGCATGCCACGGGTCATCGCCCCACGTGAGACGCCGCGCAGCTTCTGCCAAAAAGGCACGGTCCTCGTCGGGGAATTCGAGCTGGTCGATCGGCCCGGTGACAAGCCGCCACCATTCGCCGGCCTCATGCACTGTCGCAAGGTTGGGGCGCACGGCATGCCAGCCGGCCTCATCCATGCCGGCAGGCAGGCGATGCTTCACCGCATCGAATTCCATCTGGTGGATGATGGCGGTGTTGAGCCGTTCCAGCTCGGCATCGTCGAACCTCGCCGGCGCGCGACCGAAGGTGCCAAGATCGAAGCTTTCGAGTAGCGCGGAACGGTCGGCAATGGGCTCGACGGGGAGCGAGGTGCCCAGCCGCGCCAGCAGCGCGACAAGCGCTTCCGGCTCGATCCCGCGCTCCCTGAAGGCATCGCAGCCCAGCGAGCCCAGCCGCTTCGACAGTTTGCCTTCGCGGCCCACCAGCAGCGCTTCATGCGCGAATTGCGGCAAGGGCCGTGCTGCAGCAAAACCCGCAGCAAAAATTGCGGTAAGCATCTGGATTTGCGTAGCTGTGTTGGAAACGTGATCTTCGCCGCGAAGGATCTGGGTCACCCCCATGTCGATATCGTCGATGGCCGACGGGAGCATATAGAGCCACGAGCCATCGGCCCGGCGGATCACCGGATCAGACAATTGCGCCGGATCGAACTTCTGCGGACCGCGAATGCCGTCGAGCCATTCGATTGGCTCGTCATGATCGAGCTTGAAGCGCCAGTGCGGGGCGATCCCAGCCGCTTCCTTGGCGGCGCGCTCCGCCGCGCTCAGCTTCAGCGCGCCGCGGTCGTAGATCGGCGGGAGCCCACGCCCGAGGAGTACCTTGCGCATGAGATCGAGCTCTTGCGCGGTTTCATAACAGGGGTAAGCCCGACCCGCCGCATGGAGCGCAGCGAGCGCTGCGTCATAGCGCGCCAGCCGCGCTGACTGCCGCTCCTCGCCCTCGGGCTCGAGCCCAAGCCACGCGAGGTCGGCCTTGATCGCGGTGACATACTCCTCGCGGCTGCGCTCTACGTCTGTATCGTCGATCCGCAGCAGGAAGCGGCCACCCGCGCGCTTGGCCAGCATCCAGTTATGGAGCGCGGTGCGGATATTGCCGACATGCAGGCGGCCGGTGGGCGATGGCGCAAAACGGGTGGTAACCATGGCGCGCGGTAACCCGCCTGCGCCGCTGCCACAAGCCGGGAAACGTCAGGCCCTCGGCACACTCTCGCTGGCGACCAGTTCCACGCAATCGGCCCACAATCGTGCAATCCGCTCGCTTCGGACCAACCCGGAGATTTCCCGTTCAAACGCGTCCTGCCGGTTCCACCATGCAGCTTCAACCAGCGCCCCGATAGTTGCTTCGTCGTGACTCAGCCCACGGTAGCAAAACCGCCGAAGCTGCACCGGCTCGGGCCAACTGCCGCCGATGGTATCGGCCAGCTGCAGCGCCTTAACGGCCACTGCAACGCTGCCCAGCCGTACTGCCAGCTCCGCCGTGGGATCGCGCCTGGCCCGGTGATGGACCGCGATCAGCCGCAGCGCATGGATGAAGCGCGCCGCAACCGGATGCAGCGTGGTCATGATCCGGGGCTGTTGCAGCCAATCCACCCACGCCGATGCGCCAGCCTTTGGGCTCCCGCCCGTTTCGATCCGATCACCCCGCTCAGCCATGCCTATCGATCCTTTCCGACAGGCGGTTTCTAACTTATCTGCGAATGCGTCGCAATAGCGCTAGAAGAGGATTTTTCCTTAGTTGGGCAGCAAAAACCCCGCCCGAGCGAACTCGAGCGGGGTCTTGACTAATCAGCGCGATGGCTGGTGGCGAGGATCAATCCTCGTCGCTGTCCTCGGTCACTGCCGGAGCTGCAGCGGCCGCTGCAGCCATCGCCGCCTTCATCGCCTCTTCCGAGGGGATGGCGTCGGCTTCGGGTTCGCGCTCGGTCTGGCCGGAGGCGGTAAGCGCTTCCTGCTGCTGCTTCCAGGCCGCGCGCAGCGCTGCATCGCGGCTCGAAGCGGTGACCCGGAGGCGGTTCATGCCCGCGCCCGTGCCGGCGGGGATGAGACGGCCCACGATCACGTTCTCCTTGAGCCCGATCAGCGTGTCCTTCTTGCCTTCGACCGCCGCCTGCGTGAGCACGCGGGTAGTCTCCTGGAACGAAGCCGCCGAGATGAAGCTGCGGGTCTGCAGCGAGGCCTTGGTAATCCCCAGCAGCACCGGAGTGCCGGTGGCCGGCTGCTTGCCCTTGGCCAGCTTCGAATTGACCATGTTCATCTCGTCGAGGTCGACCTGTTCGCCCGGCAGCAGGGTGGTGTCGCCACCATCGGTGATCTCGACCTTCTGCAGCATCTGGCGAACGATCACCTCGATGTGCTTGTCGTTGATCTTCACGCCCTGCAAGCGATAGACTTCCTGGATCTCGTTCACGAGATATTCGGCGAGCGCTTCGACGCCCAGCACTTCCAGGATGTCATGCGGGTTGGGCGAACCTGAGATGAGCGTGTCGCCCTTCTTCACATAGTCGCCTTCCTGCACGTCGATCACCTTGGTCTTGGGGATCAGGTATTCCACCGGATCGCCCTCTTCCGGGATGATCGCGATCTTGCGCTTGGCCTTGTATTCACGGATGAATTCGACCTTGCCCGAAATCTTCGCGATGATCGCATTGTCCTTCGGCAGGCGCGCTTCGAACAGCTCCGCCACTCGCGGCAGACCACCGGTGATGTCGCGGGTCTTGGCGGCTTCGCGCGAAGCACGGGCAAGGATGTCACCCGCCTGCACTTCCTGGCCATCCTCGACCGACAGCGTGGTGCCCGGCGCCAGCATATAGCGCGCGGCCTCACCGCTCTTGTCGTCGAGCAGGGTCAGGCGCGGACGGAGATCTTCCTTGCGCTTGCGCCCGGTCGCCCGGTTTTCGGTCACGACGCGCTGGGCGATGCCGGTGGCTTCGTCCACCCGCTCTTCCAGCGTCGTGCCTTCGACGAGGTCCTGATACTTCACCACACCCGAGGTTTCGGTGATGATCGGCAGGGTGAACGGGTCCCATTCAGCCAGACGGTCACCATCCTTAACCTGCGCACCGGCCTGATGCATCAGGACGGTACCATAGGGCACCTTGTGGATCTCGCGCTCGCGCCCTTCGGCGTCGATCACCGCGATTTCGCCATTGCGAGCGAGCGACAGGATGCGGCCCTTCTTGTCGGTGATGGTCGGCATGTCGCGATATTCGACCTTACCGTCCGAGATCGCTTCGAGATGCGAAGTTTCGTTGAGCTGCGCCGCACCGCCGATGTGGAAGGTCCGCATCGTCAGCTGCGTGCCCGGCTCACCGATCGACTGCGCCGCGATCACGCCGACAGCCTCACCGATGTTGACCGGCGTCCCGCGGGCCAGATCGCGGCCATAGCAGGTAGCGCACACGCCCTGTTCGGCTTCGCAGATCAGCGGTGAGCGGATCTTGGCCGACTGGACCTCGGCTTCCTCGATCGCCTTCACCATCGGTTCGTCCAGCAGCGTGCCAGCCTTGACGATGACTTCGCCGGTCTTGGCGTTGACAAGGTCTTCGGCCACGGTGCGGCCAAGGATGCGCTCTCCCAGCGAGGCGATCACCGAACCGCCCTGGACGATCGCGCGCATTTCCAGCGCGTTCTCGGTGCCGCAATCGATCTCGACGATCACGCAGTCCTGCGACACGTCGACGAGGCGGCGGGTCAGGTAACCCGAGTTCGCCGTCTTCAGCGCGGTGTCGGCCAGGCCCTTGCGCGCGCCGTGGGTCGAGTTGAAGTATTCAAGAACGGTCAGACCTTCCTTGAAGTTCGAGATGATCGGCGTTTCGATGATTTCGCCCGATGGCTTGGCCATCAGGCCGCGCATCCCGGCGAGCTGCTTCATCTGCGCCGGCGAACCGCGCGCACCGGAGTGGCTCATCATGTAGATCGAGTTGATCTGCGCTTCCTTGCCGTCATCGCCGATCGGGCGGGCCTTGATCTTGTCCATCATGGCATCGGCCACCTGGTCGCCGCAGCGGCTCCAGGCGTCGATCACCTTGTTGTACTTTTCCTGCTGGGTGATCAGGCCGTCCTGGTACTGCTGCTCGTAATCGGCCACCAACGCCTTGGTCTGTTCAACCAGTGCTTCCTTCTCGACCGGGATGATCATGTCATCCTTGCCGAAGCTGATGCCGGCCTTGAAGGCGTGGCGGAAGCCCAGCGCCATGATCGCGTCCGCGAACAGCACCGTGTCCTTCTGGCCGGTGTGGCGATAGACCTCGTCGATCACGTCGCCGATGTCCTTCTTGGTCAGCAAGCGGTTGACGATGTCGAACGGCACCTTGTGGTTCTTCGGCAGGCATTCGCCGATCAGCATGCGGCCCGGAGTGGTGACGAAGCGCTGCATCGACACCTTGCCGGTCTCGTCGGCTTGCGGCACGCGCGAGATGATGCGGGTGTGCAGTGTGACCGCCTTGGTTTCCAGCGCCTGGTGCACTTCGGCCATGTCGGAGAAACGCGGCAACTTCTCGATCTTGGTGCCGTCCTTCTCCTCGATGAACTCCGGCGTCTTTTCCTGCCGTTCCATCGACAGGTAATAGAGGCCCAGCACCATGTCCTGCGAGGGCACGATGATCGGCTTGCCGTTGGCGGGCGAGAGGATGTTGTTGGTCGACATCATCAGCACGCGCGCCTCGAGCTGGGCCTCGAGGCTCAGCGGCACGTGGA
>JBMSNZ010000134.1:0-5830 GCA_049421965.1 Erythrobacter sp.
GTCGGAGGAGTGGTTCTGAAGGACATAAGGAATGCCGAGCTTGCGCTTGAGCCGCCAGGCGACCAGCCCCTGCGGCATGATCCAGTGGGCATAGACCAGATCGACACGTTTGCGGCGGGCAACGCGGGCAGCCGCCTTCAATTGCGCGAGCAGGAAACCAGGCAAAAGCATGGCCACCACGGGACTGCGCCGAATGTTCGGCAGGATCGCCGGATAGGCGAGACGCTGCCAGCTTTCAGGCAGCATGTAGCGGAAGCGCTCGATCGTGATACGGCCATGCACTTCGTGCAGCGGAGCGCCTTGATCATGCGGAGCAAGGATGTGGATGAGCGCGTCAGCCCGCGCGTCTGACCATGCCTTGGCCTGCTCACCCACAAAGTTTGCCTGCATGTCACCTGCGAAGCGCGGCAGTGTGGACGTGAGCATCAGAACTTGAATTGCCGGTCTCCCCTGACCATGGCGGGTCTGTAGCTGGCCTTTGCGGACAGGGGAAGCAGCAACCCCGCACTGGAAATGCCCTGTCCGCTCGTGCATAGGCGCTGCCCATGCACGACATCCGTTTCATCCGCGACAACCCCGAAGCCTTCGACGCCGCGCTGGCAAAGCGCGGGCTCGAGCCTGCTGCAGCCGACCTGCTTGAAGCCGACGAGGTGCGCCGCGCGGCCGCCACCCGCCTGCAGGAAGCGCAGAACCGCCGCAACGAGGCCTCGAAGCTGATCGGCCAGGCGATGGCGAAGGGCGACAAGGCCACCGCCGAGGCGCTCAAGGCCGAAGTCTCGCAGCTCAAGGAAACGCTTCCGGCGCTGGAAGAGACCGCGCGCGCGGCTGACCGGCAGCTTGACGAATTGCTGGCCGCGCTGCCCAACCTCCCCGCCGACGATGTCCCCGAAGGCGCCGACGAAGGCGCCAATGTCGAGGTGAGCCGCTGGGGCGAGCAACGCAGCTTTGCCTTCACTCCGCGCGAGCACGCCGATATTGCGCCCGCGCTGGGCATGGATTTCGAAACCGGCGCGCTGATCAGCGGCGCGCGCTTCACTTTCCTCAAAGGCGGGATGGCACGGCTACACCGCGCGCTGGGCCAGTTCATGCTCGACCGCCAGACCAGCGAGAACGGCTATGCCGAATGCGCGCCGCCGCTGCTGGTGCGCGGGGATTCGCTCTACGGCACTGGCCAGCTGCCCAAGTTTGCCGAAGACAATTTCCGCACCACCGATGATCGCTGGCTGATCCCCACTGCCGAAGTCAGCCTGACCAATGCGGTGCGCGAGCAGATCATCGAGGACCTGTCGCAGCCGTTGCGCATGACCGCGCTGACACCCTGTTTCCGCAGCGAGGCGGGCGCGGCCGGCAAGGATACACGCGGCTTCATCCGCCAGCACCAGTTCGAAAAGGTCGAACTGGTCAGCATCTGCCGCGAAGAGGACGCGGCGCAGGAACACGAGCATATGGTGCGCAGCGCCGAAGGCGTGCTCGAAGCGCTGGGCCTGCCCTATCGCCGGATGCTGCTGTGCAGCGGCGACATGGGCTTTGGCGCGCGCAAGACCTATGACCTCGAGGTATGGCTGCCCGGCCAGGGCGCCTGGCGCGAGATCAGCTCGGTCAGCTGGTGCGGCGAGTTCCAGGCGCGGCGCATGAACGCGCGCTACCGGCCAGCCAGGGACGACGGAACGACCGAAAAGAAGACCGCCTTTGTCCATACGCTCAACGGCTCGGGCCTGGCGGTCGGGCGTACGCTGGTGGCGGTGATCGAGAACTTCCAGCAGGCCGATGGCAGCGTGGAGGTGCCCGGGGTGCTGCATCCGTATATGGGCGGTCTGACCCGGCTGGAGCCGGCCGCCTGATGCGCATCCTCGTTACCAACGACGACGGCATCCACGCGCCGGGCATTGCGCTGCTGGAAGAGATCGCGCACCAGCTGAGCGACGACGTGTGGGTCTGCGCCCCGTCCGACAACCAGACCGGCGCGGGCCATTCGCTCACACTGTCGCTGCCGGTGCGGCTGCGCAAGCACGCCGAGCGTCGCTTCTCGGTTACCGGCACACCCACCGATGCGGTGTCGATCGCGCTCAAGCAAGTGCTCGACGCCCCGCCGGACCTGATCCTGTCGGGCATCAACGCCGGTGCCAATCTGGGCGACGACATCACCTATTCGGGTACCGTGTCCGCCGCGATGGAAGGCGCGCTGGCCGGGGTCCGCTCGATCGCGCTCAGCCAGGTGATGGGGCAGGAACGGCCGCCATGGGGCGATCGCTTCGCGGCGGCCCGCGCCTGGGCGCCCAAAGCCATCGCCCCGCTGCTCGATACCCCGTTCGAGCCGCGCACGCTGGTGACCGTGAACTTCCCCTGCCTCGCACCGGACGAGGTGCGCGGCATCCGCGTGGTGCGGCAGGGCTTCCACGATTATGCGCGTGCCTCGGTGGTCGAAGGGCGCGATCCGCGCGGCCAGCGCTATTACTGGTTCGGGCTCGACGCGATCGAGCGCACGCCTGACCACGGCACCGATCTGGAAGCGATCGCGGAAGGCTATGTCTCAGTCACGCCCTTGCAGCTCGACCTGACCCACCACGCCTCGCTGGCGGAGCTGGCCGGGCGGTATGCGGGCTGACCGCGCGCCGCCCGGCCTCGCCGTCAGGGCAGATAGGCGTGCACCGCCCCCATCGCGATATAGAACAGCAGCCAATAGGCCGCGTCGATCAGGAACAGCGCCCTCGACTTCTGGCTGAACAGGTAATTCGTGCCGATCGCCGGCACGATGAAGCCCAGCGCCACGCCGAAAGCGGTCATGATCTTGACCGCGGCCGTGAAATCCTGCCCGTAGCTGGCGAAAGTATGCGCCAGTGTCCAGCTGGCGAGCAGCGAGAACAGAAAAGCCCCGCCATAGATCACCGGCATATTCCCCTGCTTGATCTGGTCCTCGGTCAGCCCGACCGCACCCATCCATTTCTTGCCCATCACCGGCCCGTACCAGATGCCGCCGACGACAAATCCTGCCAGCGCGGCAACCACCACGCCAAGCCAGTTTACTGCGAAAAGATCCATTGTTTCCTCCCCATGTACGTCCCGTGCGCCGATGCTAGCGCATCGCACGCCCTTGGTGTAGGGGCGCCGCGATCATGAACACCGGCACCACATCCATGAGCACCACGATTCCCGACCAGAAGAAGGTCGGCATGGTTTCCCTTGGCTGCCCCAAGGCGCTGGTCGATTCCGAACGCATCCTCACCCGGCTGCGCGCCGATGGCTATGCCATGAGCCCGGATTACGCCGGAGCCGATGTGGTGTTGGTCAACACCTGCGGTTTTCTGGATTCGGCCAAGGAGGAAAGCCTTGCCGCGATCGGCGAAGCGATCGCCGAGAATGGGCGGGTGATCGTTACCGGCTGCATGGGCGAGGAAGCGGACGTGATCCGCGCGAAGTATCCGCAGGTGCTGGCCGTCACGGGCGCGCACCAGTACGAGCAGGTGGTCGAAGCGGTGCACGAGGCCGCGCCCCCCAGCCAGGGGCCGTTTATCGACCTCATTCCCCAGCCCGATGTAAAACTGACCCCGCGCCACTACAGCTATCTGAAGATCAGCGAGGGCTGCAACCACTCCTGCGCGTTCTGCATCATCCCGCAGTTGCGCGGAAAGCTGGCCAGCCGCCGGGTCGACGCGGTGCTGCGCGAAGCGGAAAAGCTGGTTGCGGCCGGGACCAGGGAACTGCTCGTCATCAGCCAGGACACCAGCGCCTATGGCGTCGATATCCGGCACGAGGAGCGCGAGTGGAAAGGCCATCCGGTGCGCGCGCACATGACCGATCTGGCGCGCGAACTTGGGCAGCTGCGCACGCCCGACGGGCTGACGCCCTGGGTGCGGCTGCACTATGTCTATCCCTATCCGCATGTCGATGCGGTGATCCCGCTGATGGCCGAAGGGCTGCTGACGCCCTATCTCGATATCCCGTTCCAGCACGCCAGCCCGAAAGTGCTGAAAGCCATGAGGCGGCCCGCCAACGAGGCGAAGGTACTCGATCGGCTCAAGCAATGGCGCGAAATCTGCCCCGAGATCGCGGTGCGATCGTCCTTCGTGGTCGGCTTTCCCGGCGAGACCGAGGATGATTTCCGCTACCTGCTCGACTGGCTCGAGGAAGCGCAGCTTGACCGGGTGGGCGCGTTCCGGTTCGAGCCGGTGGCGGGCGCTGCCGCCAATGCCCTGCCCGATCCGGTGCCGGAAGAGGTCAAGGAAGAGCGTTATGCGCGCATCATGGAAGTGACCGAGCGGATCAGCGCTGCCAAGCTGCAGGCGAAGATCGGCCGGGTGCTGCCGGTGATCATCGACGAAGTGGGCGAGCCGGACGAGGATGGCGACATCGGCGCCACCGGCCGCAGCGAGGCCGATGCCCCCGAAATCGACGGCGCGGTCTATCTGCGCGACGTGCCTGCATCGCTCAAACCGGGTGATTTCGCGCGCGTGCTGATGGAAGATGCCGATGCCCACGACCTGTTCGGGGCGATCGCGGACTGATCCCGATAGTCAGCTGCTGCCGCGTTCGAGCAGCCGCACCGGCACGCGTCTTATGCTAGGATGGACGCCGTCTTCGGCAGTCACCGCTTCGACCAGCAACCGCCCGGCGACATCGAAATCAGGCTCGACCGAGGTCAGCGGCGGATTGCTGAGCTCACCTGCCGGCAGTCCGTCGAAACCGATCACTTTCACGGCGCCCGGCATGCTGATCCCGGCGGCCTGGAACGCCTCGAGCACGCCGAAAGCAATCGCATCGCACACCGCAAACACACCGTCGAAGGGCTGCCCGCCCCTGATCAACGCTTCGGCCGCCATCCGCCCCTGCTCGCGGCGATCCTTGCCCTGCTCGATCTCGACCACCTGCGCGGCCAGGCCCAGCTCGGTTGCCCGCGCCACGAAGCTGTCGGTACGCTCGGCAAACTGGCGCTGCGCCGAGCCGTGCGAGCCGATACAGACCAGCCTTGTGCAACCGCGCGCAGCGAGGTGGTCGGCGGCGATCCGCGCGCCCGCATCATTGTCCGAACTGACCCAGTCGAGATCGCCCATGGGTGAGCCCCAATAGGCGACCGGCTGGCTGGTCTCGCCGATTTTGCGGAAGAAATCCCATGCCGCACGGTTGGCGGTGGTGCCGATCACGATCAGCCCTTCCGCCTGGCCGCGCTCGACATAATGGCCGAACAGCTGGTCTTCCTCAGCCTGGAGCGAAACGAGCACTTCCAAGCCATGCGCCGCGGCGGCGGTGCAGATCCCGCCCAGCAGCGCGTAGGAAAAGGGGTTCACGTCCTTCGCGCTGTGCCCGGGCTTGCAGATCACCACCGTTGCCAGCGTGCCGGTGTGCCCGCGGCGCAACCGGGCGGCACGCTCGTCCACGAAATAGCCCAGTTCGCGCGCTGCCTCGATCACGCGCACCCGCGTCGCCTCGGTAATCACGGCAGAGCCCGAGAGTGCGCGCGACACGGTCGACTGGCTCACACCAGCCTTTTCCGCGACATCGAAACTGGTGACCCGCACGGGTTTGCGCGGCGCGTCCATGGTACTCATCCCCCTGCCCTGCAACGACGCGTGAATAGCTATGCGATGCTATGGCCCACATTTGCCCGACGCGCTAGACACCTGTGTTAGCTTGCGCAGAAGTGTTTTGAGATGGAGGTTCGCTCGATGACCGGGACAGGCTTTACCGCCGATCGGCTGCTGTTGTTCGGCGCCACCGGCGACCTGTCGCAGCGCATGCTGCTGCCTTCGCTGTGCGCGCTCGACGCCGATGACCTCCTGCCCGAGGACCTCCACATCACCGGCACGGCGCGGTCAGCCATGACCGACCAGGAGTT
>JBMSNZ010000135.1:0-5816 GCA_049421965.1 Erythrobacter sp.
GCAGACTGGGGCATGCCCGGCGCGGTCGTGAAAGAGGGCATCGCTTCGGCTGCGTTACCCCCCGAGGAACTTGCACGCGAAATCCTGCAACTTGCCGGGGTCGAAACGTGGAAGTGAGCAGCGCCTCGCTCCAGGTGATCGCCGACCTCCTCGCCGAACATACCGGGCAACAACTGACCGAATGCCGCCGCTGGCGGGTGGCCACCGCGCTGTCGCGCGTGTTCCGCGAGCGCGGCATTTCCAATGTCGACCAGCTCGCCTGCATGCTCGCCGGGCCGGAAGATCCGGGGCTGGTGCAGGACGTGGTGGAAGCGCTGCTCAACAACGAGACCTATTTCTTCCGCGACAAGCCGACCTTCGACCAGCTGCCGGCCGAAGTCTTTCCGTTGCTGGCCGAGCGGCGTAGCCACCGGCGGCGCCTGCAGATCTGGTGCGCCGGCTGCTCGACCGGGCAGGAGGTGCATTCGCTGGCGATCCAGTTCGCGGAGCAGGCGAAGCGCTGGGATGGCTGGTCGATCGATATCCTGGGCACCGATATTTCGGGGCACGTGATCAAGACCGCGCGCAGCGGCCATTACAGCCAGTTCGAAGTCCAGCGCGGGCTCAGCGTCCAGCAGATGCTGTCGCATTTCGATGAAACCGCGTCGGGCTGGCAGATGCGCAGCGAAACCCGTTCGGTGGTGCGCTTCGAGCGCCACAATGTACTGGATCCCTCGCCGGGCAAGCAGCCATTCGACCTCATCCTGTGCCGTAACCTGCTGCTGTACTTCGATCCGGATACGCGGCGCCGGGCCTTTGCGCGGCTGCGCGAAGCGCTCGCCCCCGATGGATTCCTGATGCTGGGCGCGGGCGAGACCGTCGTCGGCCAGACAAATCTCTTTGCCCCTTGCCCGGGGATGGCCAGCATCTATGCGCCACTGGCCAATGGCGCCACCGCACCGCTTGCACTGGCCAGCTGAAGCTGGGTTCAGGCCGCCAGCTTGCCTCGCAATTCAAGGTAAATTCCGGGTTTACCGTTCCTTAGCGAATAGGGGCTAAGCCCCGTTGAAGATGCGCAAAATCGGCGCACCGCGAACACATTTGGAGCCTGGCGTTCTTCGCATGACAAAGAGGCAATTGCCACTGCTGGCCGTACCCTTGTTGCCGCTCGCGCTTCTGATGGGCGTGCTGGCGCTGGCCACAGGTCCTGGTGGCGAAGAGCTTTCAGGGACCACCAGTGCCGTACTCGTGGCTGCGGCGGCGATCCTCTACGGGCTATCGATCTTCTATCTCGGCAAGATCGTGCGCGCCCCGATTTCGGACGATTCCGGCGAAGGCATCACCGACAGCCTCAGCCTGCTCCCGAACCGCCGCGCCTTGCATGCCGATATCGACAACAACCACATTGCTGGTCAGGAAATCGCGCTGGCGCTGATCGACCTCGACAGCTTCAAGCAGGTCAATGACCATTACGGCCATGTGATCGGCGACCAGCTGATCCGCCAATGCGCGGGTATCATGCGCGAAATCTGCGGCGAAGAAGCCCGTTGCTATCGCCTCGGCGGAGACGAATTCGCGATCACCATGATGGGACCGGTAGCCGGCAATATCCTCGAAGGCATGTGCCGCAAGGTCATCGAACGTCTGGGCAAGCCGCTGCAGCTGGGCAAGCGCGAAGTGGTGGTGGGCGCCAGCATTGGTCTGTCACGTTCGAACGGCAACGACGGGCTGGGCTCGTCGGAGCTGCTGCGCCGCTCGGACGTGGCCATGTATGCCTCGAAGCGCGCCGGCAAGATGCGCTGCACCTGGTTCAGCGAAGACCTCGACCGCAACCGCGAAGCGCAGCGCGAGATGGACACCGAGCTGCGCCGCGCGCTCGCCAATGACGAATTCCAGCTGCATTATCAGCCGCTGGTCGACGCCGAATCCCGCGCGATCGTTGCTGTCGAAGCGCTGATCCGCTGGAACCGGCCCGACGGTAAGCAGGTCGGCCCGCACATCTTCATCCCGGTGGCCGAGGAGTCCGGCTTCATCAATGCGATCGGTGTGTGGGCGTTGCGGCGCGCCTGCACCGACGCGCTGGCGTGGGACGGGATTATGCTGTCGGTCAACATCTCGGCCGCGCAGCTGCGCAATCCCGAATTCCCGGTCCAGCTGGGGCATATCCTCGAGGAAACCGGCTTCCCGGCCGAACAACTCGAACTTGAGATCACCGAAACCTGCCTGGTGCTCGATCCGGTGGTGGCTGAACGCAACCTCGCGGTGATCCGCGGCTTCGGCGTGAACATCTCGCTGGATGACTTCGGCACCGGTTACGCCTCGATCGGATTCCTGCGGCAGTTCCGCTTCGAGAAACTTAAGCTTGACCGTTCGCTGGTGGTGGATGCCGGGACCGATGAGGGTTCGCGCGCGATGATGCTTTCCAGCATCACGGTCGCCCGGGCTCTCAAGATGGGAGTCACTGCTGAAGGGGTCGAAACCGAAGAGCAGGCGACCATGGTGCGCGCTGCCGGGTGCGACCAGATTCAGGGCTGGCTGTTCTACAAGGCCATGCCTGCAGACCAGATCCAACAGCATCTCAGCCGCGCAGCGGTGGCCTCGCAGGGGCACGGGCCGGCGATCTACAAAGGTGTCGCATGAGCGCTATCGAAGACGTTGCCCGGCAATTGCAGGCCGAAACCGAGCTCGATCTCGCGGGCCAGGCGGGGCCCGGCGTTGCACCGCGGTTCCGCCTGAAGGCCTGGTTCCACGACCAGCCGCTGGCCGGCAAGATCCGCGCCGTGTTCGGCTCGTTCCTGGTCACCGTGGTCGCGATGTCGCTGGTGCTCGGGGTTGGCCTTGCGGAGCTCTACGCGCGCTACAACCTCCATGCCGATGTACAGCGGGCAGTGCTGGCCTCGGCTGACATGCGCAGCACCGCCGGTGAGTTCCGCTACAATGCGGTGCGTTTCATTTTCGGTGGCGAGCAGTCGGCGCTTGAACGCCAGCGCGCCAGCTATGCCGAAGCCGAGGAGCAGCTGCAGCAGATCTCCGACATCGCCGGACAGCGAGTGCCGGAATACAGCCCGCGGCTCGACGCCATCGGTACCGGTTTTGCCGCCTACGACGCCAAATTCGAGGAACTGCGCGCGAACCTCGCCAGCGAAGGCCAGCGTAGCGAGAAATCGGTCAAGCTCGCCTATGAGCTGTCGGCCCAGGGCGACGCACTGTTCAAAGAGACCCAGGATCTCGAAGCCGATCTGCTTTCGACCTCGCAGACTATCGAGCGGTCGGGACTGGACTACTTCTTCACCATGATCGCGATCTTCGCGCTGGTGACGCTGCTGGCTGCCGTGATCATGGTCGCAGGGCTGCGCTATCTGACCCGCGACTTTGCGACCAAGGTGGCGGAAGTCACCAGCGGGATGACGCGCCTCGCCAATGGTGACCGGCATTTCGAAATCCAGGGAGTGGAGCGCCGCGACGAGATCGGCGAGATGCTGCGCGCGCTGACATTGTTCAAGCGCGCCAATATCAAGCTCGAGAAATGGGCCAAGGAACGCGCCGAGCGCGCCACTGCCGAACTGGAGGAGCGTGAGCGCATGCGAGCGGAAAAGGCGCAAGTGCTGCGCGAATTCGCCGAGCAGTTCGAACGCAGCGTGGGCGATGTCGTGGGTGGTGTCGCCGCCGCGTCGAGCCAGCTTCAGGCGACCGCAACCACCATGGCCCGATCGGCCGAGGAATCGACGCGCCAGACCGCGATCGTGTCACGGTCGATGGAAGAAGCCAATGCAGGTGCAACCGCTGCGGCGGCCGCGAGCGACGAGTTCGCCATGTCGATCGGCGAGATCAGCCGGCAGGCGGCCTCGTCGGCCGAGCTGGCCCGCGATGCCAGCCAATCGGCCGGCGAAGCCGGGGCCACAATCTCGCCCCTCACCCAGTCGGCCGAGGAAGTGGGCCAGATCGTCGAGCTGATCCAGACAATCGCCCAGCGCACCAATCTGCTCGCGCTAAACGCCTCGATCGAGGCAGCGCGCGGCGGGGAAGCCGGGCGCGGGTTCGCGGTCGTTGCCTCCGAGGTCAAGGAACTGGCGATGCAGACCAGCCGCGCTACGGAAAAGGTCGCCGAACAGATCCGCGCCATACAGGACACCACTGGCGCCAGCGTGCACGCGCTGCGCAGCATCTCGCACCAGGTCGGCCAGCTTGAGGCAACCGCGGTGTCGATCGCCTCGGCGGTAGACCAGCAGTCGGTCGCAGGGCGCGATCTGGCCCGCAGCATCGACCTCGCCGCGCGTGCGACCGATGCGGTTTCGAGCCACATCGACGATGTCCGCGACCTGTCGCTGGCGACCGGCGCGGCGGCGTCGCAGGTGCTTACTTCGGCCACCGACCTCGAAGAGCAGGCATCAACCCTGCGGGTGCAGATGCAGCAGTTTCTCGCCAAGGTGCGCGAGGGCTGAGGTCACTCGCCAGGCGCAGCCTGTGCTTCGCGCCATTCGCGCTTGATCTTCTTTGCAAGGCTCCATTTGTGGACCTCGGTCGGGCCGTCGTAGATCCGGAAGGCTCTGACTTCGCGGAAGAATTGCTCGACAACCGTATCGCCGGTTACGCCGGTCCCGCCCATGGCCTGGACGCAGCGGTCGGCAATCTGGAAAAGGGTTTCAGCGACGAAGGTCTTGGCCATCGAACTTTCTGCGGTGCCGAGGTCACCGGTGTCGAGCACGCCGGCGCACCAGTCAATCATGAGCTCGCAGGCCTTCAGGTCGATGCGGTTCTGCGCCAGCATGAAGCCAACGCCTTCGTGGTCGAGCAGCGCCTTGCCGAAGGCCTGGCGTCGGCAGACATAGTCAGTGGCGATCTCCTGGGCGCGCTCGGCGAGGCCGAGCCAACGCATGCAATGCGTGAGTCGTGCGGGTGCGAGCCGTATCTGGGCATAGCGGAAGCCCTCGCCCGCTTCGCCCAGCATCTGGTCGGCCGGGACGCGCAGGTTCTCGATCGCGATCACGGCATGTCCGCCGGGCATCGAACTGTCGATCGTTTCCAATACGCGCTCGATGCGGATTGCAGGATCGGGTAGATCGACCAGGAACATGCAGGCGCCACCGTGCGAATCCGGTTCTTCGGATTTGGCCATGACGATGCCGACCTTTGCGCCTTCGGCGCCCGTGATGAAGGCCTTGCGCCCGTTAACGACCCAATGGTTGCCATCACGCCGGCAGGTGGTCTGCATCAACGAGGGGTCCGATCCGGCGCCATTGTCCGCCGCCGGTTCGGTCATGAAAAAGGCCGAGCGCGCCTCGCCCGAGACCAGCGGCTGCAGAAAGCGCTGCTTGATCTGGGCGCTGCCGACTTTGCCCAGCAGGTACATGTTCCCTTCGTCGGGCGCCATGACATGGCAGGCAATCGGCCCGAGCGGTGACAGGCCGCTCTTGCGCAGGATCAGCGCGGTATCGCGATGGCTGAAATCCGAGCCGTCCGAACGGATGTGCGGCACCAGCAGCCCGGCTTCTCGCGCCAGCTGCCGCAGTTCGGCGCCTAGCTCATCGGAAGGCCCGTGGCTGCCACAGCGGGGATCCTTTTCGTATGGGGCGATCGTCTCGCGCACGAACTGTTCGACGCGGGTCGCAATCAAACGTGCATCTTGGGATATGCCTGCCATCTGCCTCGTTCCGCCGGTTGTTGCGAACCCGGGCATAGGAAGCGGCACGCGCGCCGCCACCTGACGAATTGGGCAGGAATCTGTGCGACGAGGTACAAACACAAAAAGCCCCGCGGAAGCGGGGCCTTGTGCCGAAAAGAACATTTCGGTGGTTGCGGGGGTTGGATTTGAACCAACGACCTTCAGGTTATGAGCC
>JBMSNZ010000136.1:0-5751 GCA_049421965.1 Erythrobacter sp.
TAGGCTTGGCTGAACACCGTGCCGATCGCGGCGAAATCGGTGTAGGTCACGCTTGCACTGGGGCGATCGGTGAGCAGCGTGGGAACGCCCAGTGCGCAGGCCCAATCGGCCACACCGCTGCCCGGCCGTGCCAAGGTGCGAACGACACGGGTGTATTCGGCCAGTGTGCCTCCCAAGATGGTCTGGGTGATCTGGAACCTGGTCGGGAAACCGTTGCCGTCAACCTTGCGATAGGCGCTGGTGTTGGCAAGCGATGTGGAGATCACGTCGGCCGGCCCGAACACATTGTTGAACTCGACCCCATCAGGCGTGCGGCCGGTCACCCGCCATTCGCTGCTGGCGCTGGTAAAGTTGATCGCCAGGGCGATCGGCGGATCTGGATAGCGCGCATACCCCGAAGAGGGCAGCGGGCTTTGCTGGTTAAACGTGCCGGCGCAGGCCGACCGGAACGCCTGGTCGCCGGTCAGCTGGGCGAAGGTTTGGTAACTCACGGTTGGTGTGGGGGTAGGGGTGGGGGTTCCACCGCCACCACCGCCGCCTGTCGAGGGCGAGGAGGATCCGCCGCCGCCACATGCCGCCAATGCCAGCGCCATCGCCGCGCTGGCCGCAAGATTCGAAATTCGCATGGAAAACCCGCCCCCAGTTGTGCTGCGAGCATAGGAGCGGAAAGAGCGAAGGCAATCGGGCCCGATCGCTCTTCCTGTTGAAAAGTCAGTGTGTTCCGGCTTGGAACCGGGTTACGCCGCCTGCCGCAGCTCGAGTTCGAGCCGGTCCCAGATTTCGACCAGCGCCGCAGTCAGCTCGTCCATCATGGCTTCGGTATGGGCCGGGCCGGGGGTAAAGCGCAGCCGCTCGGTACCGCGTGGCACCGTGGGGAAATTGATCGGCTGCACATAAGCGCCATATTCGGCCAGCAGGATCTCGCTGATCTTCTTCGCGCGCACCGGATCGCCCACCATCAGCGGCACGATATGCGTCACGCTTTCCATTACCGGCAAGCCGGCGTCGCGGAATTTTGCCTTGAGCAGCGCGGCATTGGCCTGCTGCGCGTCACGCTCTTCCGAGCTTTCCTTGAGATGGCGCACTGCGGCGAGCACCCCTGCCACCAGCACGGGGCTGAGCGAGGTGGTGAAGATAAAACCGGGGGCATAGCTGCGGATGCAGTCGATGATGCGGCGGTCGGCCGCGATATAGCCGCCCATCACGCCGAACGCTTTGCCCAGCGTGCCTTCGATGATGTCAATCCGGTGCGCGGCCTCGTCACGTTCGGAAATGCCGCCGCCATGCGCGCCATACATGCCCACGGCATGGACCTCGTCGATATAGGTCAGCGCATTGTATTTCTCGGCCAGGTCGCAGATCGCGTGGATCGGAGCGACATCGCCATCCATCGAATAGACGCTTTCGAACGCGATCAGCTTGGGCACTTCGGGCGCCTCGGCGGCGAGCAGCGCCTCGAGATGCGCCACGTCGTTGTGGCGGAAGACGCGCTTTTCGCAGCCCGAATTGCGGATGCCGGCGATCATGCTTGCATGGTTCAATTCGTCGGAGAAGATCACGCAGCCCGGCAGCAGCTTGCCCAGCGTGGAGAGCGTGGCATCGTTCGAGACATAGCCGCTGGTGAACAGCAGCGCCGCCTGCTTGCCGTGCAGATCGGCCAGTTCGTGCTCCAGCTCGACATGCAGATGGGTGTTGCCGCCGATGTTGCGGGTGCCGCCCGAACCGGCGCCAACATCGTGCAGCGCCTCTTCCATCGCCCCGATCACCTTGGGGTGCTGCCCCATGGCGAGATAGTCGTTCGAGCACCACACCGTGATCGGCTTGGGGCCGTTGTGGCCGTGGAAACAGCGCGCGTTGGGGAATGCGCCCTTGTTGCGCATGATGTCGATGAAGACGCGATAGCGCCCTTCCTCGTGCAGACGGTCGATCGCCTTGTCGAAGATCTGGTCGTAATTCACCGGGCGTTTCCGCTACGCAGCACCGCCGAGGCGGCTATCCATGGAGGGCGGGATTTAGTGCGATTCCGCCGCCTTCGCTACTGCGATCTTTGCGAATGATTCGCAGTTCAGAAGCGTTCGATCGCTGAAAATCCTAACTTTTTCAGCCAGGGCAACAGTGCTTGCGCAGAATGCAAATCCCCGGTTGCAACGAAACGGCTTGACGGAGCGTCGGGGAAGGGTTGCCCCGCCGTCAAGTCCGCGATGCGGCGGGCGATGCCTTCTGCCCCGTCGACAAAGCGCACCCCGGGCCCGAACGCCTGTGCCAGTTCGTCCTGCAGCAGCGGGAAATGGGTGCAGGCGAGCACCACGGTATCGATCTGCTCGCCGCCATTCATGCGGCGCAGTGCATGGGCGGCAGCTTCGACCACGGCGAGGTCAACCGGTTCGCCGCGCAGCTTCGCCTCGGCCGCTTCGACCAGGCCCGGCGCGGCATGGCGCAGCAGCAGCTTGCCCTGCGCGAATTCCGCCTCGAGCTTGTCGACATAGGCCTGGCGCACCGTGGCGGCCGTGCCAAGCAGGCCGATCACTCCGGTCTGCGTCATCGCGGCAGCGGGCTTGATCGCCGGGACCGTGCCCACGATCGGGATTTCCAGCACGTCGCGCACCATGCCCAGCGCGATCGTGCTGGCGGTGTTGCAGGCGATGCAGGCGAGCCGCGGCTGGTAGCGTTCGCACATCCGGCCGAGCAGACCCGCAACCCGCGCGGCGATCTGCGCCTCGGACTTCTCGCCATAGGGCAGGCCGGCCAGATCGGCGGCGTAGATCACCGGCGCGGTGGGCAGCACGCGGCGCAATGCGGCAAGGACTGTCAGCCCGCCGACCCCGGAATCGAACAGCAGGATGGGGGAAGATGAATCCAATTGAGTTCTTTCCGTTCGGCCTGAGCTTGTCGAAGCACTGCACTTCTTCTAGCTCTCGATTTCCATAGAGAATTACTGCCCTTCGACAAGCTCAGGGCAAACGGAGATGTGAGTGGAGCCGTTACTCGCCGCATTGCTCGGTTACCTGTTGGGTTCGATTCCGTTCGGCTTGCTGCTCACCAAGGCCGCCGGGATGGGCGACGTGCGCCAGATCGGCAGCGGCAATATCGGCGCGACCAATGTGCTGCGCACGGGCAACAAGGGATTGGCCGCGGCCACGCTGCTGCTTGACCTTGCCAAGGGTTTCGCGCCGGTGTGGATCGCGGGTCAGCTGTGGGGCGGGCCGGCCATCGCCTTTGCCGCAGGCGCCGCGGTGATCGGGCATTGCTTCCCGGTGTGGCTCGGCTTCAAGGGTGGCAAGGGCGTCGCCACCAATGCCGGGGTCAGCTTCGGACTCGCCTGGCCGATTGGCCTGGCTTACGCGCTGGTCTGGCTCAGCATTCTGGCGATCTTCCGCATTTCCTCGCTGGCGGGGATGAGCGCGGTGGTGGCCGCCGCCGCCGCTGCCCCCCTCCTTGGCTATCCAGACTATTTTCCGGTGCTGGCGGCGATTGCGGGCCTCATAATCTATCTCCACCGCGCCAATATCGCGCGGCTCATGAAGGGCGAGGAGCCGCGGGTGGGCGGCAAGAAATGATGCGATCTACCTGCTGATGGACAGCGCGGGGTCGCAACCGGCGCTGGGCCAGGCCGAAGCCTTCGCGCGTATCCGCCTGCTGCGCTCGCCCAACATCGGCCCGGTCAGCTATCGCCAGCTGCTGGCGCGTTTCGGCACAGCACAGGCCGCGATCGAGGCTTTGCCCGATTTGGGCAAACGCGGCGGGCGCGCCTACCGCGCTGCACCTGCCGACCTGGTGGAGCGCGAAGTTGAGGCGGTGCGCCGCGCCGGCGCGAAATATCTGTTCCATGACCAGCCCGATTATCCCGCGCTGCTCGGGCAACTCGACAGCGCACCACCGATCCTGACCTGGCGCGGCGATCTGGCATTGGCCGCGCGGCCCTGCGTTGCCATGGTCGGCGCGCGCAATGCCAGCGCGGCAGCGGTGAAGCTGGCGCGCGAATTTGCAAGTGCGCTGGCAGGTGAGGGGTTCACTGTCGTCTCGGGCCTGGCGCGCGGGATTGACGGGGCAGCGCACCAGGGGGCGTTGCCCGCCACCGTGGGCGTGATCGCCAGCGGGATCGACATCGCCTACCCGCCGCAACATGCCGACCTGCAGGAACGGATCGCGCAAGCCGGCCTGCTGCTCGCCGAGCAGCCACCCGGCACCGAGCCCAAGGGCAGCCATTTCCCCAGCCGCAACCGCATTATCGCCGGGCTGGCGGCAGGCACGCTGGTGGTCGAGGCGGCGCCGCAAAGCGGTTCGCTCATCACCGCGCGGCTGGCGGGCGAGGCAGGCCGCGAAGTGATGGCGATCCCCGGCTCGCCGCTCGATGCACGGTCGCAGGGCTGCAACCAGCTGATCCGCGAAGGCGCGGTGCTGGTGCAGTCGCCTGACGAGGTGGTCGAACTGCTCAGCGGCTTTGACGGCGCGCCGCGTTCCACCTTCCGCGTGGCTTCGCCCGCCTTAGATTTCGAGCCTGAGGATTGGGCCGAAGCCCAACCGGCTGACCTCGCCAGCCTGCTTACCACCGCGCCGGTGGCGGTAGACGAGTTGATCCGCCAGTCAGGCGCGAGCGCGGCGGCAGTGCAGATGGCGCTGCTGGAAATGGAGATCGCCGGGCTGCTGACGCGCCATGCCGGGGGGCGGGTGAGTTTGGTTTAGTCCGGTGAAGGAGCGCAGCTCAACCGGTCCGTATCGCTTTCCAGTGAACCTTCCCCACTTGACGACCCCCGAAATGCAGCCCCACCCTCGCGCGTACGTACACGTATACACGTAAGGGACATTTTCGGGGCACATGCAGCTCGTCATCGTTGAATCGCCGGCCAAGGCGAAGACTATCGAGAAATACCTCGGCAAGGACTTCAAGGTCCTCGCCAGCTATGGCCATGTCCGCGACCTGCCGCCCAAGGATGGCAGCGTGCGCCCGGACGAGGATTTCGCGATGGAGTGGGAGCTCTATCGCGACAAGCAGAGCCGCTTCAAGGAAATTGCCGACGCCGCCAAGAAGGCGGACCGGCTGGTGCTGGCGACCGACCCCGACCGCGAGGGTGAGGCGATCAGCTGGCATGTCCAGGAACTGCTGGCAAAGCGCAAGGCGCTGCCCAAGAGCGTTGACCGGGTCACCTTCAACGCAATCACCAAGAGCGCGGTGACCGAGGCGATGGCGCATCCGCGCGCGCTCGATACCGATCTGATCGATGCCTATCTGGCGCGCCGCGCGCTCGATTACCTGTTCGGTTTCACGCTCAGCCCGGTGCTGTGGCGCAAGCTGCCCGGCGCCAAGAGCGCGGGCCGGGTGCAATCGGTGGCGTTGCGGCTGATCGTCGATCGCGAGCGCGAGATCGAGGCATTCCGCGCGGAGGAATACTGGTCGGTGGTGGCCAGGCTGGCGCATGACGGAACCGAGTTCGATGCGCGGCTGGTCAAGTTCGAAGGCAAGAAGCTCGACAAGTTCAGCCTGGGCCATGAAGGCAGCGCGCTGGCCGCGAAGGCGGCGGTCGAAGCGGCGCGCTTCACGGTCGAGGAGATCGAGACCAAGCCGCTCAAGCGCAGCCCGGCGCCGCCCTTCACCACCTCCACGCTGCAGCAGGAAGCGGCGCGCAAGCTCGGCTTCTCGGCCAGCCACACGATGCGCTGTGCGCAGAGCCTCTACGAAGCGGGCGCGATCACCTATATGCGCACCGATGGTGTGCAGATGGATCCGGGCGCGATCATGGCTTTGCGCGATGC
>JBMSNZ010000137.1:0-5659 GCA_049421965.1 Erythrobacter sp.
GACCCGCTCGGTCCAGGCGACGTTCTGCGGGCTTTCGCTGAGGCGCAGGTTCTCGGGGATGCGATAGCGCTCACCCTCTTCCTTGCGTGCGCAGACGGTAATCTCGCCTTCGCCAGGGGCCGGGCATTCATCATCGCCATAAACGATGACCATATTGACCTTGTCACCCGCCTCATCCTGCGCAGCCAGCGGGGCGAAAGGCAGCACTGCGGCGGCGGCGACAAGGGAAGCGGCAAGTGAGCGGCGGATCATGGCGATACCTCGAAATGGCGACAAACAGCTGTTCGACTGGAGCACAGGCGAGTTGAATAGCATATGAAACGCGAACGCGCCTGCCTTGATCGCGATCAAATCCGCTCAGCCAGTTTGATCGCAGCGCGGCAACCAAGGCGGATCGCCCCGGCGAGCAGCGGATAGGCCGGTGCACGCTCGGCCCCATTGGCCAAGGCGGCATCGCGATGTTCACGCTCGTCCTCGCGGAACTCGTGGATCATCTGCGCCAGTTCTGGATCACTGCCGCTTTCGGCCAGAAGCTCAAGCTGCTCCGAGTAATGCCGGTCAATCTCTTCCTCGACGGCAGCGGTGCAAGCCATCGCGGCTTCAGGCCCGATCAGTGCGGTAGCTGCGCCCAGCGCATATCCGGCGACCGACCAGAACGGTTGCAGCACAGTGGGGCGAACGCCGCGTTCGGCCATCAGCGCGTCGAACTTCGCGCGATGTTCGGCTTCCTGCTCTGCCATGTGGAGGATTTCCTGGGCATGCGGACCGCGGCTGCCCAGCACCGCAAGCTGCCCGGCATAGATCCGGGTGGCGCCGTACTCGCCCGCCTGGTCGACGCGGATCATCTTGTGCAGTTCATCGCGCGTGATGGTGCCGGTGCCCATGGTCTACGTCCCTATGACTTTGGCGCAGCGCGCCGCTGAAGCGTCCAGATCACTATGGCAACGCTGCAGGAAATCAGGAAGTTCCATCCGGCCAAAGAGATTCCGAACAGGTCCCACGGTGCGGAATCGCAGCGGATCAGCGGGGCATTCATGATCGCATCGAGCGGATCACCAGTGACGGGAACGGTGGTGGAACAGGCGGTCAGCCCTTCCCACCAGCCATATTCGACCCCGGCATGGAAGCCGCCGATCAAGCCGGAAACAAGGATCGCCAATCCAGCGAGCGCAACCCAGGTGCGGCGTGGCGGGGCGACAAAAGAGAGCAAGGCAAGCGCCAGCGCCGCGAAATGGGGATAGCGCTGCCACCAGCACATCTCGCACGGGAACAGGCCAAAGCCGTATTGCGCGAGATAGGCGCCCCCCAGCAGAAGCGCCGGGATGCTGAGCGCAAGATGCTGCGCAAGAAGTTCGGCGGGGCTACCGCCTCGTGAATCGCTCATGCCGCTCGGCTAGCCGAATTACTTGCGCAGCGCCACAGTTGCGCGGGTGGTGCGGCGCAGCGTCTCCAGCGCATAGTGCAGCTGGAAGTCGTCGACGCCCTGCTGCTCAAGCTGCGCGGCGGTCAGCTGGAAGCGCGGGTCAAGCTTCTTGTCGCTTTCCAGCGCATCATCCTTGAGGCCGAGCTCGTTGACGAGGTGGCCGCGCAGATCGCTTTCGCGCATCACATACTTGTTGCGCTTCTCGAGATCCGGATCGGACAGCTGCGGAACTTCGATATCGGGTTTGATGCCGCCTTCCTGCACCGAATGGCCCGCCGGCGTGTAATAGCGCGCGGTGGTCAGCTTGAGCGCGGCATCGCGGCCCAACGGCAGCAGCGACTGGACGCTACCCTTGCCGAAGCTGCGATCGCCCATGATCAGCGCGCGGCGATGGTCCTGTAGCGCGCCGGCCACAATCTCCGACGCCGAAGCCGAGCCTGCATCGATCAGCACGACCAGCGGCACACCGTCGGCGATCTGGCCCATGAACTTCTGGCCTTCCTGCCGCGGCAGGTGGCGATAATTGACGAGATCATCCGCATTGTAATGGATGTTCTCGCCGCGCGCGCGGCCGCGCTGGCTGACAATGCGGCCTTCGCTCAGGAACAGGTCGCTGAGCGCCACCGCTTCATCGAGCGAGCCGCCCGGGTTTGAACGCAGATCGAGCACAAGGCCGTTGACTCGGCCACCCGCCTGCTTTTGCAACGCCTGCCAAGCGGCGAACACATCGCGCCCGACATTGGTCGAGAATTCGTTGACGGTGATGACCCCGACCTTGCCGGCGGCGAGTTCATGCGTGACCGGTTCGAGTTCGATGATCCCGCGGGTTACCGATAGCTCGAGCGGTTCGTCGCGACCGGGACGGAACACAGTAAGCTTCACCGAACTGCCTTCCGGCCCGCGCATCCGCGCCACGGCCTCGTCGAGGTCGCCGCCATAGATCAGCTGGCCGTCAAGATGGGTAATGAAGTCGCCAGCCTTGATGCCGGCCTTTTCGGCGGGGCTGCCGCGGAACGGCGAGATCACCTTGACCGCGCCCTCGTCCATCACGACCGAAAGGCCCAGCCCCGAATAATTGCCGTCAATCATGGTCTCGAGCCGCTCAAGCGCGCTGCCATCGACGTACGCAGAATGCGGGTCGAGCGCGCCCAGCATGCCGTTGATGGCGCCGCGGATCAGCACATCGTCTTCAACCGGCTCGACGTAATTGGCCTTGATCTGCTGGTAGGCGGCGAACAGCTTGGCGAATTGCGGCCCGGCGCGCCCGTCAACCTGCGCCATGCCGGCGGTTGTGGCAGGGATAAGCGCGACAGCGGTCACGAGGGCAGCGCTACGCAGAAGGTCGGCGATTCGCATCAGTGTGGTCGCTCCTGTAAAAGCATCGCATTGATATAGCGCCTTGAGGCTTAACGCCAGATGAGATGGCGGAGCTGTCCCGCCACGGCGCAGAGCAGCTGCTGCAGCCCTCAGGCCAGGCCTAGAGGAAGTCGATCGGATTGACCGGCGCGCCGTCGCGGCGAAGCTCAAGCATGATCGAGGGCGCACGCGCAGGCGCGCGGCCGATCGGGCTGCCGCCAATCACTTCGTCGCCGGCCGAGACATCGGCGTCCGCGAGGCCGGTGACAAGGCTCGTGAAGCCGTTGCCGTGCTCGACGATCACGATCGTGCCATAGCCGCGATAGGGCCCGGCAAAGGCAATCCGGCCGGCCGATGGCGCGATCACCTGGGCGCCGGGCGCAGGCGCAAGGCGCAGGCCCTTCATCGGCAGTCCGGTGGTGTCGCGCTCGCCAAAGCCTGCCAGCGTGCGGCCCTGCACTGGCAGCTGCAGCGGGGCGGGGAGACCGGTGGGGCGCGGCGTGGGTTGCGCTCGGCCGCCCCCGGTCACGCGCGAGGCGTCGGGGCGCGGCGGCCGCAGCAGCGGCCCCGGCAGTGCTGCCAATTCGGCACGCAGCGATCCGGCCCGGCCAAGTTCGTCGACCAGAGCGTCAAGATCGCGCGCATTCTCGGCCAGGACCAAAGCGCGCGCGCCTTCGCGTCGGGCAATCTGTCGTGCCTCGCGCGAAGCAAAGCGCTGCTCCGCGGCCATGGCATCGAGTTCACTGCGCCGCGCGACAAGACGCTCTTCGCCCGAGCGGAGCCCCCCCAGCGTGGTCGCCGCGTCACGTTCAAGCGCACGGCCTTTCGCCAGCTGGCCACGCAAACCAGCGGTGCGCGCGCGCACGGTGGGCATGGTGGTTTCCAGCACGGCGCGCAGATAGACGGTTTCCTTGAGCGAACCGGGCTGGAGCGCTGACAATACGATAGGCCGGCGCGCCATACTCTGCAGCGCCGCGGTCAGCCCCACCAGCGGCCGCTGCTGCCGGGCGAGCCGTGCAGCCAGCACGCGGCGTTGGTCGGTGATCAGTGCCAGCCGCGCCTGCGCCGCCAGGATATCGGCCTCGGCCTGCTGGATCCGCGCCGCGAGGGCTGCCGCCTCACGGGCCGAGCGCGCAGCGGCCGCACCGGCGTCGGCGGCCTGCCGATCCAGCAGCTCGGCTCGGCGTGCAGCATCTGCAGCTGCCACGCGGGCCCGCGAATAGGCTTCGCGCGCCGAGACCGGATCGCCCAGCCCTGCCGCCACTGCAGTCAGGTCGCGCGCTTCGGCAGCATCGCGGGGCCAGGCAAGCACCAGCGCCGCCGCAACCGGGATCAACGCAATGCTGCACAGGGCAAGTAAGCGGGCGTTGGGCATCGTGCCGCTATCCTGCCCGATGATAGGGATGGCCTGCAAGGATCGTGGTGGCGCGATAGAGCTGTTCCATCAGCATCGCCCGCGCCATCAGGTGCGGCCAAGTCGCCGCGCCAAAGGCCAGCAGCAAATCGGCCTGGGCGCGTTCCTGTGCGCTATGGCCATCGGCCGCGCCCAGCACAAAGCGGGTTTCGCGGACGCCGTCGTCGCGCCAGCGCCCCAGCAATTCGGCCAGCTCGGCCGATCCCAGGTTGCGCCCTCGCTGATCTAGCAGCACGGTTTTCAGGGATGAATGCGGGTCGGGAATGCGGCCGCCACTATCGGGCAGCTCGGTGATCTTCACCGGCCATGACAGACGCTTCTCGTAACGTTCGACGAGCTCTGCTTCGGGGGTGCGCGCTATCTTGCCGCGAGCGATGACGTGGATAAGCATCAGCGAGTTGCCAGGGCTGCCGCCGGCCCGGACCGACGGCGAACCGCCTGGTCAGGCGGTGCCAGCGAGCTTGCCGTCCGCTTCGCCAAAGCCCCACATGCGCTCGAGATTGTAGAAGCTGCGCACTTCGGGGCGGAACAGGTGGACCACCACGTCGCCCGCATCGATCAGCACCCAGTCGGCTGCAGGCAGGCCTTCGATGCGCGCCGTGCCATAGCCTTCCTGCTTGATGCGTTCGGCCAGTTTCTGGGCGATCGCGGCGACCTGGCGGGTCGAGCGGCCGCTGGCGATGACCATGTGATCGGCGATCGAGCTCTTGCCGCGCAGCGGGATCGAGACAATCTCCTGCGCCTGGTCGTCATCGAGCTGGCTCAGCACGAGATTGTGCAGGGCATCAGCCGACTTGCCGGTCTCAGACATGAGCGCCGACGCAGCAGTGGCGGGGTCGGCCGAAGCCGAGAGGGTTTGCGCCTGGTTCATAGGCGGGTCTGGTTCTCCTGTAATCGGGGTAAATCGAGCCTTCGGCCGCCATCGGGCGATTGTCGCGGAAGGCGCGCTTCACGCACCCTCCGCATCGCGGACGAGACGGTGGGTCAACCTGTCTCTTGCTGGTCGGCCGGAGAATGGCGCTGACCAATCCGGATCGGCACGACGCAGGGACGTGGCCGAACGTGGATCGGGATCAAAACGCAAAAACACCAGGGTCGGTGCGCTCCATTTGCCCCTGCGGGTTAAGCTGGTCGCGGAACGGCGATACCGCCGCAGCCAGGCCATGGCGGGGCTCGCCAAGGCAAGGCTATCATAGCCCGGCCGCGCGATAACCGCAATCGGCATCGTGCGGGCGATGCCGCGCCAGTCGCGCCATTGATGGAATTGCGCCAGATTGTCCGCGCCCATCAACCAAACGAAGTGGCGATCGGGATAGCGACGCCGGAGCGCGCGCAAAGTGTCCACGGTGAAGCGGGTGCCCAATTCACGCTCGATCGCTGAGGGCACGATCGGTGCCCGCCGCGCTCTCGCGCGGGCCGAAAGGCGCCGCGCGGCCCGCGGCGCCCGGCCCTGCCGTGGCGTGAGG
>JBMSNZ010000138.1:0-5625 GCA_049421965.1 Erythrobacter sp.
CCGACATAGACAATCACCAGCAGCATCGCGATGAATTCGGCCCCGATCAGCACCATCAGGCCCGCGGCGTTGAAGAAAGCCACGATCAGCCACAGCACCGAATGCACGGGATTGCGTGCCGTGATCACCAGCAACGCGCTGGCGAGCATCAGCCCGGCAAAGAGGTAGAAGGTGATAGCTTGGATCATGACCCCTGTGTCCCGTTGCGGCGCCGCCTAGCGATAGGGCGCATCGGCTTCAAGGTTGGCGGCGATGGCGCGTTCCCACTTGTCCCCGTTGGCGAGCAGTTTCGCCTTGTCGTAGAGCAGTTCCTCGCGCGTCTCGGTGGCGTATTCGAAGTTCGGTCCCTCGACGATAGCATCCACCGGGCAGGCTTCCTGGCAGAAGCCGCAATAGATGCATTTCGTCATGTCGATATCGTAGCGCGTCGTACGGCGGCTGCCGTCCTCGCGCGGCTCGCTTTCGATCGTGATCGCCTGTGCGGGGCAAACCGCCTCGCACAGCTTGCAGGCAATGCAGCGCTCCTCGCCATTGGGATAGCGCCGCAGCGCGTGCTCGCCGCGGAAACGGGGCGAAAGCGGGTTCTTCTCGAAGGGGTAGTTGATCGTCGCCTTGGGCTTGAAGAAATACTTCAGCGTCAGCGCATGCGCCTTGAGGAACTCCCACAGGGTAAAGCTCTTGATGAGATGGGCGATCGTGCTCATTGCGCGGCCTTTACGTCGAAATCTGCTTCACAATCGCCGGTGGCGAACGCCGTCATGGTGCCGCCGCCGGTCTCCGGATTGCGGGTAAAGCGGTCAACCGTCACCAAACTGGTCTCGCCATCGAGAAGCACGAACAACAGATTGAAGTGGCCACTGGCCCCCTGCTCTGCCGTTACGTAATAGCGCCGGTAATCAGCGCCCGCCCCAAACGGTTTGACCTGGCGGGCCCCGATCAATTCGGGGCGGCCATCGCCCTCCATCGTCATCGGCATGGCCCGGTTGGGATCCCAACCTGCCGGAGCCTCGGGGAAAGTGCCCCTCAGCGTGAAGCGGTTACCCTGAGCATCGAGCAGGTCGCAACTGAAGCCAGTGGCCGGAATGGCCTCACTGATCGGCGGTGCCGGCATCTGGATTGTCTCGAGGACCTGCAGGGTCAGGAGGAATGCGGCGCCGATCATGCGGCCGCTCCGCCGAAGTGGCCGGTCGCCATCAGATAGCCGCTAATCACGCACACGAAGATCAGGCTCAACGGCAGGAACACCTTCCAGCCAAGCCGCATCAGCTGGTCATAACGGAAGCGCGGCACTGTGGCCCAGATCCACCCGAACATGAAAAAGAACACCAGCGTCTTGAGGAACAGCCAGATGAAGCCCGGCACCGCATAGAGCGGCTCCCAGTCGACCGGCGGCAGCCATCCGCCGAAAAACAGCACGGCGTTGAGCATGCACATCAGCAGGATGTTGGCATACTCGCCCAGCCAGAACAGCGCGAAGCTCATGCTCGAATATTCGGTCTGGAACCCGGCGACGAGTTCGCTTTCGGCTTCGGTCAGGTCGAACGGCGCGCGCGCGGTCTCTGCAAGGCAGCTGATGAAGAAAACCACCCACATCGGGAACAGCAGCGGGTTGAAGAAGAACCCGTTGACTACGCCCGCGCCATGGCCGCGTTGCGCCTCGACGATGTCGGACAGGTTGAACGTTCCCGCCCACAATACCACGCAGACCAGGATGAAGCCGATCGAGACCTCGTAACTGATCATCTGCGCGGCGGCGCGCATGGCGGAGAAGAACGGGTATTTCGAGTTGGACGCCCAACCCGCCATCACCACGCCGTAAACCCCGAGGCTGCTGATCGCGAGAATGTAGAGCAGGCCGACATTGATGTCCGCCAGCACCACGCCCGCATCAAACGGCATGACCGCCCAGGCCACCAGTGCCACTGTGAAGGTGACAATCGGCGCGAGCAGGAAGATGCCCTTGTTCGCGGCCGAGGGAATGATCGTTTCCTGCAGGAATACCTTCAGGCCGTCAGCAAAACTCTGCAGCAGGCCGAACGGGCCGACCACATTGGGCCCGCGCCGCAGCATGATCGCCGCCAGCACCTTGCGGTCCATGTAGATGATCATCGCCACCGCCAGCATCACCGGGAAGGCGATCAGCAGCACGCCCGCAACCGTGGCCACGAACCATGCCCATTCGAAGGACATGCTCAGCTGGGTCTGGAAGAACTCGGTCATTCCGCCGCTTCCTTCAGATCTGCCCCGTGGAGCAGCTCGGCCGAGCATTGCTGCATCACCGCGCTGGCCCGGGCGATCGGGTTGGTGAGGTAGAAATCCTTGATCGGATAGGCCTCGATGATGCCTTCTGCCTTCGCCTTGGCATCGGGTTTGGGCAGTGCGCCATAATCGGCCAGCCCTTCGCTGCCCAAAGCGGGCACTTCTGCCACCATTGCCGACTGGAGCTGGGCAAAGCTGTCGAACCCGACCGATACTCCCAGCGCATCGGCCAGCGCGCGCAGGATCGTCCAGTCCTCGCGCGCATCGCCCGGTGCGAACACGGCCTTCTCGGCGAATTGCACCCGACCCTCGGTGTTGACGTAGGTGCCGTCCTTTTCGGCAAAGCTGGCTGCAGGAAGGACGATATCGGCGGCATGCGCGCCCTTGTCGCCGTGATGGCCGATGTAGACCTTGAGGCTGTCAGCAAAGGGCTCGAAATTCATCTCGTCTGCGCCAAGCGCCAGCAAAACCCTGGGCCTGGCGGCGGCAATGTCCTTCATCCCGCCCTTCTGTGCAAAGCCGAGCATCAGCCCGCCCATCCGCGCCGCCGAGAAATGCAGCACGTTAAACCCGTTCCAGTCGCCTTTCACCACGCCCAGCTTGTCGGCTGCGGCGAGCCCGGCATGCAAAGCGCCTTTGGCCAGCGCCGCTCCGCCCATGATGAGCGCGGGGCGTTCTGCTGCCTTGAACAGCTTGACGAGATCCTTCGGCAGGTTCGACAGCAACGAAAGATCGCTGCCGAGGAAAGTTGCCGGGTAGGTCGGCTCCCACGCGGGGCCGATGATGTAAACCTTCGCCCCGCGTTTCGCGGCCTTGCGCAGCCGTACGTTCACCAGCGGCGCTTCCCAGCGGACATGGCTGCCCACGATCAGGATCGCATCCGCGGTTTCGATCCCTGCAAAGGTGGAATTGAAGTTCACCGCAGCAAGGTTTGACACGTCGTAATCCATGCCGGTCTGGCGGCCTTCGATCAGGTTCGAGCCGCAGGCCTTCAGCAGTGCTTTTGCCGCAAACATGGTTTCGCAATCGACCATGTCGCCTGCCACAGCCGCAATGCTGGACTTGCTCCCCTTGAGCTGACTGGCGATCGCACCGAAGGCTTCGTCCCAGCTGGCCGGCTGAAGCTTGCCCCGCCCCTTCCCCGACTTCTGGCGAATGAACACCTTGTCGAGCCGACGCTTGGTCAGCCCGTCAACCATGTAGCGGCCCTTGTCGCTCAGCCACTCCTCGTTCACGTCGTCATTGATGCGCGGCAGCGCCCGCATCACTTCGCGCCCACGGCTGTCGAGCCTTATATTGGCGCCGACTGCGTCCGACACGTCGATGCTGAGCGTCTTCTTGAGCTCCCACGGGCGCGCCTCGAAGGCATAGGGGCGGCTGGTCAGCGCACCCACCGGGCACAAGTCGATGACATTCGCCGACAATTCGTGCGCGGCAGCCTGCTCGAGGTAGGTGGTGATCTGCATGTCCTCGCCGCGATAGAGCGCGCCGATCTCGTCCACCCCGGCGATTTCCTCGCTGAAGCGCACGCAGCGGGTGCAATGGATGCAACGGGTCATCACGGTCTTGATCAGCGGACCCATGTATTTCTCGGTGACGGCGCGCTTGTTTTCCTCATAGCGCGACCCGCCTCGGCCATAGGCCACGGCCTGGTCCTGCAAATCGCATTCGCCACCCTGGTCGCAGATCGGGCAATCGAGCGGATGGTTGATGAGCAGGAACTCCATCACACCTTCCCGCGCCTTCTTGACCATTTCGGTATCGGTACGGATTTCCTGCCCTTCTGCGGTTGGCAGTGCGCAGCTGGCCTGCGGCTTGGGCGGCCCGGGCTTCACTTCCACCAGGCACATCCGGCAGTTACCGGCGATACTTAAGCGCTCGTGATAGCAGAAACGCGGGATTTCCTTGCCCGCAAGCTCGCATGCCTGCAGCACAGTGGCGCCATTGGGGACTTCGATCTCCTGGCCGTCGACAGTGACTTTAGGCATCGTTCTCCACCTTCTGGGCATCAAGCAGGCGATAGGTTGCAGTGGCGAGCATCGAACGCAGGCCAAGCGCCGAGGCCTCGAACTTGCCCGGCCCGCCCGCGCAAATCTCGGCAACGGGGGCGAGCTGGGCCAGCGCTGCGCGCTCACTATCAGTCTCGAAAGTCGTATCGAACAGCGCCGCGACCTCGCGCGGTGCGCCGCGCGCCATGCACATCGCGATCTCGTCGGTGCGCGAATGGGCCTTGGGTGCCGGCTTCAGCGCCGCCATCGACAGGCGCTTGAGGAGCGGCTCGCGGTCAGCCTTCAGCATATTTTCTGCAAGGCCACCGGCAAAGGGCAGGCCGCCGAGGCGGATGCTGCGGTACTCGCGCGGCATAGCCTCGAAACATTCCTTGCTGACGCGGGTCTCCGACAAAGCCTTGATCCCAAGCCGATAGCTCTCGGACGTGAAGTCCTGCACCAGTACGCGGTGGACATCCTGCGCCTTCTCGCTCGCGATGCAGCCGGTCCACGCTGCCAGCGATCCGCGCTGCAAGGCGATGTCCTGTTCCAGCTGCGGCTTGCGCTCAGCCAGCGCGGGCGACGCGACCAGCGCCCCTGCTGCCAGAAGGAATCCGATCTGCCTCATTCGGCCGCCTCGGCAAACTTGGCGTTATGTTCGTGGATGCGGCGCTCCAACTCGGGGCGGAAATGCCGGATCAGACCCTGGATCGGCCAAGCCGCCGCATCGCCGAGCGCGCAGATCGTGTGCCCCTCGACCTGCTTGGTCACCTGCTGCAACATGTCGATTTCCTCGATCGCCGCATCGCCGGTGCGCAACCGCTCCATCATGCGCCACATCCAGCCCGTGCCTTCGCGGCAGGGCGTGCACTGGCCACAGCTTTCGTGCTTGTAGAAATAGCTGAGTCGCGAAATCGCGCGGACGATGTCGGTCGACTTGTCCATTACGATCACGGCGGCAGTGCCGAGGCCCGAACCGAGTTCGCGTAGCCCGTCAAAGTCCATCGGCGCGTCCATGATCTGCGCAGCGGGTACCAGCGGCACCGAGGAACCGCCCGGAATTACCGCGAGCAGATTGTCCCACCCGCCGGTGATGCCCCCGCAATGCTTTTCGATCAGTTCGCGGAACGGGATGCTCATCGCTTCCTCGACTACGCAGGGCTTTTCCACATGCCCGCTGATCTGGAAAAGCTTGGTGCCCTTGTTGTTGTCGCGCCCGAAGCTGGCGAACCAGCTGGCGCCGCGCCGCAGGATGGTGGGCGCCACCGCAATCGATTCGACATTGTTGACCGTGGTCGGGCAGCCATAGAGGCCCGCGCCGGCGGGGAAAGGCGGCTTCAGGCGCGGCTGGCCCTTTTTGCCTTCCAGGCTTTCGATC
>JBMSNZ010000139.1:0-5543 GCA_049421965.1 Erythrobacter sp.
GGGGGGGCGCCCCGGGGGCCGCGCGCCGCCCACCTTCTTTGTCACAATCCTGTCATGGATCGGGCCTAGTGCGGCCTCATCTTTACCAGGGATCAATTCAAGGACCTTCCCATGCGTCACTTCAAGACCACCTGCCTCCTCGCGCTTTCCGCGCTCGCGCTCACCGCTTGCGGCGAAGGCGGCGGATCCTCGGGTACCCGCGATTCGATCCGCGCGGTCGGCTCGTCGACCGTGTTCCCCTTCGCCAAGACCGTGGCGGAAAGCTTTGCCCGCTCGAACCCCGACTTCAAGTCGCCGCTGATCGAATCGACCGGCACCGGCGGCGGGATCAAGCTGTTCTGCTCGGGTGTGGGCGCTGATACGCCTGACATGGCCAATGCCTCGCGCCGCATGAAGCTCAGCGAATTCGAGGATTGCCAGAAGAACGGCGTGACCGACATCGTCGAACTTCAGGTCGGCCTTGACGGGATCGCCTTTGCTTCAGCCAAGGGCGGCATCACGATGAACCTCTCGCCCGAAATCGTCTACAAGGCGCTCGCTGCAAAGCCCTATGGCAAGGAACAGACCGCCAAGACCTGGGCCGATGTCGATCCTTCGCTCCCGGCTGAGCCGATCCTGGTCTATGGCCCGCCCTCGACCTCGGGCACGCGCGATGCGCTCAAGGAACTGGTGCTGGAAGCCGGTTGCAAGGCCGATCCGGCGATGAAGGCGCTCAAGGAAACCGACGAGGACAAGTACGACCAGATCTGCACCGAAGTGCGTTCGGACGGCGCCTATGTCGACCAGGGCGAACAGGACAACCTGATCGTCCAGAAGATCGAGAACAACCCGCGCGCGGTCGGCGTGTTCGGCTATTCCTACATGGAAGAGAACCTCGACAAGGTGCAGGGCCTCTCGATGAACGGTGTCGCGCCGACCTATGACAACATCGCCAGCTTCGCCTATCCCGGCGCGCGCCCGCTTTATGTCTATGTCAAGGCAGCGCATCGCCGTGCGATCCCCGGCCTCGACCAGTTCCTGCTGGAATGGGTGAAGAGCTGGGGCCCGGGTGGCTCGCTGTCGAAGATCGGCTTCGTCCCCTCGCCCGACGCCGAGCGTGCCAAGAACGAAAAGGCCGCGACCGAATACACGCTGCTTACGGCAGACCAGCTGAAGTAAACCCTCTCTCCCGACTTGCTTCAGCGAATGGCGCCGCTCCGTCACTGCGACGGGGCGGCGCTTTTCGTTGGGGCGCTTCCGACTACGCGGCCCAAACAAAAAACGGCCGGAGCGACGCCCCGGCCGTCATTGGATTCAGGCAGTAACGCCGTGGGTCAGTATTTGACCCGCAGCCTGGCGTAATAGAACCCGCCGTTGATCCCGAACGGGCCACCCGATCGCGGATACACCTGGCCGTCGGCAAGGCTGTCGGTCAGCTGATAGATCGGATTGGTGGTCGAAGCCGCAATCCGGTCCGGATAGGTGTCGAACAGGTTGTTCGCGCCGACCGTGAGCGTGAAATACTCCATGAAGGTGTAGCTCACGTCGAGGTCAGCCGTGGCCTTGGCCCCGAAGCGCTGACCCGGATATTCGAGCTGGTTGGCCCATGAGCTGAAGTAGTTCACCCGACCATTCACCTGGAAATCGCCGATCTGCCAGTTGGCCGAGGTGTTGAGGCGATGCTTTGGCGGGAGGTTGGCGATGTTGAACCGCTGTGCCGCACTGATCACCGATGGGTTGAAGTCCGTAACCTTGCTCTTGTTGTAGCTGTAGGCCATCGTCAGGCTGAGTGGGCCACCTGCCAGATCGGTGCGATAGCTGGCGACCGCATCGATCCCCTTGGTCGAGGTGTCGAACCCGTTGGTGAAGTAGTTCACATCACCCCCGACCCCCACGATCGCGAGCGCCGGAAGCGCCGCGAGATCGGCATTGGTCACAGTGAAAGTCTGCGAAATGCCGATGCGGTTGCGCACATCGATGATGTAACCATCGACCGTGAGCGTGAAGCTGTCGCTAGGCTTAAGGATGAAACCCGCGCCGTAGTTGTTCGACTTCTCGGGCCGGAGCGATTCCGCACCGTAGAACTGGGCGATCGCACTCGTCACCGGATAAGTACCTGTCTGGACCTGGTTTCCGCTGCGGAAATTGGTCGTGACGATCTGAGTATTGTTCTGGCCCGGCGACGGTGCGTGGAAGCCGGTGCCGATCGTTGCACGGACTGACAGGACTTCCGACAGCTCAAGCAGGGCATTGGCCTTCCACACAAAGGCACTGCCGAAGGTGCTGTAATCTTCGTAGCGGCCGGCAATACCCATCGTAAGCGCGTCGGTCACATCGGTTTCAGCGCCGACATAGAAACCGTAGCTGTCCTGGTCAGCGGCACCGGCGAAGGCCGGGCTCACGCCGCCGTAGCCGCTGGCTGCGGGCGACTGGGTCGCTGTGCAGATCGCGGTCGATGGCAGAGCCGAATTGAAGCGCGGACAGGTTCCCGAGACGTTTGGCACAGCCGCATAGACGCCGGGCGAGACCAGGCTGTATAGCGGCTGGGTGGCATAGGGGCCCGCCGCATAGGACTGTGCGTCGCCGACCGTCTTCTCATATTCCTCGCGGCGGTATTCCGCACCGGCCGAGAGCGTGACCGGGCTGGCGAAGCCGACTTCAAGCGGATAGGTCAGGTCGAGGTTGTAGACCTGTTCGCGCTGGATCAGTTCGCCGAAGAAAAACTCTGTCTGGCTCGCTGGGCCGAACGAGGGGCTGAGCGAATCCGTCATCGACAGCGACAGCGAGTTCCGCGCCAAGGTGGCCGAAAGATCATAGGTCAGGCCGCCGCCCAGTTCACCCTTGATGCCGCCGGTCCCATAGAGCTGTTCGACTTCGCCGATGAAGCGGGGCGTGAACCCGCCCGGATAGATGGAGGCGAAGCTGAAGGTGTTGGTGTCGAGCACGAAGCCGCCCGAAGGGCAGGTCGCGTTGCCGGAGGGGCAGGCAGTCAGATAAATCGTGTTGAACGAACCATTGCGGTTATTCGTACGGGTTGCTGGAGTGCCCGAGCCGTCGTCGACCACCAGCCCGGCCGCTGTCACTGAAGGGCGATAGTTGAAGCTTTGGTTCGCGTCGCTCTCGGCGTAATTGACCGTCAGATAAAGCTGCGCCGCGTCCGAGAAATCATACTTCGCATTGGCAAACATCTTGAAGCCGTCGCCAGGCGACGAACCCCAGATCTGCGCCGGTCCCGGATAGTTCGGGATGGTGTCCACCAGCGTCGGGTTGAGATTTGCGAAATTGACCGCAGTCGGGCGGGTTGCACCGCGGCTTGTGCCATCGTCTTCGTACCATTCGCCCGAAAGCGAAATGAAGCCTGCATCACCCAGATTGAACCCGGCATAACCGCCGATTTGCTTGCGATCGCCGTCGCCTTCGTAGGTCTCGCCCCACAGGCCCTGCAGTTCGAACCCGGCATCGTCGCGGATCTGGTAGTTGATGACGCCACCGATCGCGTCCGACCCATATTGCGCCGTCGCACCATCGCGCAGGATCTGGAGGTTCTTGACCGAAATGGCCGGAATGTTCGAGATATCCGAGCCTTGCGAGCCGTAGGAAAGCGCGGTGTCAGCCCCCGAATAGACCTGCACCAGCGCGGCGCGATTGTACCGCTTGCCGTTGATCATCACTAGGATCTGGTCAGCGCCCAAACCGCGCAGCGACGGCGGGCGAACGAAGGTCGAAGCGTCGGAGATCGTATTCTGTGGCACGAAGAAGGAGGGGACCAGGTTCCGTACAGTGTCGAGCATGTTGACGGAGGGCTGGGCTCCCAGCTCGGTGGCGCCGATGACGTCGATCGGCGACGCGGAGTCGGTCACCGAACGGTCAGTACGGCGCGTGCCGATGACGACGATCTCTTCGGCCTTTGCGGTTTCAGCATCGGCTTGATCGGAAGCGTCCTGGGCCAGGACCGGACTGGTCAAACTGGCCATTGCGAGCGCGGCGACGGCACAGCTCGAACGGAACATGAAAGTGGCTGTCATCAGTGGATTCCCCTTGTTGATGGATTTCCCCAACCCTTCAACGCATGAAATTACCGATCCGCTCCAGCTTGGCGAACAATATTGCGACAAAATCATCCGATCCTTGCAGATCGTGACAATGATGCAACACAGCCGGATTAGTCGTGATTAGAGCGGGTTGCCGTCGCGGTCGCGGTAGATTTCACGACGCCCGACATGGTTGGCCGGGCCAACCAGGCCGTCCCCTTCCATCCGCTCGATCCACTTGGCCGCCGTGTTGTAGCCCACGCCCATCTGGCGCTGCAGCCAAGAGCCTGAGGCCTTCTGGTTCTCGATCACGATCTGGCATGCCTGGCGATATTTGCGCTCTTCGGGATTGTCCGACGCAGTGAACTCGTCCTCGAACGGCGAATAGCCGTCTTCCGGCTCCTCGGTTACCGCATCGACATAGTCGGGCTTGCCCTGCGCGCGCCAGAAGTCGGCTACCCGCTCCACCTCGTCGTCGCCCACGAACGGGCCATGCACGCGGATCAGCGCCCCGGTGTTGGGCTTGTAAAGCATGTCGCCCTTGCCCAGCAGCTGCTCGGCGCCCTGCTCGCCCAGGATCGTGCGGCTGTCGATCCGGCTGGTGACCTTGAAGCTGATACGGGTCGGCAGATTGGCCTTGATCACGCCGGTGATGACATCGACCGAGGGGCGCTGCGTCGCCATGATCAGGTGAATGCCAGCGGCGCGGCTCTTCTGGCTGAGGCGCTGGATCAGCACTTCGATTTCCTTGCCGACTGTGACCATCAGGTCGGCCAGCTCGTCGACGATCAGCACGATCTGCGGCAGCGGCTCGTAATCGAGCTGCTCTTCCTCGAACAGTTCCTCGCCCGTTTCGGGATCGAAGCCGGTCTGCACCCGCCGCCCCAGCGGCTTGCCCTTGGCCGCCGCCGCCGTCACCTTCTCGTTGAACGAGTTGATGTTGCGCGAATTGACCGAGGACATCTGGCGATAGCGCCGCTCCATCTCCTCCACCGCCCATTTGAGCGCGCGCACCGATTTTGCCGGTTCGGTCACAACCGGCGAAAGAAGGTGCGGGATATCGTCATAGGTCTTGAGTTCGAGCACTTTCGGATCGATCAGGATCAGGCGGCACTCGGCAGGGGTGAAGCGATACAGCAGCGACAGCAGAATGGTGTTGAGCCCGACCGACTTGCCTGAACCGGTGGTGCCTGCCACCAGCAGATGCGGCATGGCGGCGAGGTCGGCCACGATCGGCTCGCCCGCGATGTCCTTGCCCAGAATGATCGGCAGATTGCCCCTGGATTCGGCGAAGGCCGCGCAGGCGGCGAGTTCCTTGAACGACACGGTCTGCCGATCGGCATTGGGCAGCTCGATCCCCATCCCGGTGCGCCCGGGCGTCTCGTGACGCGATCCCGTCCTCACCCAGGTCTGGATGCTGAACACCGGCGCCGATGGGTCGCGCAGGTAGACCAGCACCAGTCCGTTGCCGAGCACGTAGCGCTCGGCCACCAGGTCGCCCGACAGGGCCGGGCCGGTGCGGAGCACCTGCAT
>JBMSNZ010000140.1:0-5458 GCA_049421965.1 Erythrobacter sp.
ATGTGCTGCGTATTCCGCTTGCCACCTGGGGCATGGTCTTGGCGCATTTCGGCATTGCCGTGTCGCTGCTCGGCATGGCCAGCGAGAGTGCCTTCACCGAGGAGAAGCTGGTGGCGTTGGCGCCAGGCGGCAGCGCGGAACTGGGCGGGTTCAAGGTCACGCTCGAATCCGTCGCGCCGGTGGCAGGGCCCAACTGGACCGCGATGGAAGCGCGCATTGCTGTGCAGAAGGGTGACGGGACGCCGCAATACCTCAACCCGCAAGCGCGCAGCTTCTGGGCACCCGCACAGCAGACCACCGAGAGCGCGCTCCTAACCCGCTGGAACGGGCAGCTGTATGCCGTGGTGGGGGACAAGGCGGCCGATGGCCGCTGGCAGTTGCGGCTTTGGTGGAAACCGCTGGTCACGCTGATCTGGTTTGGCGGCCTGGTGATTGCATTTGGCGGCGCACTTTCGATTTTTGGCCGGCTGGTCACGGATCTCCGCCGGAGGCAGGCTGACCGGCGCGAGGTAGAGGAACAGGCCGAGCTCGCGCAGTTGCGCGGCGGCGCGGTCGCTCCAGCGGGTGGGGCGGGCTGATGCGCTGGACGCTATGGGTACCGCTGTTGCTGTTCGCCTTCTTCGTGGGGCTGGCTGGTTACCAGCTGACCCAGCCGCGCGACGAATTCATCCCCTCGACCATGATTGGCAAGCCGCTGCCACAGTTTAATCTGAAGCCGGCGAGCAGCTCGCGCCCCGGAACGCGGCTCGCGGATTTCCAGGACGGCAAGCCCAGGCTTCTCAACATCTGGGCGAGCTGGTGCCTGCCCTGCATCGCCGAAGCGCCGCACCTCGAGTCGTTGCGCGCCGCCGGAGTCGAGATCATCGGCGTTGCGATCCGCGACAAGCCGGAGGATGTCGATCGCTTCCTCGCCGAACATGGCAATCCCTATACAAGGATCGGGGCGGACGACATTTCCGCGATCCAGCTCGAAATCGGTTCGTCTGGCGTGCCGGAAACGTTTGTAATCGATGGCAAAGGCAACATCCGCTATCAGCATATCGGGGATGTGCGGGCGGAGAATGTGCCACAATTGCTGGCCGAACTGGAGAAGGCGGCGAAATGAAGCACCTCGCCCTCCTGCTTGCCGCACTCGTGGCGGTTCCGCTGGCGGCGCAGGATGCTCTGCCGCCCGCACCCTATGCCTACCAGCAGCTCGAGGATCCGGCGCAGGAAGCAAAGGCGATGGAGCTGATGCACACGCTGCGCTGCCTCAAGTGCCAGAGCCAGTCGATTGCCGACAGCGATGCCCCGATGGCAGGCGATATGCGGCACCAGGTGCGCACGCGCATCGCCGCTGGCGAAAAACCCGAAGCGATCCGCCAATGGCTGATCGACCGCTATGGCGATTATGTCAGCTATGAGCCGCGCATGACGCAATCGACCTGGCCGCTTTTCGGCATTCCGCTGCTGCTGCTGTTCGTCGCTGGCGCAATCCTGTGGCGGCGCGTCGGGCGCAAAGCTGAAGGTGGAACTGGCGAAATCCTTGAAGAGGCCGATGTATGATGGTCTGGCTGCCCGTTCTGGCACTCGCGCTGGTCGCGATGTTGGTTGCCATCGTGGTGCTGCGCCTGCCCCGTCAGGGCTGGATGCTGTTTGCGGCCGTCCTGCTGTTCGGCCTAGCGGGCTATGCGCTGCACGGCGCCCCCGGCGTCGCTTCCTCGCCCAAGGATGCCGCGTTCGAAGCAGGACCATCGGGCGCCGCGCTGGTCGAGGCGCGGCGCGGCCTGTTCGACACTGGCCAGCCGCCGCCCGACTATCTGGTAGTGAGCGACGGCTTTGCCCGGCAGGGCCGCTATGCCGAGGCGGCCGCGATGCTCCGCCAGGCGGTGTCCAGCAATCCGCAGGATGCCGAGGCCTGGCTGGCACTTGCCAACGCGCTGGTCGAACATGCCGAGGGGCAGATCACGCCGCCGGCGCTTTATGCCTTCGAGGGCGCGCAGCAGGCCTTCCCTGAACATCCGGGCGCAGGCTATTTCCTGGGCATGTCATACCTGCGCTCCGGCGATCCGGAAAAGGCGCGGCAGACCTGGGCCGAACTGCTCGATCGCTCGCCGCCCGATGCGCCCTGGCGCGAAGACCTGACTTTCCGCATCGCGCGGCTCGATGAGATGCTGGCGCAGATGCAGGGGATGCGAGCCTTGATGGAAGCGCAGGCGAATGGCCAGGGTGGCCCGCCTGCCGGAAGTGCGCCGTAGTTTCGATGCTTGCGGGGGGCAAAGCGCGGTGCTAGGCGCGCGGGCGCTTTTCGGCCAGCGCCTCCGGCCGAACCCTGGATGTATGCGCCAATCGCGGCGCCTGGGCAGTACCGGAACACGTCGGGAAATCCTTTCTCTATGAGCGAATCTCCTCCGCCAGCCACACAGCCCCCCGGCGCGCCCCGCACGGGCCACAGCGCGTCCAAGGCGGCGCTGGCGATCGGCGCGATTGGGATCGTGTTCGGCGATATCGGTACCAGCCCGATCTACGCCTTTCGCGAGACCTTTGTCGGGCATAACCCGCTCGCGCTTGACGAACTCCACGTGCTGGGCGTGGTCAGCCTGATCTTCTGGTCGATGACACTGGTCGTCTCGATCCAGTATGTCAGCATCCTGATGCAGGCGGACAACAAGGGGCAGGGCGGCAGCCTTGCGCTGCTGGCGCTGATTTCGCGCAGCGTCGGCAGGGTCCGCTATGGCTGGATCACCGTTCTGCTGGGGGTATTTGCGACGTCGCTGTTCTATGGCGACAGCATGATCACCCCGGCGATCTCGGTTCTCTCCGCGGTCGAAGGGCTGAGTGTGGTGGACGAGCGATTGTCGCGCTTCGTCATTCCGATCGCGCTGGTGCTGCTGGTGGGGCTGTTCTTCCTGCAGAAGCGCGGCACGGCCAAGGTCGGTGCGCTGTTTGCCCCGGTGATGATCGTCTACTTCTCCGTGATCGCCACGCTTGGCGTGATCCAGATCGTCCAGCACCCCGAAATCTTCGTTGCGCTCAATCCGTGGTATGCGGTGCAGTTCTTCATCGTCGACAAATGGCTGGCGTTCCTCGCGCTGGGATCGGTCGTACTCGCGGTGACGGGGGCTGAAGCCCTTTATTCCGACATGGGGCATTTCGGGCGTGGGCCGCTGCGTATCTCATGGTTTGCCTTTGTCATGCCATGCCTGCTGCTCAACTACTTCGGGCAGGGCGCGATGATGATTAGCCTCGACCCGGTTGCCGCGCAGGAGGCGATCCGCAACCCGTTCTTCGTGATGGCACCTGAAGAGCTGCGGCTGCCGCTGGTGATCCTCGCGACCTGCGCCACATTCATCGCCAGCCAGGCGGTGATTTCGGGCGCCTTCTCGGTCACGCACCAGGCGATCCAGCTCGGCTTCATTCCGCGCCTCACGATCCTGCACACCAGCGAGACCGAGGCCGGCCAGATCTACATCCCCGTGATCAACTGGGCGCTGATGATCGCGGTGATCGCACTGGTGGTGAGCTTCCAGAATTCCTCGAACCTGGCAGCGGCCTACGGGATTGCGGTTACCGGGGCGATGACCATCGACACACTGCTGATGGCGGTGCTGCTGGGCGCGGTGTGGAAGTGGAAATGGTGGTGGGCGGTGCCGGTGGTGCTGCTCTTCATCGTCGTCGACGGTGCCTATTTCGTCGCCAATTTGACCAAGGTGCCCGATGGCGGCTGGTTCCCGCTAGTGGTGGGCGTCATCGCCTTCACCCTGCTGACGACCTGGGCGCGGGGCCGCAAGCTGATGCGCGACCGCATGAGCGAAGTTGCGCTGCCGATCGAGATCTTCGCCAAATCTGCCAAGAATTCGGCGCTACGCGTTCCCGGTACAGCGATCTTCATGGCGTCGAGCACAGCCGGTGTGCCGTCCGCGCTGCTGCACAACATCAAGCACAACAAGGTGCTGCACGAGCGGGTGGTGATCCTGACAGTGCAGATCGCCGATGTGCCCTATGTCGATCCTGAAGCGCGCTGCGAGTTCCATGACCTGGGCGACGGCTTCTTCCGCGCGGTGCTGCATTACGGCTTCATGGAATCGACCGATGTGCCGGCCGGGCTCAAGCAGATGCAGCGCTGCGGCGGCGAATTCGACATGATGCAGACCAGTTTCTTCCTCAGCCGGCAGACGCTGATTGCATCGGAAACCCCCGGCATGGCGCTATGGCGCGAGAAAATCTTCGCCTGGATGCTGCGCAATTCGGCGACCGCGATGGATTTCTTCAAACTGCCGACCAACCGCGTGGTTGAACTGGGCAGCCAGGTCGAAATCTAGCGTGCCATTCGCCTGGCAATGAAAAAGGGGCGCCCCGGCGGGACGCCCCTTCTATTACGCGATGTTGCGAAGATCAGCCGAGGTTCGCGCTGACCATCGTGTACATCATCGGGATCGACAGCAGCGTGTTGAACCGGCTGGCAATCAGTGCCCGCGGCGCAGCGGCGGCCTTTTCCTCGGCGCTCGCCTCGACGATCCCGAGGACCTTCTTCTGCGCTGGCCAGATGATGAACCAGACGTTGAAGGCCATTACCAGCGCCATCCACATGCCTGCACCGATCAGGTCGACCTTGCCGACGCCGGCAAAGGTGAGCGCATCGATCATGTATCCGCTGACCATGGAGATCCACAGCCCCGTCAGCACTGTAAGCAGAGCGGCATAGCGGAAGAAGAACAGCACCTTGGGCGCGATGTGCCCGGTGATTGCGCCCTTCTGCTCGGCCGGGATCGCCGGCATGGTCGGGACCTGCACGAAATTGAGGTAATAGAGCAGGCCGATCCACAGCACGCCGAAGAACAGGTGCAGCCAGCGCGCGACAGCATTGGAATCGACCGGTGCGTAGCCGTTGAATCCAAGCATCAGAGCAATGGCGACGGCGAGACCAATGCCGAGCACCAGATGAAGATTTCCGAAGAGTTTTGCCATTTTCTCACCCCTAGATGACCCATGCGGGCAGGCCTGGGTGTACCTATGCCCGCGACACGCGGACAGTGGTCAGAATTGACAGGCTTGGCAAGACCTGCCGGCGTCAGGCCGGTGGAGGATTGCGGGTCTCTTCGTCGACGCCTTCAAGCGACAGTCCGTGCCGCAACAGCATCGGAATCTGGCTGAAAGTGAACAGGAAAGTCAGTGGGAGAAACACCCACAGCTTGGCCCAGAGCCAGCCCTCGAAGCTCATCTGCGCGCGCAGCGCCTCGTTCAATATGGCGAGCAAGAGGAAGAAGACCCCCCAGTTGCGCGACAGCTTGAGCCAGCCCTCGGCGCTCAATCCTTCGAACGCCGCCTCCAGCAGGATCTGCAGCAGCGCGCGCCCGCACCACACGCCGATCAGCAGCGCCACGCCGAACACGCTGTAGATGATGGTCGGTTTGAGCTGCACAAAGGTCGGGTCGCCGAAGAAGACGGTGAGTGCGCCAAAGCCCACAATCAGCGCGGT
>JBMSNZ010000141.1:0-5458 GCA_049421965.1 Erythrobacter sp.
TGAAAGCCTCGGCGGTCGCCTTCCAGTTGGCGGGTATCCTCAGCGAGTCCCACATGCCGGTGTAGCGGTTTTCGAAATCGTATTTCTCGTAATGCGACGCTGCCGGACCAAGCCAGGTCTTGAAATCGGGCAGGTCATGATTCTCGGTGATCATCACGAAGCCCTGCCACAGTTCGACCCGGGCTTCGGGCAGGCTCATGTCCTTGCCTTCGAGATGCTTGAAGTCCCATGAGCAGGGAATTTCCTTGAGCGACCCGTCGGTTTTCCAGGTGAAGCCGTGGAAAGGGCAACGGAACTGCGTGGTGTTGCCGCCGGCAGTGCGCAGCTTGCGCCCGCGATGGAGACAGGCATTATAGAGCGCTTTCACGCTGCCATCCTTCTGGCGCGTGATCAGGAAGCTCTTCTCGTTGATTTCGAACACAACCGTGTCGCCGGGCTCGGGCAGTTCGTCCTCGCGCGCGGCGAACAGCCAGACATTGGGCCACATCTTCTCGCGCTCGAGCCGCGCGAATTCCTCACTGATATAGGGTTCGACCGAAAGCGGATCGTCACCCATTTCCGCCACCGTTTCCTCGAACAGGTAATCGGGCGGGGTTCGCGTGTCTCCCTCGAGCATCTCGGTATAGCTCATCCCCGGGCAGCGATCCTCGCGGGCGATGTTCTTGATCTCGTTCATGGCTTCGCGCGCTCTCCCTCGCAAATTGCGCAGTGTCCGATGCCGGGTTTATCGCACACCCTCCGGCATGGGCATCCTAGCGGATTGATGAGGAGAGCAAAGCCATGGCGCGCAAGGAAACGATTTCGGCCCTGGGCGACATCATGCAGTTGGCCTTCGTGCCGAGCGATTTCGACGCGGCGATCCGGCACTGGACCGAAACCATGGGCGTGGGCCCGTTCTACCTGATCGAGAACATCCATCTCGACGGGATGAAGTATCGCGGTGAGCCGACCGATGCGGTGTTCACGCTGGCGCTGGCCTATTGGGGCGATCTGCAGATCGAGCTGATCCGGCCGGAGAATGACGCGCCGTCGATCTATTCGGGCGAATATGCCGCCACCGAAGGGCTGCACCATGTCTGCATGCTGGTTGACGATATTGCCGAGGCCCGGCGCGTCTGCGCGCAGCAGGGCGCCGAAGTGGTGATCGAAGGCAAATTCGGCACCAGCGAGGTGATCTATGTCGATCCGGGTGCGGGCAAGGGGCACCTCGTCGAGATCCTGCAGCAGGCGAAGGACGGGCCAGACCTGTTCGCGATCATCAAGGCAGCCAGCGTCGGCTGGGACGGCAGCGAGCCGGTGAGAAGGTTCGGCTAGACCCCATCCAGACACTGCTGAGCGCCTTCGGCCCAACGGGCCGCAAGGGCGTCTGCCCGCCCGCAGCGACGCGGCCTTCAGGCCGCATGAGCGAGGAAATCGCAGCCCTTTGGGGCTGCGAAAATCTAACCGCTCGCGCCGAGATACCCCAGCTGGCCGGCCTTGAAGATTGTCTGCGCACGATTCACCGAATCGAGCTTCTCGCCCGCGCGGTGGATGTGGTAGCGGATCGTGGCGTGGCTGCGATCAAGGATCATGCTGATTTCCTTGTCGGTCTTGCCGATCGCCGCCCAGCGCAGGCATTCCACTTCGCGCTTCGAGAGCACGCAGTCTGACGGGATGCGCCGCTTGGTGCGCATCGCCTGGACATAGCTCGCGACGAAGCGCCGCGTGACATGCGCCAGCAGCGAACCGTGCAGCGCGAACTCTTCCGACAGGTCTTCCTTGTCGCGGTCGAGGCTGACGAAGCTGTTGGCCGAAATCTGCCCGAACGGCAGATACACAGGCACCACGATCGCCGCCTTGCACAGCGCCCGCTTCTCGAAATCGGTCAGGTCGATCTCTTCGAGGTAGGAATTGCGCCAGCGCGTGTGGAAGCCGTGGCGGTTGGCCCAGAACGGCTCGCTTTCATAGCGGCAGGCGCGCGGCAGCGGCGAATGCAGCGCCAGCCGGTGATCTTCCCACCAGCGCGCGCCATCGTCCAGCCAGCGGAAAATGTCGGCATTGAGGACGGTGCCATCGGCATCGACCATCGGTTCCTTCGAGGAGATGTCGTCACACAGGGCAACCTGGAACCCGCGCTCTTCGGCGACCCGCGCCAGCGTGACCGCGGCATCATGGATATCGCCGGTGCAGCGTATCGTGACCGCTTCGAGCAATTGATCGAAATTTTCGCGACCATGGGGGGTGCGCAATTCCACGACATTCGTCGCCATCAGCCTCTCTCCTTTCCTCGTTCAAGGCCTTCGCCGAGCCCCCCGGTCGGCGGATGCCTCACACTTTTGAGCAGGCACTCTTGCCGGTGCCATTCGTTAGGAACGCTAGCTAGCAGTAACGGAAGGCAGACGCGAGTCATGGTTTGGCAGGGAGAGAATTTTGGCGTTGCGCTGAAGGCGCTGGCTGCGGCGATCGAGCATGAGCGCCCCGCGCTGGTCCATGGCGAGCGTGTGGTGACCTGGGGCGAGTTCGACTCGCTGACCGACCGGATCGCCGCGGGCCTTGCCGCGCAGGGCCTGAAGCCTGGCGATGTGGCCGGCCAGATGCTGCGCAACACGCCCGATTACATGCTGGCCTATTTCGGCTGCGTGAAGGCAGGGATCACTCCGGTCAATGTGAACTACCACTACCAGGACCGCGAACTGGCCGACATTTTTGCCCGGTTCGGGCTGAAGGCGCTGTTCGTGGAAAGCGACTTCGCGCAGCGGGCCGGTGCAGCCATGCCGGATGGCGCGCTGACGGTGGATGTCGGCTCGGATGGCTGGGCCGCGCTCCAGGCCAGTGCGCTGCCCGCAGGCTTCGCGGTAAATGCTGACCGCCAGGCGCTGTTCTTCACCGCCACCGGGGGCACCACCGGCATGCCCAAGGCGGTGATGTGGCCGTTCGACGCGGCGTGGCAGGCCTTCGGTGTCTCGGTGTGGCAGCGCGGGCCGGGCCAGCCGCCGCTTGTCGCCACCTCGCTGGCCGAGCAGGCGGAAGAAGCGGCGAAGATCGGCCCCGATCACCCTGCGTCCTCCTCGCCGCTGCTGCTATTGAGTCCGCTGATGCATGGCGCGGGGCAGTTCTCGGCGGTGATCCACCTGCTCAAGGGCGGTACGCTGGCGATGCTGCCGGCGGAGCGCTTCGATGCCAATCTCGCGCTCGACGAGGTGAAGCGGCTGGGCGCGCGCAATCTATTCATCGTGGGCGATGCCTTCGCGCTGCCGCTGGCCGATGCGCTCGATGCGCGCAGCGATGCCGCCGAAGCGATCGCCAGCCTGCGCATGGTGGGCTCGTCGGGCGCGGTTTTCTCCGAAGCCAACAAGCTGCGGCTGATCCGGTACAATCCGCAGCTCACCGTGTTCGATGCGCTCGGCTCCTCGGAAAGCTCGGGCACCGCAATCGTCATCACCACCGCCGCCGGATCGAGCGGGGGCGGGCGCTTCCAGGCGCTGCCGGGCCGCGAGACCAGGCTGTTCGACGAGCATTTGAACGAAATCCCCAAGGGTTCGGACGGGGTGGGGATTGTCGCGCGTTCGGGCGCGCTGCCGCTCGGCTATCTCGGCGAGGACGAGAAGAACGCGCAGACTTTCCCGGTGATCGGCGGCCAGCGCTATCTGATGACCGGCGACCGCGCGCGCTGGGCAGCGGACGGCACGCTCGAATTCATCGGCCGCGACAACATGTGCATCAACACTGGCGGCGAGAAGGTCTTCCCCGAAGAGGTCGAGGCGGTGCTCCAGGCGCATCCGGGGGTGAAGGACGTGCGCGTGGTCAGCCTGCCGGACGCGCGCTTCGGCCGCAAGGTGGGGGCGGTGGTGCAGAAGCTGGGCGAAGCAGCCGGGCTCGAGCAGGCGCTCGACGCAGCGGCGCGGGCGGGGCTGGCGGGCTACAAGATCCCGCGCGCCTATTTCTTCACCGACCGCTCGCTGCGGCTCAACAACGGCAAGCCCGATTACAAGGTGGCGCAGGCGATCGCCGATGCGGGTGGGGCGTAGTAGCGGGCGTCAGCTAACGAGTGTGGCAGCAAGCGGACTGAATGGCGGAATGCGGGGGGGAAGCGGACGTTCAAACGAACCTCTTCACTGACCAAGGTTAGGCCGCTTGCCGACCGTCCGTTTTTGGCAACCGCGCTACTCGCAGCAGACCCAAGTGGGCAGGAAATGAGGATCACTCGCATCAAGAATCCTACTTGACGCCCACAGAAAGATTCCATATTTTTAGATTTATCGAAGCATTGGAGTAAGTGATGCAAGCTGACCGAGTGATCCGTGCCATGTCTGCCTTGGCACAAGAGCATCGTCTCGCCGCGTTCCGTCTGCTCGTTCAGGCGGGGGAGCATGGCGTTGCGGCTGGGGTTCTGGCTGACAAGCTCGACGTTCCGCCATCGTCAATGAGCTTCCACCTGGCCCAGCTTGCCAATGCGGGGCTGGTCACTCAGCGGCGTGAAAGCCGCTCTATCATCTATTCGGCTGACTATGCCGCGATGAACAGCCTGATGGGCTACCTTACTGAAAACTGCTGCGGCGGAATGTCCTGTTCCGAGGACGCTGCCTGCCTTCGTTCTCCACAACGAAAGAGCGCCTGATGAAACGCTTCCATGTGCACGTCGGTGTGACCGACATCGACAAGTCTGTTGCCTTCTATTCGAGCCTGTTTGGTGCAGAACCTTCCGTGGTGAAGGCCGATTACGCCAAGTGGATGCTGGATGACCCGCGCATCAACTTCGCGATCTCTATGCGCGAGGATGTGACGAAGGGCATCGAGCATGTCGGGTTGCAGGTCGAGAACAAGGCCGAACTCGAAGAGGTCTATGGCCGCCTCAAGGCTGCGGATCGTCCGGTTCTGGAAGAAGGCGCAACGACCTGCTGCTACGCGCAGTCGGAAAAGAGCTGGATTGCCGATCCCGATGGCGTGGTGTGGGAAGCCTTCCTGACCGACGGCGAGAGCACGACCTATGGCGGTAGCCCTGATCTTCATCAGCTCGCCTCGGCGAACGCTGCATCGAGCGCGTGCTGTGCGCCGCAAATGGCTCCCGCCAAGACTTCCTGCTGATCTGCCCAATTCCTAGTCGAGCTAGGATAGGACTGGCCGCTTGTAATGTGCCAAGTCGCTCTGACGACTCTGCCTTCGACTGACAGCCTGTTTGATGTGATCGACAAATCCATTCGGCTGTAGGGGTTGTAAACGATCCTTGCCATCGCCACCTTAAGGTCAGCTACCAGTCGCAATCGACGGTCACCGGCTTCCTACTTTTGAAGCTGTCCCCTTCAGTTCCGCCTCTTAGTCGCAGCCGGGTCAATTCTGGCGCGCTGCACGCTTACCTGAAGGAATGATCAATGACCTATTATGGCAAGATCAAGAACTACGACAGCAGCATTGGCAAGGGCCGCATCACACCTGAAAACGGTGGCGATATTTTGGCCTTCCGCAAGTCCGATCTCAAGGA
>JBMSNZ010000142.1:0-5437 GCA_049421965.1 Erythrobacter sp.
GGTCGATTTGCCGGCGTTCATGCTGGCGTAGTAGAAATAGAGCTTGGCCATGGCGCGTGATAGGCCAGGCCGGGGAACCAGACCAGCATTTCAGCGGTTCCATTCACAGCGGCGAGAGGCTCACCCGGTCGCGCATTAGCCTTGCCGCAAGATGATTGCGGGGCTTACCCGGCTCGGAGTATGATTTGATAATGATTTGGGCGCGCTCATTGCTGGTCCTGCTGGCTGCTGCCCTGCTTGGCGCCGCGACGCCAGGCGAGCGGCTCTATACGGTCGATGGAGGAGCGAGCAGCCTTTCGGCCAAGGTGCCGTTCTTGGGGATCGGCAGCAAGAGCGCAGGGTTCCCCTCCGTCGCAGGCACAATCCGGCTGGACAGCAGGCGCCCACAAGACATCGCGCTCGACGTCACGATCAACGCGCGCGCGCTCACCGCGCCTGACCGGCTGACACTCAACCGGCTGAAGAGCGAGAACTTCTTCTGGGTCGAAAGGTATCCAACGGTGCGCTTCGTCGGTCGCGAGATGGCGCTCACCAGCCCCACCAGCGGCACAGTGAAGGGCGAGCTGACGGCGCGCGGCGTAAGCCGCCCGGTCACGCTTCAGGTGACTTTCGACCGTGCACCGGCGACTGCGTTACCGGGCGAAGCGATCACGCTAACCGGCGCGACGAAGATCAACCGCTATGATTTCGGGATGAAATCCTACGGCCTGATCGTGGGCAAGTGGGTCAACATCCAGCTCAAGGCGCGGATGGTCCCGCAAGCCTGAGCCGGCCGGTCAGTCTTCGTCCGGGTCGAGATCGCGCGCCACCTTGGGATCGCGCAGCAGGCGTTCAATCCGCTCGGCCTCATCGAAGCTTTCGTCGGCCCGAAACGTCAGCTTGGGCGCGAACTTGAGACCCAGCCGCTTTGCAACTTCTCGCTGGAGGAAGGCAGTATTCTGCCGCAGCGCGGTGACGATCTCGCCCTCGTCGCGGCCCAGCAAGGGCTTAACATAGGCAGTCGCATGCCTGAGGTCAGGCGTCATGCGTACTTCGGTCACGGAGATATGGGCAGCCGAGACCCGCTCGTCATGCACATCCTGCCGGGCCAGCAACTCGCTCAGGATATGTCGCACCCGCTCGCCCACCTTGAGCACGCGAACCGAATGCTGTTCGGCCGTGTATTGCTGGCGCGCCATCAGCCCTGATCCACTCGCGGCGGCGGCACCGGCCGGGCGGTGGGGATCGCGGTCGAGGTCGCGCGGGCCAGCACCTGGCCGTCCTCGCTCAGCAATTCGCCTTCAAGGAACACTACGCGGCGGCCGGCACGCACGACCCGACCCTTGCCGATGATAGTTGCACCGGCCGGCAGGAGCCCGAGCAACTGCATCGAAATCTCGAGATTAAGCGGTGCCTGCTCGCCGCCGGTCATGGCGACATAGGCATAGCCCATCACATCATCGAGATAGCCCGCGACCAGGCCACCCTGCACCCCACCGCGCCACGTCGTCATCTGCGGCAGCACAGTGAAGCGCATCGTGGCGGTGGCGGTTTCCTCGTCGAACCCCACCAGCTCGGAACCGAGCAAGGCGGTGTGCGGCGAGCCGTGATCGCCGGTCCAGTCACCCGCCTGCATCACAGCGTCCGCTCACGCTCCTCGACTTCGAACACTTCGAGGTTGTCGCCCGGCTTGATGTCGTTGGTATCGGACAGAACCACCCCGCATTCGAGGCCGGCGCGCACTTCGTCGACATCGTCCTTGAAGCGCCGCAGCGAAGCGATCGTGGTCTTCGACACGATAACATCGTCGCGGGTGAGACGCGCGTGAAGCCCCTTGCGGATAACCCCATCGAGCACCAGCAGGCCAGCGGCCTTGTCCTTCTTGCCCGCCGGAAAGACCTGCTTGACCTCGGCCCGGCCCACCACTGTTTCGATCCGCTCCGGCCCTAGCTCGCCTGCCATCTCCTTCGCGATCTCTTCGGTTAGGTGGTAGATGACGTCATAGTACATCATCCGCACCTTCTCGCGCTCGAGCAGTTGGCGCGCCTTGGGATTGGGGCGCACGTTGAAGCCGATGATCGGCGCATTGGATGCCGCAGCAAGTGTGACGTCGCTTTCGGTGATCGCACCCACCCCGGCGTGCAGCACGCGCACCTTGATCTCGTCATTGGAGAGATTGTGGAGCGCATTGACGATCGCTTCGACCGAACCCTGCACGTCTGCCTTTACCACAACCGGGAACTCGATCACGTCGCTCTTGAGGTTCGAGAACATGGTGTCGAAATTGGTCGGGGCCAGCGTCGTGCGCTTTTCGGTCGCCTTTTGCTGGCGGAATGCGGCCACTTCGCGAGCGCGCTGCTCGTTCTCGACCACGGTAAGCTGGTCGCCGGCCATCGGCACGCCGCCAAGGCCAAGCACCTCGACGGGCACGGCCGGGCCGGCTTCCTTGATCTGCTTGCCCTTGTCGTCGATCAGGGCGCGGACCCGCCCGCTCTGCGTGCCGACGACGAAGGTGTCGCCGCGCTTCAGCGTCCCGCGCGTGACCAGCACGGTCGCGGCCGGGCCGCGGCCCTTGTCCAGCTGTGCCTCGATCACCGTGCCTTCGGCATCGCGATCAGGATTGGCCCTGAGCTCAAGCAGTTCTGCCTGCAGCAGGATCTTTTCGATCAGTTCGTCGAGCCCTGCGCCGGTCTTGGCCGAAACTTCGACATCCTGCACATCGCCCGACATCGCTTCGACAATGACTTCGTGTTCGAGCAGGCGCTCGCGCACCTTCTGCGGGTTGAACTCGGGCTTGTCCGACTTGGTGATCGCGACGATCATCGGCACGCCAGCCGCCTTGGTGTGATTGATGGCCTCAATCGTCTGCGGCATGATCGCATCGTCACCGGCGACAACCAGCACCACGATATCCGTCACATTGGCACCGCGCGCACGCATTTCGGTGAATGCGGCGTGGCCCGGCGTATCGAGGAAGGTCAGCTTGTCCTTGCCTTTGGTGGTGATCTGGTAGGCGCCAATGTGCTGGGTGATCCCACCCGCTTCGCCCTTGACCACATCAGTGCCGCGCAGCGCATCAAGCAGCGAGGTCTTGCCGTGGTCAACATGGCCCATGATCGTGATGACCGGCGGGCGCGGCTTGAGCGTGTTCTCCGGATCGCGATCTTCGCTGGTGTCGATATCGACATCGCTTTCCGAAACGCGGGTGATGTTGTGGCCGAATTCCTCGACCAGCAGTTCGGCCGTGTCCTGGTCGATCGTCTGGTTGACGGTGACCATCATACCCATGTTGAACAGCGCCTTCACCAGATCGGCGCCCTTTTCGGCCATGCGGTTGGCGAGTTCCTGCACTGTGATCGCTTCAGGCACCACGACATCGCGCACCTGCTTCTCGCGCGGAGCCGAAGGCCCACCATGCAGACGGCGTTCCTTCTCGCGAGCGCGCTTGAGCGCAGCGAGCGAGCGGGCGCGGCGGCCTTCGTCCTCGTTGAGCGCACGGGTGACGGTGAGCTTGCCCGACCGGCGGTGGTCGCCGTCGCGGTCGCCGCGCTCGTGCCGTGCGGGCTTGTCGTCCTTCTTCTTCTTGACCTCGACCTTCTCGGCCGGACGCTTCGCCTCGGGGCGCTCGACCGGGGTGAACCGGCGTGGCGCTGGCGTAGGAGTGCCTGTCTCGTCGGTCTCTACCGCTTCGTCGCCCCCGTGATCCTGTGCTTCAGGCTGCTCGGCACGGCGAGCCGCGGCCGCTTCCTCGGCGCGACGGTTGTCTTCGGCGCGACGGCGCTCTTCCTCAACGGCGCGGCGTGCTTCTTCTTCCTCGCGCTTGCGCGCCTCTTCAGCCATCCGCAGCCGGTCTTCCTCGGCCTCACGCTGGAGCCGCGCAACGCGTTCCTGCGGCGTCTCCGAAGCTGGCGCCGGCTTGCGCGGCGCAGGCGCGGGCGCTGCCGCAACCGGGGCAGGTGCGGGCGGCGGTGGCGGCGGCGGCGGCGGCGCTTCACCCGGCTTGCCGATCATGCGGCGACGCTTGACCTCCACCACGACCTTGTTGGTGCGGCCATGGCTGAAGGTCTGCTTGACCTCGCCAGCATCGACCGACCGCTTCAGGCCAAGTGGCTTGCGGGCAGGTTTGTTGTCTTCGTCGCTCATCTAGCTCGTACGTCCTTTACGCGTTCAATCGTTCGTCCTGACCACCCGACGATTTCGGGTCGCCAACGTCCAAGGCGGGCGGATTGCCCCCCAAATAGTGCAGCAGGCGTGCCAGAGCTCCCTGGACCCGCCCCGCTGCGGCACAGTCAACCAGTGCCAGGTGGACGACATTGTCGCGGCCCAATGCCACAGACAAAGCCGCCCGGTCCAGTGGCAAGACGGTGCCACGTTCGCCGCTGCCTTCTGCCTCGCGCCCTACGCGCCAGGCCTGGTCAAGTTTTTTGCGCCCGTCGTCGCTGGCGTCGCTGGCGTGAAGCAGCAGCTCCACCCGGCCGCTGCGTGCCTGCTCCTCGATCCGCGCGGTGCCCCGCGCCACCTGCCCCGCGCGGAGTTCCAGCCCAAGGCGGTCAAGCAGCGAACGGGTGAGCGCATGTTCGATACGCTGAGGCAGGTCTGCCGGGATCGACAGCGACGAACCCTTGAAGGCACGCGCCAAGGCGGCTTTGAGTCGCCCCTTCGCGAGCGCTGTCTCCAGCTCGGCCCGGGTAACGCTGATCCAGGCCCCGCGGCCGGGCGCCTTGGCCTGGGGATCGGGCAGCACCTCGCCGGCAGGCGAAATCGCCAGCCGCAGGAGCGCGTCCCGCGCGGCGTGCTCCCCGGTCAGGATACAGCGTCGCTCAGGGCCGGAATCCTTCCGGCCCTTGTGCGCATCAACGATGTCTGGCGTCAGGCGCTCATTGGGTGGAGTCCGCATCGGCGGCCTCCTGGGTTGCCGGTTCGTCCTCGAACCAGTGCGCGCGGGCGGCCATGATGATCTCGTTGCCCTGCTCTTCGGTCAGACCGTATTCGCCCAAAACACCGCCCTTGTCCTGTTCGCGCACCGAAGGACGCCGCATCGGCGGGCCGGCCAGCGCCTTGGCATCACCGCGACGACGCGGCGCTTCGCGGCGCTTGGCAATCAGCTCGTCGGTCGACAAATCGGCGAGGTCATCAAGCGTCTTGATCCCGGCCTTGCCCAACGTCACGAGCATACCTTCGGTGAGGTGCGGCATATCAGCCAGCGCATCTTCCACGCCCAGCTCGCGGCGCGTGGCGCGTGCCGCCTCTTCGTGGCGTTCGAGCGCTTCCTTGGCGCGGTTCTGCAGTTCCTCGGCCAGTTCCTCGTCGAAGCCTTCGATGCTGGCCAGCTCCTCGAGATCGACATAGGCCACTTCTTCCAGCTCGGCGAAGCCTTCGGCCACCAGCAACTGCGACAGCGTCTCGTCGACGTCGAGTTCTTCCTCGAACATCTTCGAACGCTCGGCGAACTCCTTGC
>JBMSNZ010000143.1:0-5411 GCA_049421965.1 Erythrobacter sp.
CGGGGATGTAGGAGATGACTTCGCGCTGGTTGGTCAGGCGCACCTTGGCCACCTTGCGCAGAGCGGAGTTCGGCTTCTTCGGCGTCGTGGTGTAGACGCGCGTGCAGACGCCGCGCTTCTGCGGGTTCTGCTCCATCGCAGGGACCTTGCTCTTGGCCTTCTGCGGGGTGCGGCCCTTGCGGACCAGCTGGTTGATCGTCGGCATGGACTTCTTTCTCTTCACCTGATTTTCCGGACGCGCGGTAATGCGCGCCCGGGCTCGCCCCTTCCGGGCGGAAAACCGGTGCCCACTTTTCCTGAAGGGGCTCGGTTCCTGCCTTTCGAAGGCTGGCGACACCTGGGTTCGGTACGAGAGGAGGCTGGCTGTTCCGGTGCCGTGATCTCCTGCGCAAGCGGGAGCCTATGGGCAAGGCTGGGCTCCTGCTGCTGCAGGAGCTCGCCATCGGAAACGAGCCTGAAACGCTCCACCCAAACCGGCCCTTCGGCCACCGGGTTACTTTGACGGCTGCCCCATCAGATCGCTCCGACCGCTGTGTGATTTCCTGCGCAAGCAAGAACCCAGCGAGCCGCCGCAACCCCAATAGAAAAGAGCCCCTCACGCATGAGGAGCCCCGGGACAATACCGGCAATGTTCAGCTCTATTGACCGGCCAGCGACTCAGCATGAGGCCTGTCCGGATGGCGCGCCGTTAGCCGAAGGGCGGGATGGGGTCAAGGATTACACAAATCTGAGCTGGTCAGGCGCGACAATACGAAAATGCGGAACTGTTGCGAGACCGCCCTCAAGCAGCGGAGCGTTAGGACAAAAACTTCTAAAACCAGGCCCTTAGGCCGATGAGGAGCTTCCACCCTGCCGCATCCTCACCCTCGGCGCGGGCGACATCCGCCGTTTCGCCCAGTTTCGCCTCGTATTCCACGCCCAGATAGGGCGCGAATTCGCGCACCACCTCATAGCGCAGACGCAGCCCCGGCTCGACCTTCGTTACCCCTGCGCCGATGCCGCGTTCGGGAATGTCCTGCGCGGCAAGTTCCAGCTCCACGCGCGGCTGCAGGATCAGGCTTTGCGTGATCTTCTGGTCGTATTCGCCTTCGAGCCGCGCGGTGAGATCTCCCCGGTCACTGAGGAAGGCGGCCAGGTCGACATGCCACATATAGGGGACGAGGCCCTGCAGGCCGAGCACGAGGTGGCTGCGCGCCTCGGGCTCGAGATCGAGCCGGGCGCCGGCCTGGAGATCGAAGAAGGGGCCGATGGCGTGGCTCCACAGCGCTTGGACCTCGGCCTCCTCGACGCTTCCGCCGATTTCGCCCTCACCCTCGCCCTTGAGCACGAACTTGTCGATGTCGCCGCCGTAATGCGCCTGCGCGTCCCACAGCCATCCGTCTTCTCCGCCTTCGGCAGGAATGCGCGCCTCGAGCCGTTCGAGCATGACCATGCTGGTCGTCATGCTGCCGTGCATCCGGTGGTTCTCGGCGCGGGCGGCGGCCATCGCTTCGGCGCCCCAGATCGCGTCAGCCGCGTGGAGCGGGCCTTCCAGCGCGCGCGGGGGCACGGCGCTTTCGAGCGCGGCGCCGGGCGCGGACTTGTCAGCTGCCATGGGCACGGCGTGCTGCGAATGGTCCATCTGGCCGTGCTGGGAATGGTCCATGGTGCGAGGTTGCACATGATCCATTTGTCCGTGACCGTGGGTTTGCTGGCCCGCATGGTCATGGGCGTGATCTTGATGCTTGTGCTCACCATGCATCGAATGGTCCATCTGACCATGATCCATCGCGTCATGTCCGGTATGGGGACCCTTCGTCGGGTCCTTGGGCGGGCATTGCTCAGGCGGCAAATGCCCCATGGCGCAGTGGTCCATTACCGGCTTCTGAGCGGGCGACTTGTCAGCCGCCATGGGCATGGTGTGCTGCGAATGGTCCATCTGGCCGTGATCGGGCTGTGCGGGTGGCGTAGGCGCCGGAGCGGGGGCAGGCGCAGGCACGGCGTGATCGTGGTGCTCGTGGTGATGCTGATGCGAAGAATGGTCCTGCGCCATCGCAGGGGCGGCCAGCAGCGCGGCGGAAATGGGCAGCAGCGCGCGCATCAGTGGTGCCCCTCATGCGGGAAGGGCCGCACTGTCACCACCTGCATCATCCCGGCGTGCATGTGGTAGAGCAGGTGGCAGTGGAAGGCCCAGTCGCCCGGCTCGTTGGCGGTGAGGTCGAACGTCGCGGTGCCGCCGGGCTGCACCACCACGGTGTGCTTCAGCGGCTGGTGCATGTGGTCGGCGCCGTTGACCAGTTCGAAGAAATGGCCGTGGAGGTGGATCGGGTGCGCCATCATGGTCTGGTTGACCAGCTTGACGCGCACCCGCTCGTCATAGCCGAAGCGGATCGGATTGTCGGTCACGGCGGAGAAGGCCTTGCCGTCGAACGACCACATGTAGCGTTCCATGTTGCCGGTGAGGTGGATCTCGAGTTCGCGCTCGACCTCGCGGTGCGGATTGGCCCGCGCGGCCTTGAGATCGGTGTAGCGCAGCACGCGGTGCGGCACGGTGTCGAGGCCGAGGCCGGGGAAATCCATCCGGTCGGCCGGCATCGGCGCGACCATGTCGATCCCCGGGCCGACCTTCACGTCAGCGGGCAGCAACGAGGTGTCGCGCATGCTGTGATCCATCGCATGCCCGCCACCATGCGCCGAGTGATCCATGCCTCCCATCCCCTGGCCCATCCCCATATCGGCGATGGTCAGCGTGGGCACCTCGCGCAGCGGCGGCGGGGTGGCGATATGTCCGGCGTGGGAGGTGAGGCTGGCCACGCCCATGCCGCTGCGGTCCATCGCCTCGGCCACCAGCGCATGGCTGCCGTCAGGCGGGCTCACCACCACATCATAGGTCTCGGCGGTGCCGATCTGGAACTCGTCGACCGTCACCGGCGCCACATCGATCCCGTCGGCCGCGATCACCGTCATCGGCACGCCGGGAATGCGCACATTGAAGAAGCTCATCGCGCTGCCATTGATGATCCGCAACCGCACCCGCTCGCCCGGCCGGAACGCGAACTGGAGATTGTCCGCCGGGCCATGCCCGTTGATGAGATAGGTATAGGTCACCCCGGTCACATCGGAGATGTCGCGCGGGTTCATCCGCATCCGGCCCCACATGCGCCGCTCCGCGCCCGACAATTCGCCTTCGGTCGCACTCATCATCGCGCGGTTGAAGTAATGCTCGCCTACCTTGAGCTTGCGCATGATTGCGTGCGGGTGGATCGGCGTGAATTCGCTGAGCAGCACCACATAGTCGCGGTCAAACCGCGGATCGGGCGCGGCAGGCTCGATCACGATCGGCCCGTAATGCCCGGCCTGTTCCTGCAGGCCCGAATGGCTGTGCCACCAATAGGTGCCGTTCTGCCGGATCGGGAATTCATAGGTGAAGGTCTCGCCCGGCCTGATTCCGGGGAAGCTGACCCCGGGCACGCCGTCAAACTGGAACGGCAGCAGCAGCCCGTGCCAGTGGATCGAGGAATCCTCTGCCAGCTGGTTGGCAACATGCAGCCGCACATTCTGCCCTTCGCGCAGGCGGATCAGCGGCCCCGGAACCGTGCCGTTGACGGCATAGGCATGGCCCATGCGCCCGCCGGTCATGAAGTGATGGTCGGCAATGGTGAGGTGGATATCCTCGCCCGCGACCTCGCCAAAGCCGTTCCTGGCATGCGGCAGGGATGCGCCCTTGGCCCAGGCGGGCATCGGCAGCGACATGGCGGCAGCAAGGCCGGCGGTGCTGGTGATCAGGTTACGGCGCGAAACATTCACAGGCATTGAAATTCCAACTTGCAGAATCGGTTCCGGGCTCCCTATATATACCCCTATGGGGTATTTGAAAGAGCAAATTTCCATGACCGAAAACACCGCAAACGCCAAGGTAAACCGGCTCAACCGCATCGCCGGCCAGGTGCGCGGAGTCGCCAGGATGATCGAGGAAGATCGCTACTGCATCGACATCCTGCACCAGATCCAGGCGATCAAATCCGCGCTCGCCAAGGTCGAAAGCCAGGTGCTTAAGGATCACGCCGCCTGCTGCGTGGCTGAAGCCATCGCCAGCGGCGACGCCAGCGAACAGCGCACCAAATTCGAGGAACTGATCGAGCTGCTCGAACGGCAACGCAGGTAAGCCAGCCCAACAGGCCAACAAGGAAAAACTCAATGGCACACACACCTACCGGCGCAATCGCAGGCGCAATCACCGGCACGAAAACCGCGACGCTTTATCGCATGATGCTACCCGATCACCTCTGCCCCTCCGGCCTCAAGGCCAAATGGCTGCTTGAGCGACAAGGCTATAGGGTAGAGGATCATCCGCTGCGGACCCGCGCCGAAGTCGAAGCCTTCAAGCGCGATCATGGAGTGGCCACCACGCCGCAAAGCTGGATCGACGGCCAGCGAATTGGCGGCTACACTGAACTGCGGGCGTATTTCGGCAAGCATGTGGCCAGGAAAAGCGAAACCTCCTACCGCCCGGTGATCGCGCTGTTCGCGATGATGGCGCTAATGGCGATCGCTGCGGCCTGGGTGGCTACCGGCAAGCCGCTTTCGCTGCTGTCGGCGGAATGGTTCGTCAGCTTCAGTATGTGCGCCCTTGCCTATCTCAAGCTGCTCGATGTGGAGAGCTTCTCGACCATGTTCCTCAATTATGATCTGCTGGCGCGCCGCTGGGTGCCCTACTCCTATATCTATCCCTTTGCGGAAGCGCTCGCCGGGGTGCTGATGACCGCGCGCGTGCTCGATTGGCTATCGGTGCCGGTGGCGCTGTTCATCGGCACGGTGGGCGCCGCCAGCGTGTTCAAGGCAGTCTATATCGACCGGCGCGAACTCAAGTGCGCCTGTGTGGGCGGCGATTCGAACGTTCCGCTGGGCTTCGTCTCGCTCACCGAGAACCTTTTCATGATCGGCATGGCGCTGTGGATGGGTGCGGCCCTGATAGGGTTGGGAACTGCGGGCGCGATGCACGGCTGATCCGCCCGGCCGGCCTCAAAATTCACCTTGCCGCGCAATCCGGCGCGCGGAGCGGTTAACCATTGTCGCGCGGGCCGCTGGTCCGGCAGTAAGTTTCCGTCAACTTCTCCTAGCGGTTCGGTAACCTTGTCTTCAAACCGCATGGTCACCCCTGTTCGGCCAGACAGGGGGCATGTTGAGGTCATCCCTCCTTGCCGCCGCCGCATTTGCGACCGGCCTTGTCGCTGCCCCGCTGTCGGCCGCGCCGCCGCTGGCGGTGACGGTGCCCAGCGCCATGCCGCTGGCCGCCGTGGGTATTTCCGAAGTGGCGTGCCAGCCGAAGCCTGCATTGCTGGCCGGCAAACTCGCTCCGGCAGCGCCGCCCGCCGGCCGCGTGCTCAATGCGCGCCTTGCCCAACGCGCGGCACTCCTGGGCGGCGAAATGG
>JBMSNZ010000144.1:0-5119 GCA_049421965.1 Erythrobacter sp.
GCAGAAGTCGAGCAATGTGGATTCCCGGCAGCAGCGGTTGCAGCGCAAGCCGTTTCAAGAAACGACTCTTGGTAGGGCGATCTCCAGCATCCCGTCAGACACGTTGCCATCTGATCAAACAACCATCTCGAAGGAGCGAGACTCTACCTCTTACTGGTAACAGTAAGGGGGTCATACCATGACACGCCAACTCATTTCTTGGGGTGTCCGCAATCACATTTAGCGCTCTTGAAGGGTGCCGTTCCGGATCGTCCGAAATTGTTGCCTTTTGATGATCTCGATCCGATAATCGCTTTCGGAAAATCGCCGAAAGGGCATGAATGACCGAAATTGGGGCGCAAAGCTGACCCTGCACGGAATGTCCGCAATCGGGTAGTAGGCCGAACTTCCGCTTCTTGCAGGCGCCCATCCAGAATTGCCCTGTACCGCCCCGGATGATCCGAGGTCAGCACGCCTTTCCTACACAGGCCTAGGTCGCTACGCCGGGCGCATGACTCACCCGCCGTCCGAGCCCCCGATTCCGGTCGTAGGACTGTGGTGCATGCGGTGCGCCGGTCAGCTTCCGGCGGGGGAAACTGAACAATCGAGGGCATCCGGTACCTCTCACCGCCGCTGTTCGTGCACCGTTTCCATGAACAGCGTGGCCGCTTCGCTGTGCCGTGTCAGTCGGCGCCAGGCGAGCCCGATATCGACGGTGGGTAGCGCTTCGCGCGGGCGCTTGGCGATGATCCGGTCACCGTCGAGGCTCCACGGGCGATACACCAGTTGCGGCAGGATGGTGATGCCTGCGCCGGTGCCCACCAGATTGCGCACGCCCTCCATCGAACTGGTGCGATAGGAGACATGCGGAGGATGGTCGAACTTGGTCCAGATGCTTTCGATCAGCCCGTCCATCTCGTCGAGCGACAGTGCCACCACCGGTTCGTTCTCGAGGTCGGACAGGCTGAGCACGTCGACTTCGGACAGCGGGTGCCACGGCGCCATCCAGGCGCGGCAGTCCGAGCGCAGCAGCACCTCGTGGTCGATCGCTGCCTTCTGCACCAGGTTGGAGACGATCAGCACGCCCAGGTCGAGCTCGCCATTGACCAGCAGGTGCTCGATATAGTCGCGCTTGTCCTCGACCAGCGTGACGGTGATCTGCGGGAACATGCGGCGGAAGCGCGAGAGGACGTCGGACAGGAAATAGCCGGTCACCACCGGTGTCACCCCGATCTTCACGCTGCCGCTGGCGGAAATCTGGTCATGCCCGACCCCGTCGGCCAGATCGGCCACGGCGTTGATGATCGAGCGCGCGTGGCGCAGGAACTTGTGCCCCTCGCGGGTCAGCGTCACGCCCTTCGGGTGGCGGTAGAACAGCTTGACGCCGGTTTCGATCTCGAGCGTGCGGATCGCGTCGGTCACCGCCGATTGCGAGATGCCCACTGCGGTCGACCCGGCCGAGACCGAGCGCGCTTCGGCCACCGCGATGAAATAGCGGATCTGGCGGAAAGTTATGTTCATCGGTTTTTCCGATACCTCACGGTACGAATTATAGGCTGGATTGCCTTCCGCGAGAAGTGCTTGTTATGAACAAGAGAGGGAAGAATCGACGATACGCGTTCGCCGACTCTTCGGGTTCAGCATCTGTTGGGGGATTGCCATGAGCAAGCTAGACTTTTCGGGACATCGCATCGGCCGCCGTTCACTGCTGCAGGGCATGGGGGTTGCCGCGATCGGCATCACCGTGACCGGCGGGCTGGCCGGCTGCACCAAAGAAGCCGCCGACACGGTTTCAACCGGCGAGGTGGGCGAACTCAACTTCTACAACTGGGACACCTACATCGGCGAAACCACGCTCGACGACTTCAAGGAAGCGAGCGGAATTTCGGTCAAGATGGACCTGTTTGACAGCAATGACGTGCTGTTCGCGAAGTTCCGCGCGGGCAACCCCGGCTATGACGTGATCGTGCCCTCGAACGATTTCGTGGAACGCATGATCCAGGCCGACATGCTGATGGAACTGGATCATTCGCTGATCCCCAACATGAAGAACCTCGACCCGGCGTTCCAGGATGCCGAATACGATCCGGGCCGCAAGCACGCCATGCCCTATACCTGGCTGACACTGGGGATCGGCTATCGCAAGTCGAAGGTGAAATCGGTGCCTGACAGCTGGAAGGTGCTGTTCGATTCGGACGAGTATTCAGGCCGGATCGCGGTGCTTTCCGAAGCGGGTGACATGTTCCGCCTCTACGGCAAGTATCTCGGCAAGTCGGTCAACGAGCTGACCCCGGCTGACATCAAGACCATCGAAGCGATGATGATCAAGCAGAAGCCGCACATCAAGAAGTTCCACGAGGATGACGGGCAGGACCTTTTGCTCAAGGGCGATGTCGATCTGGTGCTGGAGTACAATGGCGACATCGCACAGGCGATGGTCGAGGATGACGACATCGACTTCATCATCCCCAAGGAAGGCAGCCAGCTCAATTCGGATACGCTGTGCATTCCCAAGGGCGCGCCGCACCCCAAGAACGCGCATGCCTTCATCAACTATCTGCTCGATGCGGAAGTGGGCAAGAAGATCACCGAGACGATCCTCTATCCCACGCCCAATGCCGCAGCCAAGGCGCTGATGCCGGAAGACTACAAGACCAATCCGGTGATCTTCCCGCCCGCAGAGGTGCTGGCGAAGTGCGAATACGCCAAGTTCAATCCGGAACTTCAGCCGCTTTACGAAGAGGCGCTGACCCGGGTTCGCGCATCCTGAACCGGCGCCGCCGGCGTCATTGGGACTGAGTAAAATGGCCGGCCCGGCACCCTGCTGAAGGGCGCGCCGGGCCGCGCGGGAGGCATGTGTGGCAGAACAGGATTGGAAGGCAGACAAGCGCGCGTTCTGGGCGGTGTCCTCGCTCCCGCTGCTTTGGACGCTGCTGTTCTTCCTCGTGCCGATGAGCTTCGTGTGGCTCTACAGCTTTGGCAGCAATGTCGGGCTGACCGAGATCGAGATTTCCGGCACGCTCGACAATTACAAGCGCGCCACCGAATGGCTCTATCTCTCGATCTTCCTGAAAAGCTTCGTGGTCGCCGCCATGGTCACGGTGATCTGCCTCATCGTCGGATTTCCCGTGGCGATGGCGCTGACTTTCGCTAGCGACAAGTGGCGCCCCTGGCTGTTGCTCGGGATCATGCTGCCATTCTGGACCAATCTGCTGATCCGCACCTATGCGCTGATGATGATGCTCGGTTCGCAGGGCTATGTGAACAAGTCGCTTGGCTGGTTGTGGGAAGGTGGCAGCTGGCTGCGCGTTTTGGTCGGCCTCCAGCCGCTCCCGGCATGGGAACCGGTGCAGCTGCTTTACAACAATTTCGCCGTGGTGCTCGGGCTGGTCTACGTCCACCTGCCCTTCATGGTGCTGCCGCTCTATGCCGCGCTCGACCGGCTCGACAAAAGTCTGATCGAAGCCAGCCTCGACCTCGGCGCGGGCCATTTGCGCACGCTGCTCAAGGTAGTGTTGCCACTGGCCATGCCCGGGGTGATCGCCGGCGTGATGATCACGCTGATCCCCGCGCTGGGGGCCTATCTCACGCCCGACCTGATGGGCGGCACCGACAGCCAGATGATCGCCAATGTGATCGAGCGCCAGTTCAAGCGTGCCAATGACTGGCCGTTTGGTGCGGCACTGTCGTTCCTGCTGATCTACGCCATGTTCATCCTGATCGCGATGCAGGGCCTGCGCCGCAAGAACAACGGGGAGGCGCACTGATGGCTTCGTTGTTCCATCGCACACCGCGCGCGCCGCTCGAATATACCCGCACGCTGTGGATGCGTAGCTGGATCGCGGCGGTGCTGGTGTTCCTCTATGCGCCGCTGCTGGTGCTGATGATCTTCAGCTTCAATGATTCCAAGCGCAATGTGGTTTGGCGCGGCTTCACCACCAAGTATTACGAGAAGGCGCTGAACAACGACACGCTGGTCGAAGCGCTGGTGAACTCGCTTACCATCGCCGCGATTGCCACCTTGGTCAGCCTGGTGATCGGAGCGATGACCGCGATCATGCTGTGGCGGTTCCGCTTCCGGCTGAAAGGGATCGTCGATGGTACGATTTCGCTGCCGATCATCGTGCCCGAGATCTGCCTGGGTGTAGCGATGCTGATCTTCTTCTCGTGGATCGACTGGCCCACCAATCTGATCTGGCCGCTCAATCTGGGGGCGATCACCATCGCGCATATTACCTTCTGCTTTCCCTTTGTGACTATGGTGGTGCGATCACGCCTCGCCAGCTTCAACAAGGAAGAGGAAGAGGCAGCGAAGGATCTCGGGGCGAGCGACTGGCAGGCCTTCAAGGATGTGCTGCTGCCGCATATGCGCCCCGCGCTGGTGGCAGGTGCATTGCTGGCCTTCACGCTCAGCCTCGACGACTTCGTGATCACCTTCTTCACCAGCGGGCCGGATACGATCACTTTCCCGGTCAAGGTCTATTCGATGGTACGCTTCTCGGTGACCCCGGAGGTCAATGCCGCGTCGACCCTGCTGATCATCATCACTGTTGTCCTCACCGCAATCGCCTTGCGGCTGCAGGGCGCCAAGAACCTATCCGTGAGCCACTGACCATGTCCGACAAGCAGCCCATTATCCAGATCAGGAACGTGTCGAAGCGCTTCGGCCGCGTTACCGCCGTCGACGACGTCAGCCTCGACATCCTGCCGGGCGAATTCTTCGTTCTGCTTGGCCCCTCCGGCTGCGGCAAGACCACGCTGCTGCGCATGATCGCGGGCTTCGAGGTGCCGACCGAAGGTCAGATCCTCATCGATGGGCAGGACATGAGCCACGTCCCGCCCAACAAGCGCCCGGTCAACATGGTGTTCCAGAGCTATGCCGTTTTCCCGCACATGTCGGTGGCGGAGAATGTCGGTTACGGCCTGAAGATCGCGGGAGTGGGCCGTGCCGAGCGCGATGAACGGGTGCGCGAGGCGCTCGAACTGGTCAAGCTTGGCGGGTTCGAGGAGCGCAAGCCTGACCAGATGTCGGGCGGCCAGCGCCAGCGCGTGGCTCTGGCCCGCAGTCTGGTGATGCGCCCCAAGGTGCTGCTGCTGGACGAGCCGCTTTCGGCGCTCGATGCCAAGCTGCGCGCGCAGA
>JBMSNZ010000145.1:0-5111 GCA_049421965.1 Erythrobacter sp.
TCGATCACCTGGCCGAGAATGACGAGCATGCGCTGACCATCGTGCGCGACATCGTGAGCCACCTTGGCGCCAACACCGGCGCAGCCAAGGATGTGGCGCTCAAGGATCCGCGCCCGCCGAAATATGACGCGGATGATCTCTACGCGATCATCCCCGAGGACGTACGTGCGCCCTATGACGTGCACGAAGTGATCGCGCGCATTGTCGATGGCAGCGAGTTCCACGAGTTCAAGCAGCACTTCGGCAGCACGCTGGTGTGCGGCTTCGCGCATATCTGGGGCATGCCGGTGGCGATCCTGGCCAATAATGGCGTGCTGTTTTCCGAAAGCGCGCAGAAGGGCGCGCATTTCATCGAACTGGCCTGCCAGCGGCGCGTGCCGCTGCTGTTCCTGCAGAACATCTCGGGCTTCATGGTCGGCGGCAAGTACGAGGCCGAAGGCATCGCCAAGCATGGTGCCAAACTGGTCACTGCGGTCGCGACAGCCACCGTGCCCAAGGTGACGGTGGTGATCGGCGGCAGTTTCGGTGCGGGCAATTACGGCATGTGCGGCCGTGCCTACAGCCCGCGCTTCCTGTTCACGTGGCCCAATGCGCGCATCTCGGTGATGGGCGGCGAGCAAGCGGCATCGGTGCTCGCCACGGTCCACCGCGACGCTGACAGTTGGTCACCCGAGCAAGCCGAGGCCTTCAAGGCACCGATCCGCCAGAAGTACGAGGACGAGGGCAATCCCTATTACGCCACCGCGCGGTTGTGGGACGATGGCGTGATCGACCCGGTGCAGACGCGTGACGTGCTGGGCCTTGCCTTCGCTGCCACGCTCGAAGCCCCGATCCCCGAACGCCCGGCCTTCGGCGTGTTCCGAATGTGACAAGCCGCCGCTTTGCTTGCCTGCCGGCAAGCGAGGTGCAACGCCGGTTCCGTCATCAGCGAATCGGATGAGGATTGCGTGCCAAGCGACGGCCCGGCGGTAGAGAGCGATGCGCAGATTGCGCCGGTTGAAAGCTATCTCTCCGAAGCGCTGCTATGGCGTGAATTGCGCGCCCGGCCGGGCGGCTTGCGGTTCAGCCGCCAGCGCGCGACCGGCCGTTACAGGCATGATTTCTATTGCCGCGATGCGCGCCTCGCTGTCGAGCTCGAACCGGCTGGTGCCGATCCGGAGCGCGAAGCATGGCTTGCGCGGGCCGGGATCGCCACGATCAGGCTTTCGGCGCGCCGTGTGCTGGAAGGATCGACCCAGGCCGCCCGCGAGATAATCATGCGCGCGCAAAGCCTGCTGCCTGAAGGTCACCCCGCGCTTGCCCTGCAGACTGGGTGCGAGGCGGGCAGTCCTATCGAAACAGATCACGGCCGCTGAAACCCTTTCGCATTCCGCTGCGTAACTGCTAGGCATTTGCGTCAGGGGAGAGAGAATTGTCGTCGCCAATACCAAGACGGAAGCGCTCGCTGCTGTCGCGCCTGGTCCGTCGCATCATCATGGTGCTGTATCGCTGGAAGGGCTGGACGATCGACGGGCATCTGCCCGACCTGCCCAAGTTCGTGATCGCGGGGGCACCACATTCCTCCAATTGGGATTTCGTGTTCTTCATCGGGGCGACCGCCGAAGAGGGGGTCGAGCCAAGCTTCATGGGCAAGCACACGCTGTTCAAGGGCGTGATGCGCAACTTCATGTTCGACATGGGCGGCATCCCGATCGATCGCACCAAGCGCGCCAATTATGTCGAACAGGTGGCTGACGAATTCGCCCGCCGCGAGCGGCTGGCGCTGGTGATCGCCGCCGAAGGTTCGCGCACCACCGATGGCAGCTGGAAATCGGGCTTCTATCATATCGCCCAGGCCGCCAATGTGCCGATCGTGCCTGCCTGGGTGTGCAATGCCCGCAACATCCTTGGCTTCGGGCCGCCGGTGTGGCCCAGCGGCAATTACGGCGAGGACCTGCTGAAGATCGCCCGCTTCATGCGCTCGAAACTGCCCGACTATCCGCGCTACAAGGTGCTGGAAGCGCAGGCGCTGCGCCTCATCGAGGAGAATTCGCATGCTTGATGCGCTGCTGGTGAACGCTGCGCTGCTGCTGGCCATGGTGCTGGTGCTGTGGCTGGTTTCGGTAAAGATCGATGACGTGTCCTTTATCGATGCTTTCTGGGGTGCCGGGATGGGCGTGCTGGCGGTCGCCAGCTGGCTCCATGTACCCGGCGGCGCGCCGGGCGCGCTCGCCACGCTGATCACGGCGATGACCGCGGCCTGGGGTTTCCGCCTCGGCATCTACCTGCTGCGGCGCTGGCTGCGCGAGGGCGAGGACAAGCGCTACAAGCTGATCCTCAAGAAGGATCGCGAAGCCGGCCATTTCGCGCTCGCGGCTCTCACCAAGGTGTGGTTGATGCAGGCGGTGCTGCTGTTCCTGGTGTCGAGCCCGGCGCAGGTCGGCATCCTGGCGGCAGGCGCGCGCGACGATATCTCCTGGCTCGCACTGGCAGGGCTGGCGGTCTACCTGGTCGGAATTTTCTTCGAATGGGTGGGTGACTGGCAACTGGCGAGGTTCAAGGCCGATCCGGCCAACCACGGCAAGGTGCTCGACACCGGGCTGTGGCGCTATACCCGCCATCCGAACTATTTCGGCGACTTCGCGGCCTGGTGGGGAATCTGGCTGGTGTGCGCCTCGGTCGGCTGGCAATTCGCGTTGTTCACCTTGGCCGGGCCGCTGTTCCTCAGCTTCACGCTCACCAAATGGTCGGGCGTTGCGCTGCTCGAACGCGGGCTCGACCGGAGCAGGGGCGATGCCTATGCCGAGTACAAGCGCCGCACATCGGCCTTCTTTCCGCTTCCGCCGAAGTAGGTCCGGGGCTGCCTCGCACCACCGGAATCTGCTGCAACGCAAAAAATATTTGCGGGCAGTGGTTTAAGCTTCGGCTGTGAACCGCTAGATAGGGCGCGGTTCAACCGGGAGGTACCGGCCCATGATGGCCCCCGAAACGCGACAGATCGAACGGCGCCGCGCTGCCCAGCTGGTGCAGGAATTGTTCGCGGAACGCGGCGAGGAGATCCACCTTGCCGACCTGGCGGCAAGCGGGCGAATTCCCCGGCGCAAACTCGAGGAACTGTTCGAGCATGATGACGACCTGTTTGAAGCGGTGGTCGAACTGTGGTTCGAACCGCATGTCGCCATCATGGAAGAGGTGGTAGCGAGCGACCTGCCCTCCAACCGCAAGATGTACGAGTTTTTCGTGCGCCGCTTCCGCGTCAACCGCGAGCGTTTCCGCAGCGATCCGGTGGCTTTTGCGATGATGTGCGAGGCGGGCGCGGCACGGTTCGAACGGGTGCGCAGCTTCGTCGATCTGGCTGACCACTACCTGTGCGAACTGATTGCCCAGGCCCAGGCTGACGGGTTCTTCCCCGGCCTTGGGATCGACCAGTCGCTGTCGCTGATCAACCAGATGGTCACCAGCTACACCATGCCCGAATCGCTGATCTACATCGACGAGCGGCTAAGCGAGGAAAAGCTGGCGCAGATCATCGACACGATTTTCATCGGCCTTTCTGCCGAAGATGGCGGCGCGCGCGGGCTCAATACACTGCGGCTGGCCAAGTAACGCCTGATCGAGGCTAGCGCGCGGTAAGGTCCGTAACCCGGCCCAGCGCTGGCAGCGGGCGGATCTCCGCGGCTGCCAGCCAGGCTTCCATGGCATCGAGATCGAGCGGCCCGACCACGCTGTCGGTGCCCTCGGTGAACAGAGTGAAGCTGTCCCCGCCCGAGGCCAGGAAGCTGTTCATCGTCACTCGATAGCTTGCGGCCGGATCGATCGGGCGGCCATCGAGCATGGCCGAAACCACCCTCTGGCCAACCGGTCGGTTGAGGTCATAGGCCATGGCAAAACCCGCCGAGACGCTGAATGTCTGGAGAAAGCCGACCTCATCGAACTGCTGTTCGAGCAGCGCGAGCAGCTGCGCACCGGTGAAGCTGCGCGTGACCAGCTGGTTGGCGAAGGGCTGCACTGCGAAGATGTCGCCATAGGTCACCGTTCCGTCGGCAGCGGGCGTAATCCCTGCGCGAATCCCGGAGGTGTTCATCAGCGCGATCTGCGCGCCGTTCATGCGCGTGGCCCATAGCTGCGCATCGGCAATCGCATTGCCGATGCCGCTTTCCTCGGTGGCAAGGACTGGCCGGGGCGACTGCCCGCCGATGCGGCCGACCGGGCGCGATGCGGCACCGCGCACCGCCTCGACATGGCGCGCGACATAGGCCGCGACTTCCGGATCGGGCACGGCGCTGCTCTCTTCGACCACGCGGTTGTCGGCCCGCAGCACCTGCGCATTGCCGGTCGCCGGATCGATCGCAAGGTCAATCGCGGTGAACATCGATCCGCCATAGCCGGCGCTGGTCACCGTGAACCGGCGGGCCGGGTCGATGGTGCTGAAATCGCAGACATAGGCCCAATGGGTATGACCGGAAATCACCAGGTCGACCCGTGGGTCGACCGCCTTGAGAATGCCCAGCAGCGGGCCTGACACGCCGCCGCAGCTTTTGTCGTTATAGCCGACCTGGGTGTAGAGCCCCTCGTGGATCGCGACGATGATCGTCTGCACCTGCTTTGCCGCCAGTTCGGCCACGGCGCGGTTGATGGCCTCGGCCTCTGCGGCAAAGGTCAGTCCGGCTACCCCCTCGGGGGTAACCAGCATCGGCGTGTCCTTGAGCGTCAATCCGATCACGCCCACGTCAAAGCGGCCCGGCCCTTCGCCGAAGCTGCGGATCGCATAGGCGGGGAACAGCGTGTCGCCATTGGGCATGATCACATTGGCGGCGAGGAAGCGGAAGTCGGCTCCGCGGTAGGGGTTCTCGACCGCGCAGGGTTCGCGCACGGTGAACTTTTCGCAGCCGCCCTCCTGGATGCGCCTGAGTTCACGCCAGCCCCGGTCAAACTCGTGATTGCCAACCGCGTTGAAATCGAGCCCCAGGCGGTTCATCGCGCCGATCGTCGGCTCATCGAGGAAATAGCTGGAAACGAGCGGGCTGGCCCCTATCAGATCACCCGCGGCAATCGCCAGCGAATGCGGCGCATCGCGGCGCGCGGCCTTGACCGCGCTGGCCAGCAGCGCCGCGCCGCCGGCCTTGGCCTGG
>JBMSNZ010000146.1:0-4992 GCA_049421965.1 Erythrobacter sp.
TCAGCTGGTGGGCCGGCATGTATTCGCCTTCGCGGACCGGAGCGGCGGCCGAGGAGAAGCGCGCCGAACCCACCGGGATCAGAAGCGGGAATTCGCTGGTTAGCGTGTACTTGCCCTGTTCGACCAGTTCGAGGAAGGTTGCGGCGACGGCGACCTTGCTGGTGGAAGCCATCGGGAACATCTGGTTGTCGAGTACACCGATCCGCTCGCCGGTGGAGAGGTCTATTGCTGCCACGCCGATCCGGCCGCGGCTGCCTTCGGCAAGCTGGGCGATGCGCCGTTCGAGCGAGGTTTGGTAGACCGCGTCGAAGGTCTGGGGCGCGCGCCGCTCGGTGCCCAGCGTGCGGTCAAACGCGGCTTCGAAATCCTGCGACTGGGCCAGTGCCGGCGCTGCGCCCGACACTGCGAGTGCAAGAGCCATCCATGCCGCGATCGATTTTCTCATGCCTCAACCCTAAGCCATTGTGGTTTGCACAGGATTAACGGCTGGCGATTCGCGGGGGCAAGCCAATTCCGACTTCGCTGCGACGAGAAGTTCCCCCACTGCGACCGATTCCCCAGTTTGGACGACACGGGAATCGCATTCGCCGGGCCGAACGGTCGTCATTCGTCGATCCTAGCCGCGTTTCAGCGGCTTTGGCGGCCAATCGTCTTGACCTGTCGCGGCACCGTGGCAGGTATCCGCACGAACTCAGTCTGATAGGGGCACTCATGAATTCGAACTATTCGCGCACCGCCATTCGCGGGCTTTCACTTGCCATGGCCGGGCTGCTGGCAGGGGCTTCGGCAGTGGCAATGGCGCAGGACGCGCCGATCGTGCAACCGGGTGCTCCGGGCAAGCCCGTCCGCGCGCTTTCGGTCGACGAGGCCACCAGGCTGGCGGGTACAACCTATGCTCCGGGCGACGTCAGCTTCATGCAGGGCATGATCGTGCACCATAGGCAGGCAGTGGACATGGCCGCCCTCGTCAAGGGACGCACCAATAACACGGATATCGTCGCACTCGCCGGGCGTATCGATGCCAGCCAGGCCGACGAGATGAAGTTCATGCGCGAATGGCTTGAGGCGCGCGGCGAGCCACTCTCCATAGCCGGCATGGACCATGCCCATCATCATAACATGATGGGCATGGCGACTCCCGCGCAGATGGCCGCACTGGCGGCAGCGAGCGGGACCGCGTTCGACCGGCTGTTCCTGCAGCTTATGATTGCGCACCATCGCGGCGCGCTGGACATGGTCGACGACCTGCACAACACGCCGGGCACGGCCTATGACCCGGTGATGTTCCAGTTCACCAATGATGTGGTGAGCGACCAGAAGGCCGAGATCGAGCGGATGAACCGCTTGCTGTCCGGGCTTTCGACCGACCCGCGCGCTACCCTGGCTGCGGGCTTCCGCGATGCCGGGCAGGCAATCAGCAATCTGCGGCTGGTGACGGCAATGCCCAAGCCCGCCGGCTTCTTCGATCCGGCCAATCCCGCAGGGTTGCAGCCGATCAAGCCCAAGAAGAAGGACGAGGCAAAGCCGACTGACGATCCGCATGCGGGTCACGCCATGCCCTCAGCCGCTGCACCGGCCACCCAGCCGAACCCGGTGGTCGATCCGCGCGATGCCGAGGAAGAGGAAAAGCCCGAATTCGGCGAGCGCGGCTCGCTGCTCGACTTCGCCAACACCGACATGGCCTTTGCCGGCGACATGATGATTGCGGGCAATTACCACGGCTTCAACGCCTACCGCCTCGGCGAAGACGGTCGCCCGCAGCTCGTCAGCTCGATCGTTTGTCCCGGCGGGCAGGGCGACGTGTCGGTGGTCGGCAAGCTGCTGATAATGAGTGTCGAGGAGCAGCGCGGTCGGGTCGATTGCGGCCTGGGCGGTACCAGCGGCAAGGTCGATCAAGCGCGCTTCCGCGGGCTGCGTATCTTTGACATCTCGGACATCACCCGCCCGCGTCAGGTAGGCCAGGTGCAGACCTGCCGCGGCAGCCACACGCATTCAGTTGTCAGCTCGGATAACCAGCGGATCGTGGTCTACAATTCGGGCACATCCTATGTGCGCGACGCCGAAGAACTCGAAGGCTGCTATGACATTGCTGGCGATGAGACCGCGCTGTTCAGCATCGATGTGATCGAAATCCCGGTGGCCGATCCTTCAGCTGCACGAATTGTCGACCGTCCACGCGTGTTCGCAAGCGACGGCAAGATTGCCGGCCTGTGGCGCGGCGGTGATCATGGCGACGGCACGCAACGCACCAGCGAAACCGATCAGTGCCACGACATTACCGTGTTCCCGTCGAAGAAGCTGGCCGCCGGTGCGTGCTCGGGCAATGGGATCATCCTCGACATCTCCAACCCGCTCAAGCCGCAGCGGATCGACGATGTGACCGACAAGGGCTTTGCCTATTGGCACTCGGCCACCTTCAACAATGACGGGACCAAGGTGCTGTTCACTGACGAATGGGGCGGGGGCGGACGTCCGCGCTGCCAGGCCGGGGATCCGGTGAACTGGGGTGCCAATGCGTTCTATTCGATCAAGGATGGCAAGCTGGTCTATGCCGGCACCTACAAGCTGCCCGCGCCGCAGACCGACAAGGAAAACTGCGTTGCCCACAACGGGTCGATCATCCCGGTGCCGGGGCGCGATATCTTCGTCCAGGCCTGGTACCAGGGCGGCATCAGCGTGATCGACTTCACCGATCCCAAAAACATCCGCGAGATCGCCTATTTTGACCGCGGGCCGTTGGACAAGGACCAGATGGTCGTGGGCGGCTACTGGTCGGCTTACTGGTACAAGGGCCGGATCTATGCGACTGAAATTTCGCGTGGGCTTGATGTCTTCGCGCTGGAGCCGAGCGAGTTCCTGAGCGCCGAGGAGATCGCGGCGGCCGAAGCCGCAAGCTATCCGGGCAATTTGTTCAACCCGCAGACGCAGACCCAGGTTACCTGGTCCAAAGATGTGCTCGACCGGCTCGAGGCCAGCCGCAAAGGCGGCTGATCCTCCGGTCGCACCAAGCCCGGCCAGATCCGGGCTGGAGACAAAGAAAAGGCCCGGCAGGATTGCTCCTGCCGGGCCATTCTTTTGGCTATCGGGGTAAGCCCCGGGCTTAGAAGCCCATGCCGCCCATACCGCCCATGTCGGGCATCGCAGGCGCGGCCGGCTTGTCTTCGACGCGTTCCACGATCGCCGCTTCCGTGGTGATCAGCAGGCCGGCAACCGAAGCTGCGTCCTGCAGCGCGGTGCGCACCACCTTGGTCGGATCGATCACGCCCGCTTCCACGAGGTTCTCGTAGGTGTCGGTCGCGGCATTGAAGCCCAGCGTTTCGTCCTTCGACTCGATCAGCTTGCCCGAAACCACCGCACCGTCATGGCCGGCGTTCTCGGCAATCTGGCGCACCGGGGCAAGGATCGCCTTGCGCACGATGTCGATGCCGCGGGTCTGGTCTTCGTTGGCGCCGGTCAGGCCTTCGAGCGCGCGGGTGGCATAGAGCAGCGCGGTACCGCCGCCCGGGACGATGCCCTCTTCGACCGCAGCGCGGGTCGCATGCAGCGCGTCGTCGACGCGGTCCTTGCGCTCCTTCACCTCGACTTCGGTCGCACCGCCAACCTTGATCACGGCGACGCCGCCGGCAAGCTTGGCCAGCCGCTCCTGCAGCTTTTCGCGGTCATAGTCGCTGGTGGTGGTTTCGATCTGGGCGCGGATCTGCTCGACCCGGGCCTTGATGTCTTCCGCCGCACCGGCGCCATCGACGATGGTGGTGTTGTCCTTGTCGATGCTGACGCGCTTGGCTTCGCCCAGCATGCCCACAGTCACGCTCTCGAGCTTGATGCCCAGGTCTTCGCTGACCATCTCGCCCTTGGTGAGGATCGCGATGTCCTGCAGCATCGCCTTGCGGCGATCGCCGAAGCCCGGCGCCTTGACGGCCGCAACCTTGAGGCCGCCGCGCAGCTTGTTGACCACCAGCGTGGCCAGCGCTTCGCCTTCGATGTCCTCGGCGATGATCAGCAGCGGACGCCCGCTCTGCACCACGGCTTCGAGGATCGGCAGCATCGGCTGCAGGTTCGATAGCTTCTTCTCGTGAATCAGGATATAGGGATTGTCGAGTTCAACCGTCATCTTCTCGGGGTTGGTGATGAAGTAGGGGCTGAGATAGCCACGGTCGAACTGCATACCTTCCACGACATCGAGTTCGAACTCGAGGCCCTTGGCTTCTTCGACGGTGATCACGCCTTCCTTGCCGACCTTCTCCATCGCTTCCGCGATCTTCTCGCCGACTTCACGGTCGCCATTGGCCGAGATGATGCCGACCTGGGCGATCTCGTTCGAGTTGGCGACTTCCTTCGAACGGCCCTTGAGGTTCGCGACGACCTTTTCGACAGCGAGGTCGATGCCGCGCTTCAGGTCCATCGGGTTCATGCCGGCCGCAACCGACTTCATGCCTTCGGTCACGATCGCCTGGGCAAGAACAGTAGCGGTGGTGGTGCCGTCACCTGCAAGGTCATTGGTCTTCGAGGCCACTTCGCGCAGCATCTGCGCGCCCATGTTCTCGAACTTGTCCTTGAGCTCGATTTCCTTGGCGACAGAAACGCCGTCCTTGGTGATGCGCGGTGCGCCGAAGCTCTTGTCGATCACGACGTTGCGGCCCTTGGGGCCCAGCGTGACCTTCACCGCATTGGCGAGAGTGTTGACACCCCGCAGGATGCCTTCGCGTGCATCACGCGAGAATTTGACTTCCTTGGCAGCCATGGTTGTTTCTCCTGGAATTCAGATGGTTGATGGAAAGGCAGGATGTGCGGCGATCAGCCGATCACGCCCATGATGTCGCTTTCCTTCATGATCAGCAGCTCTTCGCCGTTGATCTTGACTTCGGTGCCCGACCACTTGCCGAACAGGATGCGGTCGCCAGCCTTGACGTCGAGCGGAATACGCTCGCCATCGTCGTCGCGGTTGCCCTCGCCGGCACCGCGGGCGCCGGCGCAGCGGGCCCTTCCCCAGCG
>JBMSNZ010000147.1:0-4972 GCA_049421965.1 Erythrobacter sp.
CCGTCTATGGCGATCACGAGCGTTTCGAGCAGACCTACTTCAGCACCTATCGCGGCAAGTATTTCACCGGCGATGGCTGCCGTCGCGACGAGGACGGATACTACTGGATCACCGGCCGGGTCGACGACGTGATCAATGTTTCGGGCCACCGCATGGGCACCGCCGAAGTCGAAAGCGCGCTGGTGCTCCACACGCTGGTGGCCGAAGCGGCAGTGGTCGGCTTCCCGCACGACATCAAGGGCCAGGGCATCTATTGCTATGTCACGCTCAATGCCGGCAGCGAAGGCAGCACAGAACTGCTCGCCGAACTGCGCCAATGGGTGCGCAAGGAAATCGGCCCGATCGCCACGCCCGACCATATCCAGTTCACCGACGGGCTGCCCAAGACCCGCAGCGGCAAGATCATGCGGCGCATCCTCAGGAAGATCGCGGAGAACGACTTCGGCGCGCTGGGCGACACTTCGACGCTGGCCGATCCTACGCTGGTGGAACGCCTGATCGAAGGGCGCCAGAACCGCTGACCGGTCGGCGGCAGGTCAAAGCAGTGCGCGAATGTCGCGCAGATCGTCGCTGACCCGGGCCATCACGCAGGGCCGGTAATCGGTGAGCGCGGCGCGCACCGCCTGTTCGGCCGAGCCGTATAGCGTCAGCAACGGGCCGCGCAGCGGGTTGTCGCGCGCAACACCGCGCTGCAAGGCAGCGATCACCGCGCCCGCCCGCACCAGCGCGTGACCCCGCGCCGCACAATTGCCGCGCGCATCGGCCAGCGCGGCGCAGTTCGCCGATCGCCTCGTAGAGGCACACGCGGGTCAGTTCCAGCGCATCGCTGCCCTCGATCCGGGCGTCGAGATCGACCCGGCGATAGGCTGCAGCGGGATCCTGCGGCACGCCCGCCATGTCAGCTCCGCTGCGAGTTCCAGACGTCGATCTGCGAACGCAGGAAATCGAGCGTCGAGTTGGACAGCGAAATCCGCTGGTCGGCGGCGACGAAAGTCTTGGTCATCCGCTCGCGCAGCGCGTCCTGCTGCTCGGCGATCTTCGCCAGCGCTTCCTGGTTGCGGGTGATCTGCGCTTCGTAACGGCTGATCGAACCCGCCAGCGAGCCGGGATCGCCTGCAGAGGCGGTGGCGCGGGCAAGACTGTCGACCGTGGCGAACACGCCGAACAGCCCTGTGGTGAACATCGCGGCGGCACCCGCCGGGCTGGCGGCGAGCGTGGCATCTCCTGCGAGGTCAGCGCGGCAAAGGCGGCCTTGAGCCGGCGCGCGCCGGCATCGTTGCCCAAGGCCCGGTATCCGCCGCTGCGGGTGCCGGGCCTTTCGTTTCGGAATTGCCGTGAGCCCGGACGCCAGCAGCGCTGCTAGCCGTGCATCGCCTCGAGCACGTCTTCGAGCCGCGCCGGATCGCCGATCGCCAGCACCTCGCCGCTGCTATCCGCGTTGAGCGGTTCGCCGTTCCAGTCGCACATGGTGCCGCCCGCGCCTTCGACCACCGGCACCAGCGCGGCGAAATCGTGCAGCTTGAGCCCCGCTTCGCACACGACATCGACATGGCCGCTGGCGACAAGGCCGTAATTGTAGCAGTCGCCGCCCCAGATGATCTTGCGGTGCGCCACCGCGCCCGACAGCTTCATGAAGGGTTCGACCTGCCCGCCCGAGAACAGGTGCGGGCTGGTGGTGGCCAGCACCGCATCGCCCAGCTCGCGGCACGGCGCGCCATGCACCGGGCGGCCATTGAAGGTGGTGCCTTGCCCCGCCGCACCCAGCCAGCGTTCGCCCAGGATCGGCTGGTCGATCACGCCCAGCACCGGCCAGCCGCCCTCGAGCAGCGCGATCAGCGTGCCGAAGATCGGGCGTCCGGCGATGAAGCTGGTGGTGCCATCGATCGGATCGAGCACCCATTGCCGCCCCGCGCCGGGATTGCGGTTGCCATATTCCTCGCCCACGATGCCGTCGGCCGGGTATTCGCGTTCGATGATCGCGCGCATCGCCGCCTCGGCGGCACGATCGGCTTCGGTCACGAAACTGTGGTCTTCCTTGCGCTCATGCGACCAGGCGCCGCGATAGAGCGGACGGATCGCCTCGCGCGCGGCATCGGCCAGGCGCTGGGCGCAAATTATGTCGGATGCGTCCATGACAAGCCCTCTGGCAGGCGATAAGGTCTGCGGCAAGGGTTCGCGCAACACCGCTTCGGCCATGCACCGGAGCGACAAGGGTCGGTTAGCACCATGGGGCACATCGACAAGGGGCCAGCCACGAGCCTTGGCTTGCGTTCGCTGCTTGGCCATACTGCGGCCGGCGAGCCGCTGTCGCTCAACCGCGCACCGTGCGAGGAATTGTCACCATGGGTGGCGCGGGTCTGGGCTACCTCGGTCGAAGCCGATCCGGCGCATGTGGTGAGCTGCGGGCTGTGTTCGGACACGCCGGTGCTGCGCGTTCTGTTCAAGGGTGACTGGACTGCCGAGACGCGCGACGGGCATGGCCGCTACAGCAGTGCCGCGCTGTTCTTCGGGCCCCAGACGCGGCGCATGCCGATCACCGTGACGGGTGGTTTCTCGACTCTCTCGGTCGCGCTCAAGCCGGGTGCTGTGGCCGCGCTGCAGGGCCCGCGAGTGGACGAAACGCTCGACCGGATCATCCTCTACGACCACATCTATGGCAATGAGGACTGGGGCACGAGCGCCCGGATGATCGAATGGTTCGATCCGGCCGGCCCGCCCGAACGCTGGCTGCGGGTGGCCGAGATCCTGGTGGGGCATCTGGTCGAACGCGCCGGCGGCGCGCGGCCCGATCCGATTGTCGAAGCCTTCGACAAGGCGGCCTTCGCCGATCCCAACATGAACATCGGTGACTTCGCTGACGAGCACGGGATCGAACGGCGCAGCTTCGAACGGCTGATCAAGCGGGCCTTTGGCCAGACCCCCAAGAAGGTGCTGCGCCGCGCCCGCGCGCTTGATATCGCCGCCAATCTGCGCGGGGTGGCCGATGACGCCGAAGCCGAGGAGCTGGCGCTGCGCTATTACGACCAGTCGCACATGATCCGCGAGTTCATCGCCTTTTTCGGCATGACCCCGCAGCAGTTCCTGCGCACGCCGCAGCCGCTGATGACGCTGGCGCTGGAAGCCCGGCAGGCGCGGCGGCTGGAAGTGCTGGGCCGGCCCGATCCGGCTGAACGCTATCCCTGGCGGCGGGGCGGATAGCATGGGCGAACTGCAAGCCCGTATACCGCGCGCCGGAAATGAGCTAACCATGCGTGGTGTGAAGGGTCGCGCTTGATGAACAGCGAATGGGAAGGCAGCCACTGGCGACATGCCTATGCGCCGATGACAGGCATCGCGCGCAGCGGCCTGCCGCTGTCGGTCAATCGCCCCCCGGCTGACGATCTGCGGCCCTGGGTGGCGCGGCTGGTGGCCGCGAAGATCGATGCGGCGCCGGGATCGGTCATCCAGTGCGGCATGTGCAATGACCTGTCCTTCGCGCGCATCGTGCTGCGCGGGGACTGGACCGCCACTTCCGCCGAAGGCACCGGGCATTACCGCGACGAGCCGCTGCTGTTCGGGCCGCAGTCGCATTACATGCCATTGAGCTGCACCGGGCCGGTGGTGGCGATCGGCGTGGGGCTGCGCCCGGGCGCCCTGCAGCTGCTGACCGACCGCACGCCCGAAGCGCTGGTCAACCGGATCGAGCAGGCTGATCCGCTCGGCCTGATCGAGCATGATCTGTTCGCCGAATATCCGCTCGAAGCCGATCCCGAGACCTGGCTCGAACGGATCGAGCACCGCCTGCGGCAGCGCATCGCCGCGCTGGATCCGCCGCCGCCCGATCGCATCTCGACCGCGTTCGAGCTGGCGGGCTTTGCCGATCCCAACCTGCTGCTGACCGATTTCGCCGAGCACCAGGGCATCAGCCTGCGCAAGCTTGAGCGCGTGGTGAAGCGCGATTTCGGCATCACCCCCAAACAGGTGCTGCGCCGCGCCCGCGCGCTCGATCTTGCGGCACAATTGTGCGGTGTGGCCGACGAGGACGAGGCCGATGCCCTGTTGCTGCGCTATTTCGACCAGTCGCACCTGATCCGCGAGTTCGCTGCCTTTTTCGGGACCACGCCCAGCGCGTTCCGCTCGGCTCCGCGGCCGCTGATGACGATCAATGTCGAAACCCGTCAGGCCCGGCGGCTGGAAGAGCTTGACCGGCTGGTGCCCGGCCAGCAGCGCCCATGGGCCGGCCCCGGCAAGGGGCTGGACCGCCGCGCACTCAATCGAAGAGCGAGCTGACCGAGCTTTCGTCGGCGATCCGGCGCACTGCCTCGCCGATCAGCGGTGCCACGGTCAGCACCCGGATCCGCTGCGACTGTTCGGTCGCCTCGGTCGGGCGGATCGTATCGGTGATGACCAGTTCCTTGAGCGCCGAGCCATCGACCCGCGCCACCGCCCCGCCCGACAGCACGCCGTGGGTGATATAGGCCGCGACCGAGGCCGCGCCGGCATCAAGCAGCGCCTGCGCCGCGTTGCACAGCGTACCGCCCGAATCGACGATATCGTCGATCAGGATGCAGTGCCGCCCTTTCACGTCGCCGATGATGTTCATCACTTCGGATTCGCCCGGGCGGTCGCGCCGCTTGTCGACGATCGCCAGCGGGGCATTGTCCAGCCGCTTGGCCAGCGCCCGCGCGCGCACCACGCCGCCCACGTCGGGGCTGACCACCATCAGCGCCTGGTCGCCGTAACGCGCCTGGATATCGGCGGCCATCACCGGCGCGGCATAGAGATTGTCGGTCGGGATATCGAAGAAGCCCTGGATCTGCCCGGCGTGAAGATCGACCGCGAGCACCCGGTCTGCCCCCGCCTCGGTGATCAGATTGGCGACCAGTTTGGCCGAGATCGGCGTGCGCGGGCCGGGCTTGCGGTCCTGACGGGCGTAGCCGAAATAGGGCACCACTGCAGTAATCCGCTTGGCCGAAGCGCGCTTCAGCGCATC
>JBMSNZ010000148.1:0-4922 GCA_049421965.1 Erythrobacter sp.
GGCATACTGTCCGGCCTTCTCGACCGCCTGACGGGCGACGCGGATGGTGTTCTTGCGGCGGCCGCGGTAGCCCTTGGCCTGTTCCAGCAGCCGCTTGTGCTTGGCGCGAGTGGTCACGCCGCGTTTGATGCGAGGCATTTCGTATTCTCCTTAAACCAGCGTGCTCAATCGAGCCCGTAGGGGGCCCATTTCTTCACCGTCTTGGTGTCCGCTTCGGAGAGGACGGTGGTGCCACGGTTGGTGCGGATATACTTCGCATTATGGCTGATCAGGCGGTGCCGCTTGCCAGCGACCCCATGCTTGATCTTGCCCGTCGCGGTGAGCTTGAAGCGCTTCTTCACACCGCTCTTGGTCTTCAGCTTGGGCATTTTCATCTCCTTTTCAGAAGACACGTTCCAGCCAGCCCTGGCAGCCCTTTCAGCCAGGCCGGCGGCTTGATTCGTGTCGTTGAAGCGCGCGCACTTAGTTGGGCATGGGGTGAAAGGCAAGGAATCTTTGGCTGCGCAACCGCAGCCTAATCCACCAGCAGGATCGAGATCCGGCGGTTGCGCGGATCGGAGCGATCGTCTGGCACCAGCGGTTCGCGCTCGGCCAGGCGCTGGGGAAACTCAAGGTGCTGCTCGAAACTTTAGGCTAACCTTCGGCTGCCGCCGCCGCATATTGCCGTACGAACGCGGCGTGATCGGGCAGATTGCCGGCCTGTTCGCGCATGGCCTCGGCCGTCTTGCGGACAAGCGGGGCAATATCTTCTGGCGCAATTCTTGCTGCCAGCGGATGGAGGCTCTGCGGCAAGAGGTTCTGGCCGATCAGCACCGCCGCCCAGGAGCCGAGCTGGAACAGGTGCCCGCCGTCGATCGCCAGGGCACCGCGCGCTTCCCACAAAGCCAGAGTTTCGGCCAGCGAATCCGGCACTTCCATCGCGGCGCAATCACGCCAGAACCCGGAATCGTCGCGCTGGTTCACCTTGTAATGCGCGATCACCATGTCGCGCACCTGGCACCATTCGGCCATACCCAATCGGTTGAACCGGTCGCGCATTGTCGGTTCGATCCGGCGCGAGGGGAACAGGTCAATGAGCCGTTCGATCCCGCTTTGCACGAGGTGGATGCTGGTCGATTCGAGCGGCTCGAGAAAGCCGGCCGCGAGGCCAAGCGCCACCACATTGCCAACCCAGTGCCGATCGCGGCGTCCGGTCGCAAAGCGCAGCAGGCGCGGCGACCCGATCACTTCGCCTTCGATCGTCGCGAGTAGCCGCGCTTCGGCCTCGGCATCGCTCGAATAAGCGCTCGAATAGACATGGCCGTTGCCGATGCGATGCTGCAACGGGATGCGCCACTGCCAGCCGACCGTATGCGCAATCGCACGCGTGGCGGGCAGGATTTCAGGGCCGGTCGGCTTGCTCTGCACCACCACTGCCCGGTCAGCCGGTAGCCAGCGGCTCCAGTCTTCGAACGGTTCGCCCATCGCCTCGCCCAGCAACAGGCTGCGAAAGCCCGAGCAATCGATGAACAGATCCGCTTCGATGCGCCGCCCGTCGTCCAGCAGCACGGCCACAACATCGCCATTCTCGCTATTGCGTTCGGCCGAGGCAATCGTGCCTTCGGTGCGGACCACCCCGCGCGCCTCGGCGAGGCGCCGCATATAGGCGCCATAGGCCGTGGCATCAAAGTGATAGGCATGTGGCAACAGTCCGGCATGGCCCGCTGGCTGCCGCGGATCAAAACCAAACACTTGCCGATCGGTTGCAGCGCGCCCCAGGAACAGTTCTTCCCAGCGAGGATAATCCGCCAGCCCAGCCGCCTGGCCTAGGCACCACCAGTGATGCATACGCACCACCGCATCCACTTCCTGCCCGACCCGGCCGAAGGGATGGATGTAGCGGTCACCCGGTCGGCCCCAATGCTCGAACTGGATGCCAACCTTGAACGTGCCGTGGGTGTGCCGGAGGAATTCGGCTTCATCGACGCCGCAGAAACGGTTGAACTGGCGGATCGGGGGAATAGTGGCTTCGCCGACACCGACAATGCCGATCGCGTCGCTTTCGACCAGTTCGACCGCGATTGCCTTGCCCAGTGCCCGCGAGAGCGCAGCGGCGGCCATCCAGCCGGCACTTCCGCCACCGACGATCAGCACCTTGCGCATGGGATCGGGGCGAAGCGAGTGCGGGCTGTTAGAGTCGGCCATTGCCAGCTTCTCCGAGCGCCTCCTTGAGCGGCCCCAGCCATGGCTCGTAATTGCGCCAGATGCCCACACCTTCACGGTTGAGCGGCTTGCGCACCTGCTCACTGCTGGCGGTCGCGACAGGTGCTTCGGAGCGGTGGAATTCGAGGCAGGCAGGCTCGAACGGTAGGCCCAGGAACTCCAGCACCGCGCGTATGGTAGGCTCGAACGAGCCTACCAGTTCCTGGTAGTCCACGAGCATCACCTTGTCCGGGGCAAGGCTGCGGAAATGATCCGTCAGCCTGACATAGTCGCGATAGAACCGGCCAAGGTCTGCAAGGTCGCTGGCAGCGGGGTGTCCGCGTGCGAACAGCGTCTTGTAGTTCGACCAGCAACAGTCGAGCGGGTCGCGGCGCAGGTCGATCACCTTGGCGTGTGGAAGCGCCCGAAGGATCAAAGGCAGGTGCTTCCAGTTCATGTGCAGCTTGTCGACGAAATAGGGGGACGTGCTGGGGCGCCGCTCCTGCACCCGCGCGAAGTAACGCGCCCTCACTGCGTCGAGTTCGTTGGCGGACAGTTCTGCCACGCGCCGTTCGAGTTCTTCGGCGGCCTGCTCGCGGCCTAACCGTCGCACAATATTGGCGATCAACGTAAGTTCACCCATCGGCTCGATTGCGCTGTGCATGCCCAGCACCCGCTCGAGCAGGGTGGAACCGGCACGCGGCATGCCGAGGATGAACACCGGCACGGGGTCACCATGTCCAGGTCGCGCGGTGTTCAAGGGCCTGGCGGACGGAAACTCGGCAATCCAGCGATCGACCTGTTGCGAGAGTTCCTGTGCGTCATAGGGCTGCGCAGCGCGCCGCATGGCATTGCCGGCTCTGAAGTGCTCGAACGCGGCGGCGAAATTTTGCTGCGCATCATGCGCGATGCCCAGCGCGAAATGCAGATTGCCAGCATGCTCGGGCTCGCCGGCGCGCTGCGCCAGGGCCGCTTCCATCGCTGCCACATCGCCAGAGGACAATTGCCGTACATCCATGTCGGCGAGGCTCCACCATCCCCGACCATGCAGAGGATCGCGTGCCAGCGCAGTGCGATAGGCCGCGATGGCCGCCGTCCGGTCGCCGGCAAAGCGCAAACCGTCGGCATGGTTGACCAGATCCTCCACTAAGGCATCGGGCAGCTCGACAAGCCGCGCGCTCACCTTGGCTGCCTCCGCATGTTGCCCCGCCTCGGCCAGGATCCGCGAAAGCATACGGTACTGATCGATCCGGCCAGGATGACGCTCGATCTGCTGCTCAAGCGCTGCACGCGCTTCTGCAAGCCGGTCCATCTGGATCAGCGCGCTGATCCGCAGCATCTGGGCCGGCACGAAGCCAGGCGCCCGCTGCAGCACGGTATCGAGCAGGCCATCGGCCTTGTCAGCCACGCCCAGCGCAATCGCGGATTCAGCCGACATGGTGAGGGCCGCCAAATCGTCTGGCACGGCGCGCAGACGCAGCGCGGCAAGCCGGCTTGCCTCGCCAAACTCCCCACTGGCCAACGCAGCACCGATCGCCTGCAGCGCCGGGTCTCGCTCACTTGCGGCGATGGCAGCCAGTTCGGCCCGTTCTGCCATATTCGTCTCGCCGCGCGCCCGATGCGCGGCAGCCGCCAGCCGCAAGGCCGGTGCATTGCCGCGCTCGGCCCGCAGGATCGCCTGCGCCTGTGCGAGAGCCGCAGCCGGATCAACCGCCAGCAGTCGGCGGCCGTTCGCGAGCGCTTCATCGAGCGAGCCGGCCTGGCGCTTTAGTTCGCTAGCGGCCCGGCCGCCTTCCGCAGGATCAGGCATAGCCCAGCAGCTCGCGTAGACCGGGCGAAGCGAAATCGACCAGCTTCTTCTGGAGCGAACTGAGTTCGCGCGGGACATCGGCCACCCGCCCGGTGAGGTTCTGGCTGGCGGTGCCGCTGTTGGCCGGATCAGCCCCGATTCGGACCCGTTCGATCCAGTCATCGGGTAGGTCAATGCCGCAAGCATCGAACAACTCGCGGAAATAGCGCAAGTTCGGGTCGCTTCCGGGGTCACGTGCAGCTGCCGCCAGCTCCTCGTAGCGTACCAGGAACACGCCGGTACCGAGCCAGGCGACCGCGTTGTGCGTGTAGATATCGTGCAGGCTGGGGTTCGTGCGGTGCAGCCCGAAGATCATCATATTGATGAGATCGTCCACAGTGGTCGGGGCTGTCTTGAGGAAATCGAGCTCGCCGGTGAATTCGTTCGACATCAGGAAGCGCGCCTTGGCGAGCACCCAAGTGTAGGGATCGCGCACCAGCAGGATCTTGCGTGCCTTGCTGGTGGCTATGGCCGAGATGTCGGAAAAGAACAGATGCCCCCAGCTGAGCAGGGCCGGCGGCCCATCGAAGGCCGGCAGATGCTCCTTGAGTGCGGCATACTGGATGAAGTCACGCTTGTACTGGTGTTCCACCGGCACAAACATCCGCACGATGTTGCGGAGCAGATGGCTGCCTGATTTGGGCACCGAATTGAGGAACAGGCTCTCCCGCAGTGGCCGCTGCTCGAAGCTGCGGCTCAGTTCGTCAAGCTTGTCAGGGGGCAGCTGTATCTTCTGCATACGCCAGCGATAGGCAGGGCGGTGCGTCAGGGCAAGGCCATGAAAAAGGGGGCGGCACCCTTGCGGACGCCGCCCCCTTGTTCAGCCTTAGCCGATCAGAACTTCGCCTTGGCCTGCACGAAGGCGCGGCGGCCGAGGAAGTCGTACTGCGAC
>JBMSNZ010000149.1:0-4891 GCA_049421965.1 Erythrobacter sp.
GTGAGCGCGCGGTCGGCCCCGAGCGAGCTGGGCAGGTCGACATCGACCGCGATGCCCCATTCCGCCGCGCCCTGCCCCGCGATCAGCGGACTCACGCCAAAATACTTCTCGCTCAGCACGGTCAGATTGTGGATCGCGCGTGGCACCACCGAACCGATGATGATCTGCGTTATCTCGCGCTTGTCGATGCCTTCGATCGCCAGCAGTTGCAGCAACCATACGGCATATTCGTCACCTGTGCGGCGAGGATCGGTCGCGATCCGCCAGCGCGCCCTGATCTCGCTCTGGTCGAACAGCGCGAAAACCACATTGGTGTTACCGACATCGGCTGCAAGCAGCATCGCTTTCCCCTAATCCAGCGTCACGTCACCGGCATGGACGGCCTGCGTCTTGCCATCGGCAGTGCGCAACAGCAAGGCGCCGCTCGCATCGAGCCCGGCAAACTCGCCGGTCAAGGCGGTTGCGCCGGGATCCTGCACGCGCAGCGGAGTGCCGAGGGGATGCGCTGCCGCCTGCCAGCGACGGGCAAGCAGTTCGAGCCCATGGCTGCGCCAGCGCACCAGCTCGGTGGCGAAACTCGCCGCCAGCTGTTCGGCAAAATCTTCAAGTGCGGGCGGCGAGCCGACATCGGCGAGCGCCGTTGTCGCGCGATCGGCCAATTGCGGCGCGGCGCGCAGATTGACCCCGATGCCGATCACTACAGCACCGCGCACAGCTTCGAGCAGAATGCCTGCGAGCTTGGCCCCGCCGAGCAGGATGTCATTGGGCCATTTGAGCATCACGGCCGAAGGATCGGGGCAAAGAGGAAGCACCGTTTCGTAGGCTGCGAGACCGGAGACCAGCGCCAGCGTGGGCGGCGGAGGATCTCCCGGAGCCGGCCGCACTAAAGTGGAACCCATGAAATTACCGGTGCCGTCGAACCACTGACGCCCATGGCGGCCGCGCCCCGCCGTCTGCTGCCGCGCCACCAGCCAATAGCCTTCGGGTACCGCCTCGTCCGCGGCAAGCCGCGCCACGAGGTCAGCATTGGTGGAACCCGTTTCTTCGACGATGTGGATCAATTGACCAGAAACAGCGCGCTTGCCGCCTTGTCGGCGAGATCGCCCAGCGAAGGTGTGAGCAGGTAACCGAGCGGCGAAATGACCAGGCTGGTTACGCCCAGCACAGCCCAGTGGCTGACCGGACTGCGACCCGTGATCGCGCCGGCGGAATCGTCGAACATGATGACTTTGCAGACCTTGAGGTAGTAAAAGGCGCCGATCACGCTGGCAGCGATCCCTAGCGCGGCAAGCGCGATCATGTCCGCCTCGACCGCAGCCTGGAACACCACGAACTTGCCCCAGAAGCCGAACAGCGGCGGAATCCCCGCAAGGCTCAGCATCAGGAAGAACAGGCACCACGCCAGCAGCGGCTGTTCGCGCACCATCCCGGCCATGCTCGAAATGCTCTCGACGGGGGCGCCCTCGGCATCCTTCAGCATCAACACCGCCACGAAGCTGCCAAGCGACATGGCGAGATAGATCCACAGGTAGACCAGCATGGCGCTGGCACCCGCCGCGGTTCCCGCGGCCAAACCGATCAGGATGAACCCGACATTGTTGATCGACGAGAAAGCGAGCAGTCGCTTGATGTTGTTCTGGCCGATCGCACCCAGCGCTCCGACGACAATCGAGGCCAGCGCGATGAAGATAACAATCTGCCGCCAGGCATCGGCCTGGCTACCGAACACTTCCAGCGCGACCCGTCCCGTCAGCGCCACTGCCGCCACCTTCGGCGCAGTCGCAAAGAAGGTCGTCACCGGCGTGGGGGCGCCCTCGTAGACATCGGGGGTCCACATGTGGAACGGCACGGCCGAAATCTTGAACGCCAGCCCGGCAAGCACGAAGACAAGGCCGAACAGCGCGCCGGTCGACAATTCGCCCGAAAGCGCTGCCGCGACACCGGCAAAGCTGGTGCCGCCGGTGAAGCCATAGAGAAGGCTCATGCCATAGAGCAGGATCCCGCTGGCGAGCGCCCCCAGAACGAAGTATTTGAGGCCAGCTTCTGCCGATTTCTCGTCGGTACGCAGGATTGACGCCAGCACATAGGCCGCCAGGCTATTGAGTTCGAGCCCGAGGTAAAGCGTCAGGAAATCGCCCGCCGAAACCATGATGCTCATGCCCAGCGTGGCGAATACCACCAGCACCGGATATTCGGCGCGCATGGCATTCAACCGATCGAAATAGTTCGGCGCCACCAGCAGGCAGCCGATGCCGCCCAGATAGATCAGCGACTTGGCAAAGGCGGCATAGGCGTCAGCCCGCACCAGCCCGTCAAAAGCCCAGGTTGCAGGCCCGACCATCCCGTCATGCAGCGTCGGCACCAGCAGGATGCCCGCGGCAAACAGCGACAGACAGGCCAGCCATGTGATCGGCTTCGCCTGCTTGTCCCCGCCCCAGGCGGCGACCAGCAGCAGCACCAGACCAGCAACGGTGAGAACCAGCTCCGGCGCGACCAGCGCAAACGAGGTTGCAAAGTCCATCAGTGGGCTCCCTCGCCGTGTTGCTCGCCTTCATGGGCAACTTCGTTCGCAATCCGTCCGGTCGGCGTGCCGACCTCGAGCTGGCTGTCGCCGGCGGGCGCAGCGCGCGCAATGCGGGCATCGAGCGCGGCAATGTCGGCGCGCATCGGCGCGAGGAAGCTTTCCGGATAGACGCCCATCCACAGCACCACCGCGGCAAGCGGCGCAAGCATGGCCCATTCGCGCTTGTCGAGATCGGGCATCGCCGCCGCGTCGGCATTTTTCTGGTCGCCGAATGCCACGCGCCGGTAGAGATAGAGCATGTAGCCTGCGCCCAGGATGATGCCGGTCGTGCAGACCAGCGCGACCCAGGTCGAAATCTGGTAGATCCCCGCCAGCGCCAGGAACTCGCCGATAAAGTTGCTGGTGCCAGGCAGGCCGATGCTGGCCATGGTGAACAGCAGGAAGAACAGCGCATAGTAGGGCATGTTGATCGACAGGCCGCCGTAACGATCGATTTCGCGCGTGTGCAGCCGGTCGTAGATCACGCCCACGCACAGGAACAGCGCGCCTGACACCAAGCCATGCCCCAGCATCACCATCATCGCGCCTTCCAGCCCCTGCACATTGAAGGCGAACAGGCCCGCGGTAACGATCGCCATATGCGCGACCGAGGAATAGGCGATGAGCTTCTTCATGTCGTGCTGCACCAGCGCGATCAGGCTGGTGACGACCACCGCCACCATCGACAGCGCAAACACCAGCCAGGCCAGCTGCGCGCTGGCTTCGGGGAACATGGGCAGGCTGAAGCGGATGAAGCCGTATCCGCCCAGCTTGAGGAGCACGCCGGCAAGGATCACCGAACCGGCCGTCGGCGCCTGGACGTGGGCATCGGGCAACCAGGTGTGGACCGGCCACATCGGCATCTTCACCGCGAAGCTGGCGAAGAAGGCAAGCCACAGCCAGGTCTGCGCTTCCGGCGCGAAGTCAAACTGCATCAGAGTGGGAATGTCGGAAGTCCCGGCGGTGTTCACCATCCAGAACATCGCGATCAGCATCAGCACCGAGCCGAGCAGCGTGTAGAGGAAGAATTTGTAACTGGCGTAGATCCGGTTGTCCCCGCCCCATACACCGATGATGAGATACATCGGGATCAGGCCGGCTTCGAAGAAGATGTAGAACAGGAAGATGTCCTGCGCTGCGAAAACCCCGATCATGAGCACTTCCATGATCAGGAAGGCGGCCATGTATTCGCTCACGCGCCGGTCGATCGCTTCCCAGCTGGCGAGGATGCAGATCGGCATCAGGAAGACGCTGAGCATGATCAGCATCAGCGCGATGCCATCAATCCCCAACGCATAGCTGAAGCCTGCGAACAGCGGCGCGCTTTCGGTGAACTGCCATTGTGCGCCGCCGATATCGTAATTGACCCAAAGCACAACGCCGAGCGCCAGATTTGCCAGCGTTGCCGCCAGCGCGGTCATGCGCGCTGCCCGTGCGTCAAGGAAGAAGCAGGCGATGCCCGCTACTAGAGGCACCAGCAGCATGGCGGAAAGGATCGGAAACCCGTCCATCAGAAAAGAACCCAGGTGATGGCGGCGACCAGGCCCAGCAGCATGATCAGCGCGTAGCTATTGAGATACCCTGACTGCACTCGCTTGGCGACCAGCGCGCCGCGCTGAACCAGCCAGGCGGCGCCATTGGGGCCGAACCGGTCAATCGTGCCGACATCGCCCTGCTGCCAGAACACGCGGCCGAGCCAGAAGGCGGGTTTCACGAACAGCAGGTGATAGAGCTCGTCGAAATACCACTTGTTGTAGACGAACTGGTGCACGAGCCGGAACTGCGCGACGAACTTCGCAGGCAGCGAAGTGTCCTTGATGTAGGCGAACCAGGCGGTAACGAAGCCGAGGATCATCACCACGGTGGCGGTCAGCTTCACCCACAGCGGCACACCGTGCAGCGCATGGATCAGATTGGCGTTGTAGTAGATCGATCCCGCCCAGAAGGCTTCGCCATCGACGAACGCGCCCTTGAAAGCAAAGCCGGCAAACACGGCGCCAATGGTCAGCACGCCCAGCGGCACCAGCATCGACAGCGGGCTTTCGTGCGGATGATAGCCGCCGGTCGTGTCCTCACCCGCCTGTTCGGGCGTCTTGTGCACCGAATGCTGGATATGCTCGCTCTCGATCCAGCGCGGTCTGCCGTAGAAGGTAAGGAATACGAGGCGCCAGCTGTAGAAACTGGTCAGCAACGCGGCGACGGCGCCTGCCCAGAAGGCCAGGTTCGCTAGGCCGGTGCCGCGCGCGAAAGCGGCTTCGAGGATCGCATCCTTCGAATAGAAGACGGCGAAGCCGAACACGCCCAACACGCAAACACCGGTGATTGCCA
>JBMSNZ010000150.1:0-4860 GCA_049421965.1 Erythrobacter sp.
GCGCGCCAACATGGTCGACGAGGTCATGGACGAGCTGCTTGGCCTCGGCCCGCTTGAGCCGCTGATCAAGGACCAGAGCATCACCGACATCCTCGTCAATGGCTTCGAGACGGTGTTCGTGGAACGCGGCGGGCTGCTCGAGCGCGTGCCGACACGCTTCCAGGATGAAAAGCACCTGATGCGCATCATCCAGAAGATCGTGAGCGGGGTCGGCCGCCGGATCGACGAAAGCTCGCCCTATGTCGATGCGCGCCTCAAGGACGGCAGCCGCGTCAACGCGGTCGTGCCGCCGCTGGCGCTTGACGGTTCGCTGCTCTCGATCCGTAAGTTTGCCAAGGTACCGATCAGCATGCAGAAGCTGGTCGATCTCGGCTCGGTGCCAGAAGCCATGGCCGAAGTGCTTTCCGCAATCGTGCGCTCGCGCCGCAACGTGCTGATCTCGGGTGGTACCGGCTCCGGTAAGACCACCATGCTCAATGCGCTGTCGAGCTTCATCGACGAGCGCGAACGTATCGTAACGATCGAGGACTCGGCGGAACTCCAGCTTCAGCAGGCGCATGTCGCCCGTCTGGAAACCCGCCCGCCGAACATTGAAGGGCGCGGCGAAGTGAGCCAGCGCGATCTCGTCAAGAATGCGCTGCGTATGCGCCCTGACCGGATCATCGTGGGCGAAGTGCGCGCCGGCGAGGCCTTTGACATGCTGCAGGCGATGAACACCGGCCACGATGGCTCCATGACCACGGTCCACGCCAACAACCCCAGGGATTCGCTCAGCCGCGTCGAACAGATGATCGGGATGAGCGGGATCGATATGCCTGCCCGTGCCGCGCGCGCGCAGATCGCGTCGGCGATCAACGTGGTAATCCAGGTCTCGCGCCTTAGCGACGGGCGCCGCAAGGTAACCAGCCTGTCGGAGATCACCGGCATGGAAGGCGAAACCATCACCATGCAGGAAATCTTCCGCTTCAAGAAACTGGGCGTGGATGAGAACCAGCAGGTGATCGGCCATTTCGAAGCGACCGGCATCCGTCCCAAGTTCCTGCAGGAAGCCGAAGCCTTCGGCATCAAGCTTCCCGCTGAACTGTTCCGGCCTGAACTGAAGATCGGGTAAGGCATGACCGGCGAGATCATCCGGATCTTCCTGCTGCTGGCGATTTTCGCCGGGGTTTTCATCGTCACGCAGGTGGCGGCGACAAGCTTTGCGCAAAACCGCAGCCATCGCGGTGCGATCAACAAGCGCTTGCAGATGATCGGCTCGGGGCAGGACCGCGAGGAGATTGTCGGCCAGCTGATCAAGAACCGGCCGCGCGATTACACCGATCTTCCGCAAATCTTTACAGGTATGGTGAGCCGTTTTGAACGGATGGTGTTTGCAGCCAGCATCCCCTTCACCAAGCCGCAGCTTGCGGTGGGCATGGCGATCGGCGTGGTCGGCATCTTCCTGGTCACGCTGCTTGTGACAGCGGTTTCGGGCTGGGCCTTGAGCCCGGGTGTGATCCTGTTCGTGGCGGCCTTCAGTGTCGCCCTGGCTGTGTTCGTGCCGCTGATGGTACTCGGCCGGCTGGCACAGTCGCGGCGCAAGCGGATCGAGCACCAATTCCCGATCGCGCTCGACATCTTTGTGCGCGCGCTGCGATCCGGGCACCCGGTCGCTTCGGCAATCGACCTCATCACCAAGGAAATGGAAGATCCGATCGGCTCCGAATTCGGCCTGATTTCAGACGAAGTGGCCTATGGTGCCGATCTGATTTCGGCGCTCGAAAGCATGGCTGACCGCTGGGACCTTGAGGATATGCGCATGTTCGTCGTGAGCCTTTCGGTGCAGAGCCAGACTGGCGGCAACCTTGCCGAAATCCTCGAGAATATCTCCAAGGTCATCCGTGACCGGCACCAAATGTTCATGAAAGTGCGCGCGCTTAGCTCCGAAGGGCGGATGACCGGCTGGAGGCTCACCGTGCTGCCGGTTTTGACCTTCATCAGCGTACTGCTGGTAGCGCCATCTTATTATCTCGACGTGGCTGACGACCCGATCGTGATCTATGGATCGATCACTCTGGCCGTGATGTATTGCATCGGGGTCTATGTGATCCGGCGCATGATCGACCTCAAGGTGTGACGATGATCGAGCTTATCTCCTCCAACTGGGTCTTCCGGATGCTGGTGCTGCTGGCGGTTTTCGCGCTGGTCACATTGGGCGCTTTCATGGTCAGCAACCGTACCTCGCGCCGACTGCAGGTGGCGCGCGAATTGTCGCAGATCAGCGGCGGAACCGCGCAGGCTGGCGGCGAGAGCCTGGCCCGGCAGCGCACTGAAAGCGTGTGGGCCAACATCGCCAAGCGGATCGAGGATGCCGGGCTCAATCTCAGCGACACCAACGAGAGCGAGATTGCCAAGCTGCTGCGCAGCGCGGGTTACCGCTCGGCCACTGCGCCGCGGGTCTACACACTGGTCCGCTTCATGGCGATCTTCATCTTGCCGGGACTGTATCTCCTCTATGCATTGAACGAGGCCGAGGGGCCAACCATCATCCGGATGTATTTCACCTGCGCCATCCTTGCGCTTCTGGGGCTCTATATCCCCAATCTGGTGGTCCGGGCGCAGGCCGAGGGGCGACGTCGCGAAATCATCAATGGGTTTCCAGACAGCCTCGATTTGATGCTGGTCTGCGTCGAGGCCGGCCTCGGCCTCGAAGCCGCACTCGACCGGGTCGGACGCGAAACCGCGCAATCGCATCCGCTGATCTCCGAGATGCTGACCGAGACCACTTTGCGCATGCGTGCGGGCGCCAACCGCGAGGATGCGCTGCGGCTCCTGGGTGAAAGCGCCGGCGTGGACGAGATCCGTTCCTTCGCGACGCTGCTGATCCAGTCGGACAAGCTCGGCACCAGCCTTGCGACCACGTTGCGGGTCTATTCCTCCGAAATGCGCGAAGCGCGCCGCTTGCGCGCCGAGGAAAAAGCGCACCGCCTGCCGGTGCTGATTTCGATTCCGCTGGTGGCCTTCATGCTGCCGGCCATGATTGGCGTGCTGATACTTCCGGCCGCCGCGCTCACGATCCGGGAAGTTCTTCCCCAGATGACAGGAGGATAAGGCAATGAAAGCAGGACTTCGCTTCACCACATGCCTTGTTGCGGTGGTTGCCCTTTCGGGCTGCCAGAGCTTCGTTAACTCGCTCGGCTTCGGTCCGCGCCAGTCCGCCCAGACCGGGCAGCTGGCCGAAGTGTTCGGCAGCCAAGAGCTCGAGCGCGGGCGCGAAGCGCTCAAGGCCGGTCACGTAATGCAGGCGATCGAGCAGTTCCGCATGGCCGCAGTCAACGAACAATATGCGCCCGATGCCTTCAACGGCCTCGGCGTCGCCTATGCCCGGCTGGGCCGGGCCGACCTTGCCGAGCGCTATTTCCGCACCGCGGTGGAGCTGGATTCGAACAATCCCAAGTTCGCTGCCAATCTGGCGCGCTTCTATGAAACGCCGCTGGGCGCTTCGGCGCTGGCGATGCGCGAGCGTGAAGCGGCCGCGACGCTGGCCAAGGCCGAGCAGGCCGCGCAGGCCGAACAGCTTGCCGCTGCCGAAGCGGTCGCGCCGCGCTCGCCGGTCACGGTTGAGCGCCCTGCAGTGCAGGTCGCGCGCGGCAGCAACCGCGAGGTGCGCGTCGCTGCCGCACCGGTCGCCACTGCCCCCACCGCTGTCCGGCCTGCCAGCAAAAGCCCTGTGTTGCTCGTCGGTCGGAGCGAGAACCCCGTCCCTGAAGCGCAGGGTGCCAAAGGCACCGTACGCATCAGCGTGTCACGTGGCGGCGCTGGCCGCTGGACCGCGCGACCGAAAGCCGCGGCCTATCCGGTGCGCGTGGCGCTGAAACGCGGCGACTGAAATCGTGGATCCGGCATTGCTTTGGCCAGCAGGCTTGAGCCTGCTGCTGCTTGTTGGTGCCTACACCGACATCCGTGAGCGGCGTCTGGCAAACTGGCTGTCGCTTGCGCTGCTCGTCTTCGGTCTTGCCCATGGATTTGCGCAGGGTGGCTTGCCCGAAATGGGATGGCACGGTGCACATGCGGCAATCGCGCTCCTGGTGGGCATGGCGCTGTTTGCCGGTGGCATCATCGGCGGCGGCGATGCCAAGTTCTATACCGGCATGGCGGCCTATTTCCCGCTGGCCATGGGTCTCAAGCTGGTGATGTGGGTTACCCTGCTGGGTGGCGCACTGGTGCTGGTCTGGATCTTGCAGCGAAGGCTGCGTGGTATCCCGCTGAAGCGAGATGGCGACCACGGCAAGTTCCCCTATGGGGTGGCGATCGCGGTCGGCGGCCTTGCGCTCGCCTGGCCGATGCTCGGACTGGCGTGACAGCGGCACTGCGCGGAGGCATAATCACGCCATGGGCCTGACAGCCGATCCTTCCAGCAACTACGAGGTGCCCGAAGCCTGGGCCGATCGAGTGATCGACCGCGCGCCGCGGCTGGCGCTGCTGATGCTGGTGGCCATGGCATGGGCAGTCACGCTTGACTGGCCACTGCCCCCTGCGGGTTCCCGCCCACTCGTGGCGGGGCAGGACAGCGTCGGATATCTCGGTTCCTATCCGCTGCGGCTCGACCTGCCGCGCGCGCAGCCGGTACCGCCTGAAGAACTGGCCAGCCTCGCCGAGAGGCATGAGGCCATCGCGCAATTGGGGATTGCCCTGCCCGGCGTCACAACCTCTGCCAATGCTTCATCTGCGACGGGCTTTGCCGCAGCTTTTGCGTCGCTGATCGAAGGCAGCAGCCCGCGCGAGGCACAGCGCCAGCCCGCCGCAGCGACGGCGCGCGATCTGGCCCCGGGCGAGATGCTTCCGCTCGATTATGACCTTGCCAAGCTCGTGCCTACCCAG